>NZ_JBEZIH010000008.1:0-265151 GCF_040650935.1 Streptomyces sp. NPDC048565
AGGACCCGCAGGAGGTCGAACTCCTTTGCGGTGAGCTGGAGTTCCTCGTCACCCATCCACGCACGGTGGGACTCGACGTCGATCCTGACGCCGTGTGTGGCGGGCTGCGGGGCGGGCTCGGTTGCGCCGCGGCGCAACAGGGCGCGGACCCGGGCGAGGAGCTCGGCGAGGCGGAAGGGCTTGGTGACGTAGTCGTCGGCCCCTGCGTCCAGGCCGACCACCGTGTCGACCTCGTCGGCCCTGGCGGTGAGCACCAGGATCGGCACGGCGTGGCCGTCGGCCCGCAGTCGCCTGGCGACCTCGAGGCCGTCCATCCCGGGCAGCCCCAGGTCGAGGACGACCAGGTCGATACCACCCTGGAGTCCGGCGTCGAGGGCGGTCGGGCCGTCCTCACGGACCTCGACCTCGTAACCCTCACGACGCAGGGCGCGGGCCAGTGGCTCCGAGATGGATGCGTCGTCCTCGGCGAGCAGTACACGGGTCATGGAGTGATGGTAGTCCGCGCAGGCCTTGTGGGGTGCGGCACCGGGTGAGCCCTGCGGGTCAGGGCCACGAATCGGGCATCTCCCTTTGAATATGGGAGCGTGGTTCCATACCCGCCTGTGATCCATGTCTCAAGTCCTTCCATATTCCCGCGTGTCGTGTCGTATGGTTGCTTGACGCCTGTTGCACCACCGAAGGACCTTTGGGCAGCTTTTAGCGCCAAGGGTCTCTTTTGTATACGGGCCGGTTCCCGCCGGCCCCGACCAGTGAATGACCTGTGGGCCGGGCCCGGAGCGCGAGGACGCGTGCCGGGCGTGGATCCCGGAGCGGTCTGTCCCACGATCCCGCCCCTGAGCTCCCTACGGAGCTGTGGGCGGATCGGATCCCTCGAGGCGTCGGGGGTCGGGGCGTGTCCGCCCGGTGCCGGCCACCCCCCACCGGGCGCCCACCGCTCACGAGGCGGCGCGTCCCGACCAGCAAGGATCGACCATGGCGTCCAGCCTGACGAAGGACTCGGCCAGCACTCCTGGTGCGGAGAAGACCTTCTTCGGCCACCCCCGCGGCCTGGCCACTCTCTTCATGACGGAGATGTGGGAGCGTTTCAGCTATTACGGCATGCGCGCCCTTCTCCCGCTCTACCTGATCGCTCCCAACGGGCTTCACATGAACCCCGCCACCGCCACCGCGATCTACTCGGTCTACCTGTCGCTGGTGTACCTCCTCACGATGCCCGGCGGCTGGATCGGCGACCGCGTCTGGGGCCCCCGCAAGACCGTCGCCATCGCGGGCGGCGTCGTCGTGCTCGGCCACCTGGTGCTGGCGCTGCCCTCCGAGGGCACCTTCTTCGCGGGCCTCGGCCTCGTGGCGATCGGTTCCGGTCTGCTGAAGGCCAACATCTCGACGATGGTCGGCCATCTCTACGACGGCCCCGACGACCCCCGCCGTGACGGTGGCTTCACGATCTTCTACATGGGCATCAACCTCGGTGCCTTCTTCGCCCCGCTGACCATCGGCACCGTCGGCGAGAACGTGAGCTGGCACCTGGGCTTCGCCCTGGCCGCCCTCGGCATGGCACTCGGTGTCGCCCAGTTCCTGCTCGGCACCCGCCACCTGGACGAGCGCAGCCTCGTCGTGCCCAAGCCGCTCTCCGCCGACGAGCGCGCCTCCACACTGCGCAAGTCGATGATCTGGCTGGGCATCGCGGCCGTCTTCTACATCGGCACGGTCGTCACCGGCGTCTACACGCTGAACTGGCTGCTGGTCCCGATCACGGTCGCCGGTCTCGTCATCCCCGTCATGGTCCTGGCGCGCATCAAGCGCGACAAGGAGCTCAGCAAGACGGAGCAGGCGAAGATGTCCGGCTACATCTGGTTCTTCGTGGCCGCCGCCATCTTCTGGATGATCTACGACCAGGGTGGTTCGACCCTGGCGATCTTCGCCGACTCGTCCGCGGAGAACTCGGTGCTCGGCTGGGACTTCCCGGTCTCCTGGTACCAGTCGGTCAACCCGGTCCTGATCATGGCGCTGGCCCCGGTCTTCGCGGCCTTCTGGATGGCGCTGAACCGGCGGGGCAAGGAGCCGAGCACGATCGTGAAGTTCAGCTCCGGTCTGGTGCTGGTCGGTGCGTCGTTCTTCCTGTTCCTGGCGCCCCTGGCCATCGCGGGCGACGGCCACAAGGCCGCCGCGATGTGGCTGGTCGCGATCTACTTCGTGCAGACCGTCGGCGAGCTGACCCTCTCCCCGGTCGGCCTCTCTGTCACCACCAAGATGGCCCCGGCCAAGTACGCCAGCCAGATGATGGGTGTCTGGTTCCTGGCCGTGACCGCCGGCGACTGCACCACGGGGCTGCTGTCCCTCGCGGGTGTCGAACTCAACGGCAACTCGGTGGTGGCGCTCCAGGCAGCGCTCGCGGTCCTCGCGGGTGTCGCGGTCTTCATGTACCGCGGCAAGGTCAAGAAGCTCATGGGCGACGTCCGCTGACACGGACAGCCCCTACGGCTCAGGGCCCGCACCGGTCGGTGCGGGCCCTGAGCCGTTCGTTCCGTTCGTACAGGAAGCCGTTCACGCGTCGTACGGGAAGCCGTTCACGCGCGAATCCCGCGGATCGATCACGCGGGCGCGGCGAGCTCCGCCCAGACCGTCTTGCCCGGCCGCTCGGGCGTGCGCGTCACGCCCCAGTCCAGACAGAGCCGCTGCACGATGAACATGCCGTGCCCGCCGGGCCGCCCCGCGCGGTGCGGGGTGCGCGGGGCCGGCTGCCCCGCCCCGGCGTCGACGACCTCGACCCGGAGCACCTTGGGCGAGCAGGCGATACGGAGCTCGTCGGGGCCGTCCGCGTGCAGGCAGGCGTTCGTGACGAGCTCGGAGACGACCAGGAGGACGTCCTCGGCGGCGGCCCGCCGGTCCGCACCCGACGCGGGCAGCCAGCCCCAGTCGTGCAGCGCCTGCCGGGCGAAGTCGCGGGCCATCGGCACGATGCCGCTGGCATGTCTCAGCGAGAGCGTGCGCCACTGCCGGTCAGCGGGTACGGCAGAGGCGGTGCCGCCCGTGCCGTCCGGCTCGCGGCCGAGGCCGCCCGGCGGATGCTGCCGGGTGGTGCTCATCAGCGCTTCACCTCACCGATTCACCGTGTTGCCATCGAACAGAACTGATTCAGATACAGAGTGTGCGGGTTCCATGACCCCGACGGGATGTCTCCTGCCCGGCCGAATGGTGACAACACCCTTTTCGCCTACACCAAGAGCGTGACGCGCGCGACATCCGGGGCTTCCGAGGCCGGGGACCCACATGCGGAACGCCGCCGCTGTCAGCCGCTCAGAGCGTCTGCGAGCGAGGCGTGGACGGTGAAGACCGCCTCCGCTCCCGTGATCTCGAAGACGCGGGCCACCACGGGCTGCATTCCGGCCAGATGAACCCCTCCTCCGGCTGCCTCGGCCTTCAAACGCGCTCCGAGCAGCACATTGAGCCCGGTGGAGTCGCAGAAGTCGAGCCCCGAGCAGTCGACCACGAGGCGCGCACGCCCTTCCGCGACCGCGCTCTCCAGGGGCTCCCGGAGCAGATCGGCGGTGTGGTGATCGAGCTCACCCACCGGCGTCACGACCTCGCTCCGCCCCTCGGTCCGGACGCCGACACTCAGCCGACCCCGGTTCGCACTGCCGACCGTCCCGCGGTCCATTGACTGTCCCTCTTCGCCGTCCGTCACTACCCACGTCCCTGTGTACGCGGCTTCATCGTGGCTGCCCCCGACGTGCGTAAAACATTACGCGTTTCCCTCGCCACACGGTAGTCGAAGAACTCAACAAACCGGACATACAGGCGTATTTGGCGCTTGTAACTCATGGCTGGAAACGGGTAAGGGTAGAAGGGACATCTGCACCAGGAATTTCGATCGGCTTCGGAGGCGCCGCTTCACCGCAGGAAGACGTATGGGCATCGGCAGCCATATGCCGAGAACGATGGAGGAGAACCATGTCACCCCGGCTCGACGTATCGCGTACCCACATCGCGACGTCGGCATGTCCTCAGGGACCGACCGATTCCGACTCCGCTGCCGCGAACGCCGTCCCCGGCCCGCGCACCAGCACCCTCAGCACCACCGGCCTGACCGCCGACGACCATCTCCCCGGCGAGGAATTCGAGGGCCTGGAAGGCCTTCCCGAGATCCCGCCCTACGCCGAAGTGGGCGCGCTGGACGCCAGGGCGCTGTCGAAGACACTCTTCGCGCGGCTCGAAGCCCTGGAAGAGGGCACCCACGAGTACGCGTACGTACGCAACACCCTCGTCGAGCTGAATCTGGCCCTGGTCAAGTTCGCCGCCGCGCGGTTCCGCTCCCGCAGTGAGCCCATGGAGGACATCGTCCAGGTCGGCACCATCGGCCTGATCAAGGCGATCGACCGCTTCGAGCTCAGCAGGGGCGTCGAATTCCCGACATTCGCGATGCCCACCATCGTCGGCGAGATCAAGCGCTTCTTCCGTGACACCAGCTGGTCCGTGCGCGTCCCGCGCCGGCTCCAGGAGCTGCGGCTCGACCTGGCCAAGGCGGGCGACGAGCTGGCCCAGAAGCTGGACCGCTCGCCCACGGTCGTCGAACTCGCCGACCGGCTCGGCCTCAGCAGGGACGAGGTCGTCGAGGGCATGGCCGCGAGCAACGCGTACACCGCGAGTTCGCTGGACGCCAAGCCCGACGAGCACGCCGAAGGCAACGACGGCGCCCTCGCGGACCGCATCGGCTACGAGGACCACGGGCTCGAAGGCATCGAGTACGTCGAGTCCCTCAAGCCGCTCATCGCCTCGCTCCCCCTGCGTGACCGCACGATCCTCTCGATGCGGTTCGTCTCGAACATGACGCAGTCGGAGATCGGCGAGGAGCTCGGCATCTCGCAGATGCACGTGTCCCGGCTGCTCTCGCGGACCCTGGCCAAGCTCAGGAAGGGCCTGACCGTGGAGGAGTGACCCGGAGTCACCCCACCACCCGTACGTGATCATTGCGGAAGGACCTGCCCGAACGGGCGGGTCCTTCCGCATTGTTGACGAAGTGCCACGGACTGGGCGACATTGGGCGGGGTTCTGGGGGGAACACATGCATCGTGGGGAGAGCGGCCCTGTCGGCCGTGCCGTACCGCAAGCGGTGGAAGAGGCGATGGGCGTCCGGCTCGGCCGGGAATGCCTGTACGTCCCGTCCTGCCGGCTTGGCCTCTACCTGGCGCTCCGCCACTGGTGCGAACCCGGCGGCAGGGTCCTGATGTCCCCGGTCAACGACGACGTGATCCTCTTCGTCGTCCTCGCCGCCGGCCTGCGGCCCGTCCAGGCCCCGCTGTCCGCTGCGGACGGCTCGATCGACGTGGACGCCGTGCCCGACGCCGTGTGGAACGGCCTGTGCGCCGTCCTCACGACCAATCTGTACGGAAATCCGGACCCGGCCCTGCGGCTGCGCGAGCGCTGCGACCGCCTCGGCGTCCCGCTGATCGAGGACGCCGCGCACGCCATCGGCAGTGTCACGGACGGGAAGCCGGTCGGCTCCTTCGGGGACGCGGCCGTCTTCAGCCTCTCCAAACACGTCGGCGCGAAGGCCGGAGGCTTCCTCGCCGTCGCCGACCCCGCCCTGCGCGCCCCGCTGGAGCGCGCCAGGGACGCTCTGCTCGACCCGGCCCGCCTCACCGCCGAACTCGCCTACGCCGTACGCCCGTACGCGGAGTCGGCCGTGCGCGGGCTGCGGCTCGCCCCCGCCGCCTGGTGGGCCCTGCGGCTCCTCGGGCTCCAGGAACGGGAGGAGATCCGGATGCCGTTGCGGCCCACCGAGCTGCGCGAGGCGCTGCGGTCCGCGCCTTCGCTGGCGGCCTTCCACTCCTGGGTCCGCGTCGACATGCACGACTACCGCATCGCTCCGGGGCGATTACGGCTGCGGCGTATCCGGCGTCTGCTGGCAGGCCTCGACGAGCGGCTCGCCGCGCACCGGGCGGGCACCGAGCGCCTCCTCGCGACCCCCTGGGCGCCCCCGGTCACCGCCGACGCGCGCGTACAGCCACTGTTCCGGGTGCCGTTGCTGGTGGCCGACCGGGACGCGGCCGTCGCCGCGCTCGCCCGCCGGCGCATCACCGTCGGCTATCTCTACGACCCGCCGCTCGACACCTACGCGGGCACGCCGTTCACCGACCCGTCCCACTCCCCCGCCGACGCGGCCTGGTTCGCCCGGCATGCCCTGCCCGTCGACCCACTGAACGCAGCCCGGGTCATCGACATCCTGGCATCGGCGGGTGCCAGGGCCGCGCGAGAGCTGCCCGGTGACTGACACCGCGAGAGCCGGCCTGCCGGAGGCCGTGGCGGCGCCCTCGCCGGCCCCGGAGGCCGCGGCCGGCGCCGACTCGATGTTCCGCAACGCCTACGCCCTGATGCTCTCCACCGGGGTGTCCGCCGCGCTCGGCCTGGGCTTCTGGCTGGTCGCCGCCCGCTACTACACGGAGGAGGCCGTCGGCCAGGGCTCCGCGGCCATCGCGGCGATGCGGCTCCTCGCCTCGGTCACCGCGACCACGATGATCGGCGCCGTCGTGCGCTACGTGCCCCGCGCCGGGCGCGCCACCGCATCCCTGGTCGCCCGTACCTACCTGGTCAGCACCGTCGTCGTCATCCTGGCCTGCGCGGTCTTCCTGCTCACCCTTGACCTGTGGGGTGACTCGTACGCCCCGCTCGGCACCCTGTCCGCCGGGCTGGTCTTCACCGGTGCCTGCGTCGCCTGGGCGGTCCTCACGCTCCAGGACGGGGTGCTGACCGGACTGCGCAAGGCCGTCTGGGTGCCCGTCGGCAACGCCGTGTTCTCCGTCGGCAAGCTGCTGCTCCTCGCCGCCTTCGCCACCGCCCTGCCCGTCCTCGGCGTCTTCGTGTCCTGGGCCGTGGCCATCGCGCTGTCCGTGCTGCCGCTCGGCTGGCTGATCTTCCGCAGGCTGATCCCGCGTCAGGCCGGGGCCGACCGTGACCGCGAACCGCCCCGGATGCGCGAGATCGGCCGGTTCCTGGCCGGTGACTCCGTCGGCGCGCTGTTCAGTCTGGCCATGATCAACCTGCTGCCGGTGATGGTGGCCGTGCGCTTCGACGCCGCGAACAACGGCTTCTTCTACATCGCGTACACCGTCGGCGGCACCATGGAGTTCATGGCCATCAACATGGCCTCCTCCCTCACCGCACACGCCTCGCACAGCCCCGGCCGGCTGGCCGAAGGTGTACGCGGGGCGCTGCGCCGCATGGCCGTGCTGCTGGTTCCCGTCGTGGTCGTCCTGGTCCTCTTCGCCCCGCAGATCCTCAGCCCCTTCGGCGCCGAGTACGCCCGCCACGGCACCCTGGTCCTGCGGCTGCTGGCCGCGGCCGCCCTGCCCCGGGTCGTGGTCGAGCTGTACATCGGGGTCCTGCGGGTGCAGGGCCGCACCGGTGCGCTGGCCATCCTTCAGGGGACGATGTGCGTCCTCGTCCTGGGCTCTGCGGCCGTGCTGCTCGGCCCGGCCGGGATCGCCGGAGCGGGCTGGGCGGTGCTGACGGCCATGACCGCGGTGGCGGCCGTGTCCGCCGTGGGACTGCGCTCGGCACTCACCGGGCGTACGTCACGCGACCGGGGCTCGCGGCGTATGCGGCCGGGGCGTGGCTCGCGGCGTATGCGGCCCGGCCGGGTCTCGCGGCGGCCGAAGCCGGGGAGCGAGCAGTTCGGGACGAGCTGGGCCCGGGTCGCGGCGCAGCAGGCCCCGGCCGCGAGGGCGGACACCTGGCCGGGGCACGGCGAGGCGGTGTGGCTCTGGGGGCTGCTCGGGCTCGCGGCCGGGCTGTTCTGGGTGCCGTTGGCGCGCTCGGCGCCCGCCGGGCACGCGCATCTGACCGGCAGGGAGCTGATCGAAGCCCTGCCTCCGGTCACCGTGACCGCCGGGGTGCTCCTGATCGTCGTCCACAGCGCTGCCCTCGCGCTCCACAGGGTCCGGCCCGCCCTGCTGGGCGCGACGCTGCTGGTGACCGTCGGGGCCCTGCACTCCGCGCCACTCCTTCTCGGCGTCCGGCCGGCCGCCGCATCGCGGGAGTGGCACGGGACGCTCGCCGGCTTCCTCGCCGGCGCCGTGGGGATGGACTCCCCGGCGGGGGTGCTCCGTGCCCTGCCGTTCGCGCTCCAGCTGCTGTGCCTGGCGCTGTGTGCGGTGCTGCTGCGGACGGCCGGGGCCCACCGGCGGGCCACCGCCGCCCTGGTGTGGGTGCTCGCGGTGGCCGGGTGGGTCGCGCAGGACGCCTTCGCCTCGGCAGCGCTGCCCGTGTTCCTGGGGCTGTTCGCGGCCACGGCGGTGGCGTACGGCCTCCGGGGGCGGGTCAGCGGCCGGGGACCGGCTGCTTGAAGTACGCGTCCTGGCCTGCCGTGCGGTAACCCTCCAGGCCTGGGCCCTCGTTGACCGTGAGGTCGCAGCCCTTGCCGGGGACGGCCCTGTTCCAGTGCACCAGCGCCTTGGCCTCGGGCATGGTCCTGGCCACCTCGGGGATCTTCTCGTACCACTCACGCTGGCGGTCCTCGTCCGCAGGATCGGGCACCGTGGCGAACTCGGCGAACATCAGCGGCTTCTCGGCGCTGATGTGGCTGCGCAGCCACTCGTACGTCGGCCGCTGGCTGCGGTCGAAGTCCTTCCAGTCCGTGGTGTCGTGGCAGGTGAAGTAGTTGTACTGGTCCATGCCGATCCAGTCGACGTAGGCGTCGCCCGGGTAGAGCCGCTCGAAGAGCTTCGCCGACGCGAGGAAGCCGGAGACCGTCCACACCCACACCACGTTGTCCACACCGAGCTCCTCGAACCGGTCGTGGAGGTGGCGGTAGGCGGCGACGTACTCCTCGGGCGTGCCCGCGTCGCCGACCCTGGCGTCGACCTCCTGGTCGAAGGAGAAGAACACCCGCTTCCCGTACGCCTTGATGCGACGCGCCTGCGGATCGATGATCTCGCGGTCGTACGCCCCTGAGGCGAGCTTGGCCCAGCCGAGCTGGTCCTCGGTCCAGTTGGCGTGATGGGGCTCGCGCCACACCGTGGACTCCCAGGCCAGCATCAGCATCCGGTCCCGGCCGAGTATCTGCTCGTCGGGGGTCAGGAGCTGTCCGTCGAGCTCTGTGTTCGACATGTCGTGGTAGGTGTACAGGAGGTCGAGCTTCCGGCCGATCTTCTCCTCGAACGCGTACACCGCGTCCTTCAGCGAGCCGTTCCCGGCGTACGGGACATAGGCGCCCCACCAGGCCCCGCACGGCGGGACGAGCGTGGCGGTGGGGGCACACCTCCCACCGGGCACCGGCCCCGTGGCGGCGTCGGAGGGGAGCGCGCCGGCGGACGGCACACCGTCCTCGCCGTCCGACGAGGGCGGGCCGAACCAGGCGAGCAGTCCGGTCAGCAGTGCCACGACGGCGGCCAGGGCGAGCAGGACGTACGCACGCGGGCGGCGCTCCCACGGCGCGCGGCGGGGGGTCATCGGCGCCTCACGGGTGTCACCCGGGACCGCTCGACCGCGCCCCGGGTGGCCGCGGGCAGGGGTAGCCCGGGGAAGGCCGAGGCGAGGGTGGTGAACGCGGCGAGCGACACCAGGAACGCGGTCCCAGAGAAGCCCTTCACCAGGAACAGCGAGGTGGCCGCGATGACGGCCAGGGACAGCCCGACGGGCGCGGCGAGCGCGGCCGCTTCGATGCGGGCGCCCGGCCTGAGCTGTCCGGGCTGCGGATACAGCAGGGCGAGGCCGGGGCCGAAGCAGACGAAGAGGAGCACCGGGGCCCAGCGCAGGGGCGAGCCGGCCGGCAGCGCGGTCGCGGCGAGCGCCACCCAGCCGGAGAGCGCCAGGGCGGCTCTGGGCAGGATCCGCCGGGCGGGGTGGGCCGGTCGTGGGTGCCTGTTCTCGGACACGTGGCTGCCTTCCTGGTCCGGGTGCGTATCGGAGGGCCGGGGGCTGTCGTGGGTGTCTCAGCTGTCGTAGCGCAGGACGACGCCGTATTCGGTCCGCTCGACCACCTGGAAGAGCGGGGATGCGCTGAGGTCCCGCGTCAGCGAGGCGAAGCCTCCCGGGGGCAGCAGCCCCTCGCCCGCGGTGTAGATGTCCTGGGTGCGGGTGAGGAGGACGTAGGCCGTGGTGCCCGGCGGCAGCCGGGTCGAGAGGTAGTGCGCCGGGTCCTTGAGCATCTCTGTGTTCTCCGGGAGCTCCTGCTCGGCGAAGAACCAGTGCTCAAGACGGTCGTAACGGTGCAGCGCCTGTGGGAAGGAGCCCGTGGTGGCCAGGATCAACGACCCTTCGGGCGCGCTGTCGATGGCGCGGCTGACGAGCGCGGTCTCCGCGGGCGGGGTGTAGTTCATCCGCTCCTTGCCGTAGTACGCGGGCATGAAGCCCGCCAGCAGCGCGGCCAGCGCCACCGGGAGGGCGACCGCGCAGATCCTGCGCACGGCGGGGCGGACCCGGTGCGCTCCGGTGCCTCCGGCGGCCGGGACGAGCGCCGCAGCGGCGAAGAAGGCGGCCCCCGGGAGCGCGAACAGATAGACGCGGAAGAGCATTTCGCCGCCGTAGTCGTTGACCACGAACAGGGGTACGGGCGCGACAGAGGCCAGCAGCAGCGGCAGGGCGCTGTGCGCCAGACGGCGCCGCAGCAGGAGGGCCGCGCCCGCGAGGACCGCGACGGCCAGCACCATCAGGACACCGGCCCGCCCCGCGAGCTCCGGGCCGGCGCCGGTGAGCTCTCCGGCGTATCCCGCGCGGGAGTTCTCGGTGAGCCGGCCGAGGGAGTCGCGCAGCGTACCCAGCGTCTCGGTGAACAGGGGGCGGCCCATGGTGAGGTCCCAGGCCAGCATGAGCAGGCCGGCCGCGGCGAGGAGTCCGAGGTTGCGGTAGCGGCGGGTGAGGCTGAGCGCGATCAGGGTGACGCAGAGCATCACCGGGGTCAGCTGGTGCACCGCGTTGATCGCCACGAGCAGGGGCACGAGGACCGCGACACAGACCGCGCGCTGCCGGGTGCCGGTGGGTGGCGGGACGGCCGCGGCGGCGGGGTCGAGCCAGGCGCGCGAGCGCAGCCGTCCTGCGGAACCGGGCCGTACGAAGTGCCGCAGGACGACGGCGAGTACGGCGAGGTGGAGGAGGAAGGCGAGGCCCTGCGGGGCGAGGTAGTCCTGGCCCACCCAGTTGGCGAGCTGGAAGATCCAGACGGCGGCCCACACGAGGCGCCAGTCCTCGCTGAAGGTGCGGTAGATCAGGATCAGGACCGGCATCATCAGCAGGCCGAGGACGACGGGGGCCCAGTTCAGATAGGTGGCGGCGCTGTCCGCCCCGAAGGTACGGACGAGTCCGCCGTTGAGCGTGAAGAAGCCGGGCCACTGGTCGTAGGCGGACATGTTGCCCGACAGGCCCTCGCCGGGGCGCAGATCGCCGTTGGCCAGCAGGTGGTTGATGACGGCGTCGTGCTTGGAGGCCCAGGGGTAGCGCTCCGAGTCGTACAGCACGGCGGGGACGCCCTTGATGGCCATCAGCAGCCCGGCGCAGTACAGGGCGGGCCACCAGGGGGCCGTGCCGGCGCGGCGGAGGCTGACCAGGAAGCCCGCGGTCAGGACGAGCAGCGAGACGTAGTAGGTGACGGGCAGCCGGTCGAGGAGGCCGTACTCACCCATCGAGCGGAACCCGATGTGCGGCAGCGAGAAGGTCCAGAGGGCGGCCGCCAGGAGTAACGGCAGCCAGGTGAGGAGCGTCCGGGGTCTCAGCGCGTCCGGGATGCGGAGCGCCCCGCCCGTCCTGCCGGCCGTCACGCCGGGTGGCGGCTGCCCAGGAGGAGGCATCTGCTCGGCGCTCCCCGCGGTGTCCCCCTTGACCGGCGCGGGCACATGCTGTGGCACGGTGCGACTCCCCCCACGGATGTGGTCGCGGCCGTCACGCCGCTGTCCCTTGAGTGAACTATAGGAAGGTGCTCTGACATCGGGGCGCTCTCGCCCCGTTTCCCGGGCGCCTCACCCCGCGAACACCGGCCCCCGCGCGGCGGCCCGGGCCCGCCGGTACCACCGCCAGCCCACGGTCGGCGGCGAGTCGGGGAACGGCGCGACGCGGGCCCCCTCACCCGCCATCCAGCGCTCGATGTCCCGCACCGTGTGGCCGCGCCGCAGGATGAGCCGCGCGATCCGGTACGGCTCGTCCCGGCCGGAACTCAGGGCGTGCCGCACGGCCACCGCGCTCTCGTAACCCGCCGCACGGGCGGCGTGGCGCACCCGCGCGCTGTTGTATCCGTGCGGATAGGCGAGATGGGCCACCTCATGCCCCAGGACGTCCTCCAACACCTTCTTGGAGTCGACGAGTTCCGAGCGGAGCGCCGCGGCCGTCAGGGTGTCCAGTTGCGCGTGGGTGACGGTGTGGCCGCCCACCTCCATGCCGTACTGCTCCAGCAGGGGCGCCTGTTCCAGGCGCATCATCGGGCCGGGCGGCAGCAGGCTGCCCCCGCCGGACCGCCCCAGCGCGCCGGTCGTGAGATAGGCGGTGGCCGGCATCGACCGTCCCGCGAGCGCCTCGGCGGTCGGCCCCGGCAGATCCGCGAAGCCGTCGTCGAAGGTCAGGACGACCGGCCGGTCAGGCAGCGGCTCACCTTCCGCGAGATGGGCGACGAGCGCGCCGACCGGGACCGGCGTACGGCCGCAGGCGCGGATCACGTCCAGCTGCGCGGCGAACGCCCGCGGTGTGACGGTGAATTCGGCGATCCACTCCGGCGGGTCGTCCATCACCGCGTGGTACAGCAGCACGGGTATCCGGGACACGCCCGCACGCCCCTCGGGTCCGCGCGCACTCATCCCGCCTCCTCCCAGGGGCGTGAGGCGCCCCGGACGGCGAGCCGGGCACGTACGTATCCGAGGGGGCCGTACAGCAGGCCCCGGCGCTCCAGACGGGACAGATGCCGGGGCCACGGGTAGGTGTGGGCGCCGTGCTCGCCGGGAACACCGGCGCGCCCGGCGGCATCGGCCGTACGCGGCGCCGTCATCGTGCGGGCATGGGCGAGACCTCTCGGCAGCCTGGCCAGGAGCGGCGGCAGCAGGGCCGGTCTGCGGACCAGGAGTGCGGTGAGGCAGGCGGTGAGGCCGGCGCCGTAGCCGTACGCCTGGCCGCACAGGTCCGCCCAGCGCTCACGGTGGTGGTGCCAGACGATCGCCTCGGGGGTGTAGTGCAGCGGGTGGCCCTCGGCGAGAAGCCGTACGAAGGCGTAGAGGTCATCGCCCCCCTTGGCCGGGGTGCCGGTGCCGGTGGCGGGGTCGAAACCACCGACCGCACGCAGCGGCCCGGCGCGGAACGCCATGTTGGCACCGGAGCCGAACCGTCCGGCGGTGAACGGGAACAGCGGCTCGTCGGCGGGCGGGTGCGCGGGGTCGTAGCGGCGCGGTGCGAAGCCCTTGGCGAATCCACCGTGGCTCTCCAGCAGGACCTGCGCCGGCGTGGTCAGCCTGGCCGGAAGGATCAGGCCGGTGACGCAGGCCGTCCTGGGGTCGTCGCCGAACGGCCGGGTGAGGGCGGTGAGCCAGTGCGGATCGGCCAGGACGTCGTCGTCGGTGAAGGCCAGGACGTCGGCCCCGGCGAGGGCTACGCCCCTGTTGTGCGCGGCGGCCAGGCCTGGCACCGGTTCCAGGGCGTAGCGCACGCCCCGGCCGGTGTAGGCGGAGGTGACGAGCTCGCGGGTGGCACCGGTGGCCGGGGCGTTGTCGACGACCACGATCTCGAAGTCCGGGTGGTCCTGGGCGAGCAGCGAGTCCAGGGCACGGGCCAGCTGCGCGGGGCGCTCCCGGGTCGCGACGACGACCGTCGCCCTGGGTATCTCACCGGTCGGTGGCCGCTCCGGGGCGTCCGGGACGTCGATCTCGTCCGCGGCCTGTTCGGCGAGGACGGCGGCCGGGTCGTCGCCCGCCCTGACGCGCCCGACGACCGTGCCGACCGGGCGCCCGCGCAGCCGTACGAGGACGAAGAACCGCTGGTCGTCACCGTCCCGCGGGGCGGTGTCCAGGGGCGGCCCGCCGGGCACGGGCCGCAGTTGTACGCCCGTGCCGTCGGCGGCGTCGAGCTCCAGGTCGGCGACGGCCAGGCCGGCGAGGCGGCCGATACCGGGTAACCGTGCTGTCTTCTCCGTCTGTTCGTTCCTGTACGGCATCCGGTCCCCCCGGTCGTGATGCTGAACGCTGTCGTGGTTCCGGCGCTGTCGTGACGCCGACGCTGTCGAGACGCCGCCACCGTCGTGACCCGGCGCCGTCGTGACCCGGCGCCGTCGTGACCCGGCGCCGTCGTGACCCGGACGCTATGGACGTTTCGGTTCGCGCAGCCGGCCGGCCCGTTCGAGACCGCGCTGGGCCAGACCCGCCAGCCGGGGCCGCTCCCGCACGAAGCCGTGCGCGCGGCGGGAGGGCTCGCGACCGATCCAGTGCAGAGCGGCGCCCACGCCCGGCCGGACCGACGCACCCTCGTACACGGTCAGTTCGCCGGTCTTCAGGGCGTCCTTGTACTCGGCGGCCCCGCGCCCCATGTCGAGCATCCCGATGCCGTCGTCGGCCGCCGCCCGCGCCATCCCCAGATGCAGGATCAGGCCGGGCGAGAACTTCGCGAACGCCGGGTCGTACGCCGGGAACCAGCACGAGAGCACCGTCCGCGAGCGCAGCCCGAAGTGGGCAGCCACCGGGCGGTCACCCGCGTACAGGACGGAGAGCAGGCCGGAGCATCCGGATGCTCTGGTGTGGAAGAGGAACTCCACCAGGTCTCGGATCCACGCCTTCGCGAAGCGGTCCCTGCGGCCGGTCCTGCGGTACTGGCCGGACTTCCACCCCATCAGGGTCTCCAGCGCCGCCGGATCCCGCTCGTCGAGGACGAACCGCACCTCCCCCACGTCGCGGCCGAGCTTGCGCTCCTTGGCGAGCGTGGTCCGCAGGAACTTCGGCGACCGTGCGCGCAACGCCGTCTCGTAGCCGGCGTAACCGTCGCCGACATCGATGACGTACGAGGCGTACGCGCTCGCGGCGTCCGGCTCGAAGAGGCTCTGGCCCTCTTCGAGGTTGTCGAACTCCCAGGCGGAAAGGGAGCAGGCCCGCAGCAACTCCTTCGCCCCGAGACCGAGACCGGGGCGCAGCACGGCGCCCTGGACGTCGGAGACGCCGAGGCCGATGGCCCGGCCGTGGCCGAGCGGACCCCGCTCGAAGGGGAGGAAGCCCGCAGGCCCGGCCCGGCCTCCGGGGCCCTCGCCGATCACCGCCACCCGTGCGTGCGGCCGAACGCGGCCGATGGCAAGGGCGAATTCCGGTTCCATGAACGGATGGGCCGGGGCGCCGGACTTCGCCCGCAGCTCCCGCCAGCTCTCGATGTCCCCCGCGCCCAGATCTCCGGGCCTGATCACGCGTATGCGCCTGCTGCTCACAAGAACCCCCCGGTCCTACCCCCTGAGCCACGCTGCCCAGAACGGTACCGGGCGAGGTCACTGAGCGGTAGACAGCCGCGACATCTCACGACCGACCGGTGAATATCGGGTCCATCACGTCCGGAGTGTCACAGGACCCTCTCCCCACCTCGCCACACCGCGTCGACCAGCGGGACTCCCGGCCGGTAGGCGAGGTGGACATGGCTCGGGGCGTCGAGGATCACGAGGTCGGCGCGGGCGCCCGGGGTGATGCGGCCGACGTCGCTGCGACGCAGCGCGGCGGCGCCGCCGGCGGTGGCCGACCAGACCGCTTCGTCGGGGGTCATGCCCATGTCCCGTACGGCGAGGGCGATGCAGAACGGCATGGAGGAGGTGAACGAGGAGCCCGGGTTGCAGTCGGTGGACAGGGCGACGGTGGCACCCGCGCCGAGGATGCGCCGGGCGTCGGGCCACTCGGCGCGGGTGGAGAACTCGGCGCCGGGGAGCAGGGTGGCGACGGTGGAGCCCTGGCCGAGCGCGTCGAGGTCGGCGTCGTCGAGGTGGGTGCAGTGGTCGGCGGAGGCCGCGTCCAGCTCGACGGCCAGCTGGACCCCGGGGCCGTGGCCCAGCTGGTTGGCGTGGACGCGGGGGTGCAGGCCCCTGGCGGCGCCCGCGGTGAGGATCGTGCGCGCCTGGTCCGCGTCGAAGGCGCCCCGCTCGCAGAAGACGTCGATCCAACGGGCGTGCGGGGCACAGGCGTCCAGCATCGGTCCGGTGACGAGGTCGACGTAGCCGGCGGGGTCGTCGGCGTAGTCGGGGGACACGATGTGGGCGCCGAGGAAGGTGACCTCGTCGGTGTGGCGGGCGGCGATGCGCAGCGCGCGTGCCTCGTCCTCGACGGTGAGGCCGTATCCGGACTTGGTCTCGAAAGTGGTGGTGCCCTGCCGCAGCGCCTCCGCCAGATAGCGCGCGACGTTGGCGGAGAGCTCTTCGTCGGAGGCGGCCCGGGTGGCGGCCACGGTCGTGCGGATGCCGCCCGCCGAGTAGGCGCGCCCGGACATACGTGCGTGGAACTCGGCGGTGCGGTCACCGGCGAACACCAGGTGGGAGTGGGAGTCCACGAAGCCGGGGATGACCGCTCGGCCGCCCGCGTCGACGGCGTTGTCAGTGGCGGGTGCTTTGCTGGATTCACCGGTCCACACGATGCGGTCGCCCTCGATGACGACGGCCGCGTCCTGGATCAGGCCCAGGGGGGTCCCGTCTCCGAGGGAGGGGTCATTGGTGACCAGGTTCGCGATGTGGGTGAGGGCGGTCGTCGTGTTCGTCGAGGGCGTCATCCGGGCACAGCCTTCTTTCGGCTCGGACCCGGGGCGTGCCCGGGTTCACGGGGCGGGGCTCGGCGGAGCGTCGAGCGGCGGGACATCGAGCGGCAGGACGTTCGTCGGCCGAGCGTCCGACGGCGGGGCGTTCAGCGGTACACGGCGGCGACGGCCGATGCGAGCGCGGCCGGCACGTCGTGGATCCGGGTGTGCCGGCCGTCCCGGACGATGTGCCGGCCCGCCACCACGGTGTGCCGCACATCGGCGGCGGTCGCGGCGAATACGGCTGCTTCGGCTGCCAGTCGGGGCACCGGCCCCGCTGTTCTGACGGAGTCCAGCGCGACGGTGGCGAGATCGGCCGGCGCACCCGGTTCCAGCACGCCCGCGTCCGGGTGGCCGAGCGCGGCGTGTCCCGTGGCGGAGGCCGCCCTGAGCAGGGCCGCCGCTGTCCAGTGACCGCGTGCGTGGGTGCGCAGGCGTTCGTTGAGCTCCATCGCCCTGGCCTCCTCGAAGAGGTCGATCACGGCATGGCTGTCGCTGCCCAGCGAGAGAGGGGATCCCGCGCCCTGGAGTGCGGCTGCGGGTCCGATGCCGTCGGCGAGGTCGCGTTCGGTCGTGGGGCACATGCAGGTGCCCGTACGGGAGGAGCCGAGGAGCCCGATGTCCTCGGAGGTGAGGTGTGTGTTGTGAATGCCGGTGGTGTACGGGCCGAGGACCCCGTGGTCGGCGAGGAGCCGGGTGGGGGTGCGGCGGTGCGCGGCGAGGCAGGCGTCGTTCTCCGCTGTCTGCTCAGAGAGGTGGACGTGCAGCGGGGCCGCCCGCTCCTGCGCCCATTGCGCGACGGTGGCGAGCTGTCCCGCGGGGACGGCGCGTACGGAGTGGATCGCGGCGCCGATCACCACCAGGTCGTCGTCGCCCTTGAGGAGGGAGACACGCTCGGCCCAGGCGTCGGCGGTGGTGTCGGAGAAACGCAGCTGGTGCCGGCTCGGCTTCTGCCCGAATCCGGCGGCGAGATAGGCGGTGTCGAGCAGCGTGATGCGGATCCCGGCCTCGGCCGCCGCGGCGATGAGCGCCTCGCCCATGGCATTCGGCTCGTCGTAGGGCGTCCCGCCGGGCGCGTGGTGCAGATAGTGGAATTCGCCCACCGCGGTGATCCCTGCGAGCGCCATCTCGGCGTATGTGGCTCGGGCGAGGTCGTAGTAGGTGTCGGGGTTGAGGCGGGCGGCCGTCCGGTACATCAGCTCGCGCCACGTCCAGAAGGTGCCGGAACCCACCTGGGCGGTGGAGCGCAGAGCGCGGTGGAAGGCGTGCGAGTGGGTGTTGGCCAGTCCGGGGACGGTCAGCCCCTCCAGCACGGTGGAGCCGGGCGGTGGCGTGTCGATGCCGGTCCGGACACCGGCGATGCGTCCGCCGGCCACGTCCAGGAGGACACCGGGCTCGACATGGGTGCCGAGCCAGGCGTACGACATCCAGTACGTCGCGGTGACCGGTGTGCCCGTCGGTTGCGTTGTCAGCTGCACGCGAGACCTTCCAGTACGTCGGCGAGTGCCCTCACTCCGGCCACGCAGTCGTCCTCCGCGGCGTGCTCTGCGGGTGAGTGCGAGATCCCGGTGGGGTTCCGTACGAACAGCATGGCGGTCGGCACGGAAGCGGACAAAATACCCGCATCGTGTCCCGCACCCGTGCCGAGCACGGGCACGGTGCTCCCACCGCCGTCCGCGCCGTCCCGGCCCCGCTCGTCCAGCACACGGCGGATCTCGTCGCGCAGGGCGTGCTCGAAGTCCACGACCGGCGTGAACGACTCGCGTACGACGTCGAGATCGATCCCGGCCCGCTCGGCGTGCTCCCGCGCGGCCCGCTCGACGCCGCTCACCACGGCGTCGAGGGTGGCCTGGTCGGCGGCCCGTGAGTCGAGCCAGCCCCGCACGAGGGAGGGGATCGCGTTGACCCCGTTCGGCTCGACCGCGATCTTGCCGAAGGTCGCCAGGCCTCCGGCGAGCTCCGCCTCGCGCCGGGCCGCGAGCACCGTCTCGGCGTACGTGAGCATCGGGTCGCGCCGGTCCGCGAGGCGGGTGGTGCCGGCGTGGTTGGCCTCACCGCGGAAGTCGAACCTCCAGCGGCCGTGCGGCCAGATGGCCGAGGCGATACCGACCGGGTCCCCGCTCAGGTCCAGGGCGCGGCCCTGCTCCACATGGAGCTCGACGAACGCGCCGATCCGGGCCAGGCGCCCCGGGTCGGGCCCGATCGCGTCGGGGTCGTGCCCCGCGGCCTCCATGGCCGCGGGGAGCGAGACGCCCTCGCCGTCACGGAGCCGGTGCGCGCTCTCGACGGTCAGCTGTCCGGCGGCGAGCCGGGAGCCGACGCAGGCGAGCCCGAACCTGGCTCCTTCCTCGTCGCCGAAGTTGGTGATGGCGAAGGGCTTGGTGAACTCCGCCCCTCTGCGGCGCAGTTCGTCCAGGGCGGCGAAGGAGGACACCACACCCAGGGGGCCGTCGAAGGCGCCGCCGTCGGGCACGGAGTCGAGATGGGACCCGGTGACCACGGCGTCCCCGGCCAGCGGATCGCCGAGCCAGGCCCACTGGTTGCCGTTGCGGTCGACCTCGTGGACGAGCCCGCGGGACTCGGCCTGGGCGCGGAACCACGCGCGGCAGTCCTGGTCGGCGGCGGTCCAGGCGTAGCGGCGGTAGCCGCCGCTGCCGGGGTCGAGCCCGAGAGGCGCGAGGCCGCGCCACATCGACTGGAAGGACTCCGGCTCGGGAGACCTCCGGGAAGAGGGCCGCACCCCACCCTGCCCCGCTGCCGGCCCCTGCCCTGCCGACGCCTGCTCCACCGGTGCCCGCTCCGTCGGTGCCTGCGCCACCGGTGCCTGCTCCGCCGACGCCTGCGACACCGATGCCCGCCCCGTCGGCCCCTGTTCCGTAGGTCCGGTCACCGGGCTTCGTCCTCCCTCATCGGGACCCGTACGTCCTTGTCCGATGCGACCGACTCCGCGATGTCGTACCCCGCGTCGACATGCCGGATGACGCCCATCCCGGGGTCGTTCGTCAGCACCCGCCGGATCTTCTCGCCGGCGAGTTCCGTGCCGTCGGCGACCGTGACCTGCCCCGCGTGGATCGAGCGGCCCATGCCCACACCACCCCCGTGGTGCAGGGACACCCAGGACGCCCCGGAGGCCACGTTGACCATGGCGTTGAGCAGCGGCCAGTCCGCGATGGCGTCGGAACCGTCGAGCATGGCCTCGGTCTCCCGGTAGGGCGAGGCGACCGATCCGCAGTCCAGGTGGTCGCGCCCGATGGCCAGCGGCGCGGCGAGCTCACCGCTCGCCACCATGTCGTTGAACCGCTCGCCCGCCAGGTCGCGTTCGCCGTAGCCGAGCCAGCAGATCCGGGCCGGGAGGCCCTGGAAGTGGACCCGCTCACCGGCCATCCTGATCCAGCGGTGCAGGGACTCGTTCTCCGGGAAGAGTTCGAGCAGGGCCTTGTCCGTCTTGTGGATGTCCGACGCCTCACCCGACAGCGCCGCCCAGCGGAAGGGCCCCTTGCCCTCGCAGAAGAGGGGCCGGATGTAGGCGGGCACGAAGCCGGGGAAGTCGAACGCGCGCGCGTACCCGGCGAGCTGGGCCTCGCCCCGGATCGAGTTGCCGTAGTCGAAGACCTCGGCCCCCGCGTCCATGAAGCCGACCATCGCCTCGACATGCGCGGCCATCGACTCCCGGGCGCGCCGGGTGAAGTCGGCGGGCTTCTCGGCCGCGTAGGAGGCCATGTCGTCGAAGTCGACGCCGACGGGCAGATAGGCCAGCGGGTCGTGCGCGCTGGTCTGGTCCGTGACGATGTCGACGGGCGCGCCCTCGGCGAGCATCCGGGGCAGCAGCTCCGCCGCGTTGCCGAGCAGACCGATGGAGAGCGGGCGCCGCGCGTCGCGGGCCTCGACGGCCAGCTGGAGCGCGTGCTCCAGGGAGTCGGCCCGTACGTCCAGGAAGCGGTGCTCGATGCGTCGTTCGATGGCGCGCGGGTCGCAGTCGATGCAGAGGGCGACGCCGTCGTTCATGGTGACGGCAAGCGGCTGGGCCCCGCCCATACCGCCGAGTCCCGCGGTCAGTGTGATGGTCCCGGCGAGCGTCCCGCCGAACCGCTTGGCGGCGACTGCGGCGAAGGTCTCGTAGGTGCCCTGGAGGATGCCCTGGGTCCCGATGTAGATCCAGGAACCGGCGGTCATCTGCCCGTACATGGTGAGCCCGAGGGCCTCGAGACGGCGGAACTCCTCCCAGTTGGCCCAGTCGCCGACCAGGTTGGAGTTGGCGATCAGGACGCGCGGAGCCCATTCGTGGGTCTGCATGACACCCACCGGGCGGCCGGACTGGACGAGCATCGTCTCGTCCTGCTTGAGCGTCCGCAGCGTACGGACCATGGCGTCGAAGGACCGCCAGTCGCGGGCCGCCTTGCCCGTGCCCCCGTAGACGACGAGCTTGTCGGGGTGTTCGGCGACCTCGGGGTCGAGGTTGTTCTGCAGCATGCGGAGGGCGGCTTCCTGCGGCCACCCCAGGGCGCTCAGTTCCGTACCGCGCGGTGCCCGTACGGGGCGGGGTCCTGACATGGGGATGCCTCCTCGCGTATGTGACTCTCCTATTCACATCCTGGCTATCTGAATACTCCTAGTCAACAGGTGGCGCCCCCCGCACGGCCGCCGCACGTCGACCGGTGGCCCTTTACACGGCCCGCCGCATGTACCAATGGAAAATGCCAGAACTCCCACCAGGCGCGCACACGTTGCGTAGCCTCTCCACTACATCCACATCCGTACGCCACGTCGGGAGGGAGTTCGCGTTGCCCGGAATCGACGAGTGCCTGATCGAAGTCATGAGGCTGCCCGGTGCCCGGGGTGCATCGGTGGTCGACTGGACGAGCGGTCTCGCGCTCGGCACCATCGGCGAGTCGCCCAACGGCGACCACGAGGCCACGGCCGCCGAGACGGCCGAGGTGGCAAGGATGGCCGCCGAGCAGCCGGTCTTCGCGCAGCCTGCCTTCGCACAGCCGGACGCGCCCGCCGGTTCGCCGGGGTCACCCACCGGCCCTCCGGGGCAGCCCGGGGACTTACCGGGTCAGCCCGGGGACTTACCGGGGCCGCCCGCATCCGCCGTCGAGGACGTCATCGTCACCACCGCCCCCGGCTACCACATCCTCCGATTCGTCGAGACGGCCTTCGACAGCAGCGTCTTCCTCCATCTCTGGCTGGACCGCGCCGAAGGCAACCTCGCCCTGGCGCGCATCCGGCTCGGGGAGATAGCGGAGCGGCTGGTCCTGGCATGAGACCCACCGCCGCCCTCAGGCCCGGCACACCCGAAAGGCCCGGCACACCCGAAGGGGCAGCGCCCTCCCCGATGTTGCAGCGGCTGGAGGCGGAGCGCGCCACCGGCGCACTGATGCGCGACCGCGGCACCCTGTATCTCGCCGACGGCCAGGTCGTCCACGCGGAGAGCCCCGCGACCCCCGGAATCGACGTCCTGCTCACCACGGGCGGGGCCCTGCGCTCCGAGGGCTGGTGGGACGCGGTCGCCCAGGCGGGTGCCGGACAGCGGGTCGGCCGCTATCTCGTGGACAGCGGCCGGGTGCCCGGCGGCGCGCTGGAGCTCTGCCATCTGGGCGCCCTGTACGACGCGGCCTTCTTCGCCCTTGCCCCCACGCACACACCGGCCCGCTTCCGCTACGGGGTCTCCCACTGGATCGGCCCCGTCCGTCCCGTGCCCGTGCACGCCGTGCAGCGCGAGACGCTCAGGCGCCGGGAGCTCCTGGACCGGATCTGGCCGGACGCACGCACCGACAGCGCACCGCTCTCCCCCACGGCCCACCCGGTCGACGCCCCGGTCCCGCCACGCCAGCGCCGCGTCCTGGCCCTGGTGGACGGCGAGCGCACGGCCACGGACATCGCCCAGGAGCTGGGCCGCTCGGCGTTCCACATCCTGGTCGACCTGCGCCGGCTGGCGGCCGCCGGCCTGGTCGAAGCGGTCCGCCCCGCCGCTGACGGCTCCGCCCCGGTGTCCGGGCACAGCCGCATCACGCTGCCCGAGGTCACGACCGACCCCGACGTCGCCCTGTTGCGCCGGCTCAGAGACGCATTGGAGGCCTTGTGATACGCGCGCTCAGACAGCGTGCCGGGAGGAGACAGCTGATGGTGCCCGAGGCAGAGGCAAAGGACGTCCTCGACGAGCTCCAGCGGTTACGCGCCCGGGTACCGCTCCTGACCGGGGCACTGGCCGCCAGTACCGACGGCCTGATCGTCGCCCAGGACACCCCGGGCATCGAGGCGGAAGGCGTCGCCGCGCTGACCGCCGCCGCGCTCGGCGTCTCGATCCGGATGACCGACGCCACCGGGCGCGGCGGCTTCCGCGAGCTCCTGATCCGCGGCGAGAACGGCTACATCGCCACGTACGCGGCGGGCGCCTCCG
Source organism: Streptomyces sp. NPDC048565 (assembly GCF_040650935.1). Lineage (NCBI taxonomy): Bacteria > Bacillati > Actinomycetota > Actinomycetes > Kitasatosporales > Streptomycetaceae > Streptomyces > Streptomyces sp. NPDC048565. Next base: position 23,111 of record NZ_JBEZIH010000008.1, read on the forward strand.
CCGTACTCACCCTGCTGGCCGAGGACCGCATCAACGTCGGCCGCCTCCATCTCGAAGGCCGTCGCGCCGGTGCGCGCATCGGCGAAGTGGTCGATGCCGCGCAGGACCGCCCCGACCGCCCCGTGCCGGCGCCACGGCCTCAGCAGCCGGAGGCCCTGCCCCGCCGCACCATCACACCGGATCCCACCTGACACCAGCACCAGCAAGTCGAAGAACACCAGCAGCGGACCGGCCACCGGGCCGGCCAGGGAAAGGAACGAGCACTATGGCCAACACCGAAGCGTCACTGAAGGATGCGATGGCGTCGATCGAGGGGACCGTCGGTGTCGCACTCGTCGACTACACCAGCGGCATGGCCCTGGGCACCCTCGGCGGTGGCAAGGAGTTCAACCTGGAGGTCGCAGCCGCCGGGAACACGGATGTCGTCCGGGCGAAGCTGCGGACCATGGAGCACCTCGGCATCAAGGACGAGATCGAGGACATCCTGATCACCCTCGGCTCCCAGTACCACCTGATCCGGCTGCTCAAAACCCGTGGCAACAACGGCCTGTTCCTCTACCTCGTCCTGGACTCGGGCCGGGCCAACCTCGCGATGGCACGCCACCAGCTGAGGAAGATCGAAGCGGACCTGGAGGTCTGAGCCGAGGTCTTGGGCCCAAGGTCCGGCTCTCTCACCGGCGACGACGCCGCGCCCCACCGGGTGCGGCGTCCCCCGCCATGGGGCCGGTCGTCCGGTAGGCCTTCACCCGCCGGCCCGCGGGCCGGCCGCGCTCCGCCCAGTCGGTGCGCACCCAGTACAGGACGTCGTCCCGCCGCTCCCGCTGTCCGATCCGTACGGACCTCAGCCAGAGCCCCGCGCCGGCCCCGGCCAGCACCAGCCCCCCGGCACCGGGGAGCACGTACGCGCTCGCGACCGCGACCAGGAACGCACCGACGAGCCACCAGCGGTAGCCGCGCCGCCAGTTGCGTACGGTCACGTCCCGGTCCTGGAGGAAGTCGCTCCGCCCGGCCCGCGTGGCACCCCTGGCGAGCTCCGCGTAGCGGCCCGTACGGCTGAACGCCACCACGGCCAGGGTGATCAGGAACAGCGCGGCCCCTGCCAGCAACCCGATCCGGCGCCCGGTGAGGCCGGGGATGAACGCCCCGACGGCCGCCGCCACCAGCCCGGGCCACCACAACGGCGAGGCCCCGGCCCGTACGATCACGGCCACCCTCGCCAAAGACTGCGCTCCGCGCCCCACGTCCGTACCCCTCTTCCGCGGTTCCCTGTGGACCTTCTGGGCGCGGAGATTAATCGGCGCAGATGAGCGATGTCTGAGAATCGGCGGAGAGCGCCCCGCGGACCGACGCCTACTCGACGAACAGCCCCCGCGGACCGAGTCCTACTCGACGAACAGCCCCCGCGACGCGGCCCTGGCGTCGAACTCCTCCAGCCGGGCCTGCGCCTCGGGCAGCCCGTCGCACATGGCCTCCAGCAGCGCCCGCCCCAGCAGCATCGGCGCACACGCCGTGTCGAAGGCCAGGCCGGTCCCCACGGCCGCCGGAATCAGCAGATCGCTGTGGGCCGCCACCGGGGCGAACGCGGAGTCGGCCACCGTCACGGTGGTCAGCCCCTGCTCCCGCGCGTACGCCAGCGCGTCCACGACCTCGCGCGGGTGCCGTGGCAGCGCGAAGCACATCAGCGCGCTCGCCCCCGCCCGCCTGGCGGTGTCGACGCGGTCGTACAGCATGCTGCCGCCCTCGTCGAGCACCCGTACGTCGGGGTGCACCTTGGCGGCGAAGTACCCGAACCCGCGGGCCTGCGACGATGCGGCCCGCAGCCCGAGCACGAGCAGCGGCCTCGACCCGGCGAGCAGCCGCCCCGCACGCTCCACCGGGGCCGGATCGGCGAGCAGTTCGGACAGCTGCCGCAGATTCTCGATCTCCTCCCGCACGGCCTGCTGGTACTCGTTGAAGCTCTCCTGCGCACCGTCCCCGTCGGCCGCCCCGTCCGGGGTGACCTCCCTGAGGTGCTTGCGCAGCGCGGGGTACCCGTCGAAGCCGAGCGCCACGGCGAAGCGGGTGACGGACGGCTGGCTGACCCCGGCCAGTTCGGCCAGCTCCACGCTCGACAGGAACGGGGCATCGGCGGCGCGCCGCACCATGGAGTGCGCGATCCGCCGCTGGGTGGGCGTGAGCCTCTTCCCCTCGAAGAGCCGCTGCAACCGCGCAGCCGGGCTGCTCCCGCTCATGCTGTCCCCTCCGGAGTGTTCCGCCGTACCGACCGTGCACCAGGTAATCCATTCAGCCAGCAAGAGGCCTGAATGTCCATATACAGCCGCTGCATACAGCCGCCGCTCCGGACGCCGTGCGGTGCACCCCCAGGGTGCTCGCATTGCGGGACCGTGCTCCGATGCCGACCCTGGGGTCATGATCCCAGCCAACACAAGAGGCCAGGGCGGCGTCACCGTCCGCTACGGCGACGCCGATGCCGCGCACGTGCTGAACGTCTACGCCGATCTGCGCTGCCCCTACTGCAAGCGCATGGAGCTCGGACTCGGAGCCGTGATGGAGCAGGCCGCGGACGAGGGCAGATTCGCGGTGGACCACCATTTCGGCACGTTCATCGACGACTCCACGGGCGGCAGCGGCTCCATGGAGGCCCTGGCCGCGCTGGGGGCCGCCGCCGACGAGGGACAGAAGCCGTTCATGCACTTCCTGCGGGCGCTCTACGCCGATCAGCCCAGTGAGGACGTGGACGCATTCGCCGACCAGGACACCTTGCTACGGCTCGCGGGCGGGGTCGAGGCACTGCACACCGACGGCTTCCGGCAGAAGGTCATGGAGCGCACCTACCTGCCCTGGGCGGCGCAGGTGTCGGCCGCCTTCGCGACGAGCGGCATCCGGTCCACCCCGACGGTCCTGATCGACCGCACCCCGGTCCCCGTCCTGAACACCACGGGCTACGCGGTCACGCCCGAGGCCTTCCTCGCCGGGGCGACGCCCCAGTGAACAGGGGACGCCCCCCGTGAACAACCCCGGCCGTCGGCCGTCGGCCGAACAGCGCCGAAAACAGGAAACAGGGGGGCTAACCCCACTGACCCGGGCGCCCCGGATTCGTAACGTGAAGCGTATGGAAGCCCGTGACCCTGAGCTCAGGCGAGAGCTCGACGCCACCCTGCAGGCCCGCGGCGAGCTCGGCCCCGAGTACGAGCCCGCGCTCATCGACTCGTTCCTGGAGAAGGTCGAGCAGCGGCTCTCCGGCACGCGGGACGCGCAGGACCAGCGCACGCGGCGCCATCAGGCCGAGCAGCAGCTGGCCGCCGCCAGGAGCGCCGCCCTGCCCGCCAAGGCGGCCGGCGGCTTCGGGGAGCGGTTCGGCTTCGGAGTCGTGTCCCTGGTCCTGGCCGTCCCCCTGTCCGCGATCGGTGTCGCGAACGCCGGGATCGAGGGGCTCGTCGTGGCCTGGCTGGGAATCTTCGGCGTGAACGCCGTGCATGCCGCCCGCGCATGGCCGTGGGCCCGGGGCAGGCAGCGGAACGCGTCCGACTGGGAAGGATAGTCGCGGGGACCGCCGCACCCCCGGTTGCCCGAGGGGCGGGACGACGGCGGTCCCCGCGAGGGACGCGGTCCCGGGTCAGGGCCGGGAGTCGCGTCCTGGCGACGGTGGAGGTCCGGGAGCCGCTCCGTAGTCCGTGTCGCCGTATGGGTGCCGGCTGGTTTCCCTGCCGACACCCATTACTCTGCCGGAGCCGTGTTAAGCCGGTGCTGCGTCGACGTGTCGCGCTCGTACCGTTTTCGCGAACCCGGGAAACCGGGCGCTACGGCCTGGCCACCGCACCCTTCGCCAGGAAGGCCAGCAGATCCTGCCTGCTCACGACCCCCTTCGGCTTGCCCTCGACGAGAACGATCGCCGCATCGGCACCGTCCGGACCACTGAGCACAGCCATCAGGTCCTCGACGGGCTCACCCGAACCGACCTGCGGCAGCGGGGCCGACATGTGCTTCTCCAGCGAATCGGACAGGGTGGCCCGCTGGGTGAACAGCGCGTCCAGGAGCTGACGCTCCACGACGGAGCCGATGACCTCGGCGGCCATCACATCCGGGTGTCCCGCACCGGGCTTCACGATCGGCATCTGGGAGACGCCGTACTCACGCAGGACGTCGATGGCCTCGCCGACCGTCTCCTCGGGGTGCATATGGACGAGTGAGGGAAGCGGGCCCTCCTTGAAGTCCAGCACCGCGCCGACCCGGGCGGAGGGGCCGGAGTCCTCCAGGAAGCCGTAGTCGGCCATCCACTCGTCGTTGAAGATCTTGCTCATGTAACCGCGGCCGCTGTCCGGCAGCAGGACGACGACCACATCGTCGGGGCCGAGCCGCTCGGCGACCTCCAGGGCCGCGACGACCGCCATGCCACAGGATCCGCCGACGAGCAGGCCCTCCTCCTTGGCCAGACGGCGCGTCATCTGGAAGGAGTCCTTGTCCGAGACCGCGACGATCTCGTCCGTGACCGTACGGTCGTAGGCGCTCGGCCAGAAGTCCTCGCCGACGCCCTCCACGAGATACGGGCGCCCCGAACCGCCGGAGTAGACGGAACCCTCCGGGTCCGCGCCGACGACACGGACGCCGTTCTCGCTGATCTCCTTGAGATAGCGGCCCGTACCGGTGATCGTGCCGCCGGTGCCGACGCCCGCGACGAAGTGGGTGATCCTCCCCTCCGTCTGCTCCCAGAGCTCAGGGCCCGTCGTCTCGTAGTGCGAGCGCGGGTTGTTCGGGTTGGAGTACTGGTCGGGCTTCCAGGCCCCCGGCGTCTCACGGACCAGGCGGTCGGAGACGTTGTAGTACGAGTCCGGGTGGTCGGGGTCGACGGCCGTCGGGCAGACGACGACCTCCGCACCGTAGGCGCGCAGCACGTTGATCTTGTCCGTGGACACCTTGTCCGGGCAGACGAAGACGCACTTGTAGCCCTTCTGCTGGGCGACGATGGCCAGGCCGACGCCCGTGTTGCCGCTGGTCGGCTCCACGATCGTGCCGCCCGGCACGAGTTCGCCGCTCTCCTCGGCGGCCTCGATCATGCGCAGCGCGATGCGGTCCTTCACCGACCCGCCGGGGTTGAAGTACTCGACCTTGGCCAGGACCGTCGCCTGAATGCCTGCCGACACATTGCGCAGCCTGACCAGCGGGGTGTTGCCGACAAGACTGATCATCGAATCGTGGAATTGCACCGTGTACTCCGGGATCTCCGTAATGGTCAGGCAAGAGTATGCGTACGGGCCGGAGATTGGGCTGCGCGATTGAGCTACGCCCTCCACGGGGCAGGTACTGCTGTGTACGGCTGTACAGCACGGAGGAGGTGGACCGGACTGTGTCGAGAGCGAGGGTGGCACGGCGGATCGCAGCGGGTGCGGCCTATGGGGGCGGCAGCGTCGGTCTGATCGGGGCGGCGACAGTGGGGCTGGTGCTGGCCGAGGTGCAGTTGGCGAAACGACTGGTGGGCGGGGGCAAGGCACCTGTCCCGCCGAGTGCGGACGGACGGTACGGGGTGGCCTTCGCCGGGCCGTCCGATCCGTTGCGCTTCGTGATGCTGGGTGACTCGACGGCTGCCGGCCAGGGCGTACGCAGGGCCGGGCAGACCCCCGGTGCCCTGCTGGCGTCCGGTCTTGCGGCGGTGGCCGAACGGCCGGTCGATCTGCGCAACGTGGCCTTGCCGGGGGCCAGGTCGGACGATCTGGAGCGGCAGGTGTCCCTGGTGCTGGCGGATCCTTCGGGGGCGCCGGACGTCTGCGCGATCATGATCGGCGCGAACGACGTGACCCATCGGATGCCGGCGACGCAGTCGGTGCGCTGTCTGAGCACCGCCGTACGCAGGCTGCGTACGGCCGGCGCGGAGGTGGTCGTGGGCACCTGTCCCGACCTGGGCACGATCGAGCCGGTCTACCAGCCGTTGCGGTGGCTGGCCCGGCGGGTGAGCCGGCAGCTGGCGGCGGCCCAGACGATCGGTTCGGTGGAACAGGGCGGCCGGACGGTCTCCCTGGGCGACCTGCTGGGCCCTGAGTTCGAGGCGAACCCACGGGAGCTCTTCGGCCCCGACAACTACCACCCATCGGCCGAGGGATACGCGACCGCTTCGATGGCCATGCTGCCGACGCTGTGCGCGGTCCTCGGGCTGTGGCCGGAGTCCGACCACCTGGATGTCTCGCGCCGCGAAGGCATGCTGCCGGTCGCCAAGGCCGCCTCCCGTGCCGCGCGGGAGGCCGGCACCGAGGTCACGGGTGCGCGGGCACCCTGGGCGCTGCTCAAGCACCGCAGGCGTCGGCGCCTGCCCGCCCATACGGAACCCGTGCCTCACGACGGCACGGGGAAGGACACGGACGGCCACGACGGCGGGTCCCTGCCGGAGCGCGGGCAGGGGCGCGGATCGGGTCGCGGATCAGGGGCGACATGGCGGCGGGCATGAGCGAGGAAGGCAAGCGACTGAGCGGTTGCTTAGAAAAGAGGTCCGCATCACACAGCCTGTTGGGTGACCTCAGCTATACGTCCGGGTAACTTCCAAGGCAGCCCTGCCTTCCAGCCCTCATGGAGCCGCGTGATGCCCGAAGCCGTGATCGTCTCTGCTGCCCGTTCACCCATCGGCCGGGCCTTCAAGGGGTCCCTCAAGGATCTGCGCGCGGACGACCTGACCGCGACCATCATCAAGACCGCGCTGGCCAAGGTCCCCGAGCTGGACCCGAAGGACATCGACGACCTGATGCTCGGCTGCGGCCTCCCCGGCGGCGAGCAGGGCAACAACCTGGGCCGCATCATCGCCGTACAGATGGGGATGGACCACCTTCCCGGCTGTACGGTCACCCGCTACTGCTCGTCCTCGCTCCAGACCAGCCGCATGGCGCTGCACGCCATCAAGGCCGGCGAGGGCGACGTCTTCATCTCCGCCGGTGTCGAGACGGTGTCCCGTTTCGTGAAGGGCAACTCCGACAGCCTGCCGGACACGCACAACCCGCTCTTCGCCGACGCCGAGGCCCGCACCGCCGCCCGCGCCGAGCAGGAGGGCACGAGCTGGACCGACCCGCGCGAGGAGGGCCTCGTCCCGGACGCGTACATCGCGATGGGGCAGACCGCCGAGAACCTCGCCCGGATCAAGGGCGTCACCCGCCAGGACATGGACGAGTTCGGCGTGCGGTCGCAGAACCTCGCCGAGGAAGCCATCAAGAACGGCTTCTGGGAACGCGAGATCACCCCCGTGACCACGCCGGACGGCACGGTCGTCGCGAAGGACGACGGCCCCCGCGCGGGCGTCACCCTGGAGGGCGTGCAGGGCCTGAAGCCGGTGTTCCGCCCCGACGGACTCGTCACCGCGGCCAACTGCTGCCCGCTCAACGACGGCGCCGCCGCCCTGGTGGTCATGTCCGACACCAAGGCGCGCGAGCTGGGCCTGACCCCGCTGGCCCGCATCGTCTCGACGGGCGTCTCCGGCCTGTCCCCCGAGATCATGGGCTACGGACCGGTCGAGGCCAGCAAGCAGGCGCTCAGGCGCGCCGGCCTGACCATCGACGACATCGACCTGGCCGAGATCAACGAGGCGTTCGCCGCCCAGGTCATCCCCTCCTACCGGGACCTCGGCCTGCCGCTGGACAAGGTCAACGTCAACGGTGGCGCGATCGCCGTCGGCCACCCCTTCGGCATGACGGGCGCCCGCATCACGGGCACGCTGATCAACAGCCTGCAGTTCCATGACAAGCAGTTCGGCCTGGAGACGATGTGCGTGGGCGGCGGCCAGGGCATGGCCATGGTCATCGAGCGGCTGAGCTGAGCCGCAGCGGAGGGTAGGGGTCGCCCGAGGCACGAGGGCGGCACCTGCCCGCAGCGGAGGCGAAGCGAACGCGACCAACAACGCGAGCGGCTGAGCCGAGCCGCAGCGGAGGGTACGGCAGGCTTATTGCAGGTCAGCACTCCCTCGCGGGGGCCGTCCTGAATCGGGCTGAGCTCCGATCGTGACCGAATCTCCCCCAGGATGTGATGTGCATCCCGGGGGAGAGTCGTTTCCGCAGGTCACACCAGTCACAGAGCTAAACACCGGGCCCAAAGACCTGTCCAATTCGTGACGTAATGCACTGACAGCGGGCGCCGGTGGAGGACAAGCTGATGTAGGAAGTCGGGGGTGTCGATCGAAACCGGGAGTATGTCAGTGAGCGCCATGCCGTTTGCCCTGTTGCTGACCACCGCCGCTGCCACGGCTGTCGGCGCCGCCGCTCTGCACGCTGCTCACGGGCTGCGCAAGCAGGTCACCGCTCTGCGCGCGGAGCTGGCCGAGGGGCGCAGTCTGCACGCGTCCGTACCCGAGCAGCAGAACCGGAGCACCGGCACACCCGCCGAGGAGATACGCACGGCCGTGGCCGAGGCACTCGCCGAGGAGCGGGAGCGCGAGCTCGCCGAGGCCCGTGCCTTCTGGGCGGCCCAGGAAGCACGCGACGCCGCCGACGCCCCGTCCCTGCTGGGCGGGTTCGGCGAGGACGTCCCGTTCTTCATGCCCCGCCAGAGCGACTTCGCGGGCCTCGACGCGATGGACCTCGAAGCCGGAGACGCCCTGGACGAGCTGACGGAGCTGGCCGAACTCACCGACCTGCCCGAGGTCACCGAGTACGCGGAGTACCCCGAGGACTCCCCGGAGCTGGCCGCGGCCCGTCGCCGCCACCCCTCGCACCCGGACTTCGTCCCCGTGCAGACACCTGTCGTCACCGACCATGAGCGTACCGTGAACCGCCTGGAGCGGCTCGCCGACACCGGTACGGAGCTCACCGACGTGCGCCCCGGCCCCCTGGGGACCCTCGATGTGTACGTCTTCGCCGACGGCACGACGCTCTGCATGACCCCCGGCCACCGGGAGACCGCGGAGCGGCTCGCCGACTCGCTGCGCTCCGGTGAACAGCCGGTGCTGCTGGGCGGTTCCGGGGTCTCGGGCGCCTACGCGCTGACGTTCTCGTGCGGCAGGGAGAACGTCTACATCCTCGCCGACCGCGTCATCGCCTCGTTCTAGGCCCTTCTCGCGAAAGCCCCCCCCAGGGCTACTGCCCGGGTGCGAACGCCCGCGCCGCCGCTTCCTCGACACGCCGCACGGCCTCGTCCAGCTCCTGGGACGAGGCCGTTTCCAGTGCCACGGCCAGGTCCCGCCCGGCAACCGCGAGCTGGTCCCCCACCGCGAATATCCCGGCGTCCGGCATGGCCTTCGGCTCCTGGTCAGGGGCGTCGGCCCGCTGGGCACGGGCCGACAGCTCCCTGGCCGTCGCCAGGGCCTCTTCGGCCACGCCACGCTGGAGTCGGCTCTGCGGCGTACTGCGCAGTCGGTCGGCGAAACGGTCCACGGCGGTGATCAGGGGCGTCGTATCGAGCACGCCGTGACCCTACGCGCCCCCGTCGGACGGCCGCCACCGCCGGAGACGCCGAGGCCTGAGGCGAGCACTCCCCCGCGACGGCGTGACCGGACCGCTTGGCAGGACCACGTAACGGGACGGCCCGCAGGCTCGAATCGCCTGCGGGCCGTCCCGTTACGCCGTCGTACCTACGGGTCAGTCGTTCCCGTTGAGGATGGAGAGCAGACGCAGCATCTCCAGGTAGATCCACACCAGGGTCAGGGTGAGGCCGAAGGCCGCCAGCCAGGACTCCTCGCGCGGTGCGCCGTAGTTGATGCCGTCCTCGACCTGCTTGAAGTCCAGGGCCAGGAAGCAGGCACCGAGGATGATGCCGGCGATTCCGAAGAGGATGCCGAGACCGCCGCTGCGGAAGCCGAGGCCGTCACCGCCGCCGAACACGCTGAACAGCATGTTGACCATCATCAGGAGCACGAAGCCCATGGCCGCGGCCATCACGAAGCCGTAGAAACGGCGGGTGACGCGGATCCAGCGCATCTTGTACGCGAAGAGGACACCGGCGAAGACACACATGGTGCCCATCACCGCCTGCATCACCGTGCCGGGGCTGATGTAGGTGCTGACCGTGCTGGAGATCACCCCGAGGAAGACACCCTCGAAGGCCGCGTAGGCCAGGATCAGCGCGGGCGAGGCCTTGCGCTTGAAGGACTGGATGATCGCGAAGACGAACGCCACCAGGGCGGCGCCGATGCCGATGCCGTAGGACTTGCCGAGATTGGCCTCGTCGACCGGCAACAGGGCCCAGGACAGCGCGGCGGTGAGCACCACGGTGCCCAGCGTCATCGCCGTACGCGTGACGACGTCGTCGATCGTCATCGCGCCGGAGCGCGCGGGCGCCTGCGGGGCGCCGTACTGGGTGCCCTGCTGGGCGTAAGGGTTCGTGGCGTACGGGTTGGCGGCGCCCTGCGCATACGGGTTCGCACCCGCGGCGGCGGCCCCGGCCTGCGGCGCCGCGTTGAAGCCAGCGCTGCCGTTGTCGCGGCTGAACCCCCGTCGCGAGAAGACCGGGTTGCTGCTCCTCATTTCACTCCTTCATGGCCACCCTGCGCGGCCTTGCGTCAAGAGTAATGGGTAGGCAAAACAATCACCCTGGTACCGGAGGAGGATCTTCGAGAGAAGATTCACCGCCGGCCACCCGGATGCACACCTGGACCCTACGGGCCGCGAGGTGACCCAGGCACGGCGTCAGGCCGTGCAGGCCATCTCCTTCTTGACCGCGGGGACGAAGGACAGGGCGAACCTCTCGATGTCGGCCCGGCGCTTCTCCACGTCCTTCTCGGCCCTCTCACCGACACCGACGGACACTGTGAGGTAGGGAACCTCGGCGGTATCGCACCGGGCACTGATCACGAAGTTCTTGTCGCCCACCGCCCCAGCTCCATCGAACGGCAGGGCTGACATCTTCTTCCGGTTGGCGAACTTGTAGGCGACGAGCTTGCCCATGGGGTCGTAGAGCCTGTCCGTCCTCTCGACCGAGGCGGTCACACCCTTGTCCGAGTCCACCGTGACGTAGCACATACCGGACAGGTCCGCCAAAGGCTCGCCGTCGACAACAAGCTTCTCGCCGTCCGGGAGCAGCGGCTCGATCTCCTCCTTGCCGACCGGAACGCCGCATACGTCCTCGGGCGTCGCGTAGTCCCGGCCCGCGTCGCAGCCCACCGCAAGCAGAGCAAGACCGCAGAGGAGCGCGGCCGACGCCGCCGTGCGGGACGATTTCCACATCACTGGTCCCCCGCCGCCCTTTCAGCCTTCGTATTGCCGTACGCGGTATACGCAAGTCCAGACATGGCGTCAGGCCGTGCAGGCCATCTCTTTCTTGACCGCAGGGACGAAGGCCGCGGCGAACTTCTCCATGTCGGCACGCCGCCTGTCCACGTCGCTCCCTGTCTTGTCCGGGACAGTTACGAACACGATCGCGTGATCGGCATCGGGCGCCTCACACCGAGCGCTGATCATCACGTTCCTGTCACCCGTCGCACCTGCACCGTCGAACGGCAGAGCAGAGATCTTCTTACGGTTCGTGAACCTGAAGCTATCGAGCTTGCCCATCGGGTCGTAGAACTTTTCCACCTTTTCGACCTGAACGGACACGGCCCAGTGGTCGTCCACCGACACTTCGCACGTACTGCCGTTCACTGTGAGGGGATCACCGACGACCTCGAGAGTCTCACCGTCGGGCAACAGAGGCGACAGCTCCTCCCCACCGACCGGAACACCACACAGATCCTCCGGCAACGCATACTCCCGTCCTCCGCCGCACCCCGCTGCGAACAGGACGAGGCTGCAGAGGGCCACCGCAGCGGCTGTTCGGGGTGATTTCATCGTCACTGATCCCCCGCCACCCCTTCGGCCTTCTTGTTTCCGTCGTTGGCAGATGCTCCGATGGATGCGTACATCCCATGGTCCTTCGAGTACCCCTCGTGCGCCGGGTCCTCTGCCCAATCGGAATTCACCTTGTACCACTCATCAGCCAGCGCCCGAAGCTGACTGTTCCGTGCACCGTAGGTCTCCTTGTGGTCTGCGCTCGCTGTGTCGTTGATCTCGTTTTGCTTGTCCTCGAGCCAGGCCGTCGTGATCGCATCGACGCCTCGCTGGAGCGGGTCCCCGATAACCCCGCCTCCGAGCGGCGTCAGTACGCCCCCGACGAGGTGGTACGTCCACGCCTTCTTCCAGGAGGCGTCGGTGAGGTCCCCGTCCTTCTCGTCGTTGGTGGCCTGGTACCTGGCTTCCTCCAGGAACCCGACAGTCCTGCCGGCCTTGTCGAGACTGTCCTCGGGGTGGTCCTTCTCCGTGAGGATGTCGGCCATCATCGCGTTGTTCATCTGCTCGGTGAGCAAGCCGTAGGTGTCCTTGTTCCGGGAGATCTGCTTACTCACCTCCATCAGGTCGTCCGCAGGCAGCCCGTAGGACCCCAGAGGGTCGCTCATGGCCTTGTGGACGGTCTCCCCGTGGTTCCCCATGGCCCGGGCCATGTCGTCGCGCATCTCGGAGGGGAAGTCGTTGCCCGTCGCCGCGAGGAACCCGAGCGAGCGCTTCATGGCCTCCGTCTGCTGCGGCGTGTGTTCGGAGAACTCCGCGCCCGGGGCGTCCGGGTCCCCGACGCCCGACACCGCGGCGAACATGGCCTTGCCCGTGGCCTCCAGCGCCGGGTTGGGGCCGTCGCTCAGCGGGGTGTCGTCGAAGGAGGGGCGCTCCTTGAGCACCCACTCGGCGTTGTCCTGAGGTTCCTTGGCGTTGAAGAAGTCCGTGGACGCGTCCGGGCTGTTGGACAGTGCCGTCATGAAACCCGTCATCGGGTCACGGCCGAAGTCCTCGTCGTCCATGAAGTTCATCTTCGGCATGGACGGGCCGCCGATCCCGGTCCAGTAGTTCTTCGGCAGCTTCATCTTCTGTTCGGTCTCCACCAGGGAGTTGCCGTACTTGTTGAGGAACTGATCGTCGTAGTCCCCGACGCGCATCAGGTTGCTCATCACCTGGTACCCGTACACCCGCGTGCCGTGCGTCTGGTACATCTCACCCGAGAACTTCACCATGTCGTTCTCCCACCGCCGCATGGCAGGGCTGTCCGACTGGGTGGCTCCGGCCAGGGTCAGACCGAGGTTCTCCTGGAAGCTGCCCAGCTGGTCCAGCTGGGTGCGCGCCAGGTCGTTGGGTGTCGATACATCCGTGAGGTCCGCCCAGAACTCCAGCACGCCCTTGGGACCCAGTGTCCTGGCGAACTGCTCCTGGAACAGGGGGTCGTTCTTGTAGGAGTCGAGCGTGGAGTTGAGCCTGCGGAACTCCTCGGGCGTCATCTCGTCGCCCTTCTCCTTCATGAGCTTCGCCGCTTCCTCCGCCTTCTTCACGGCGTCGACCGCGGAGTCCCGGTCCCCGTACTTGGCCCCGGAGAAGCCGACTTCTGCCTGATCGGAGATGGCCTTCAGTACTCGCGCCGCGCTGCTGTCACTTTCGGTCGCTCTGCCGAGGATCCTCTGTACGTCGTCGCGGAGATTCTCGACGTCCTGCGCGGAGTGATCGGGCACCTCGTGCCCCTTGGCCGCCCGGTCGGGGTGGATGAGCATCGTGACGGTGAACCCGCCTCCACCACTCGGCACCACCGTGATGTTCTTCTTCCGGCCACGCTCCAGCGCCTGGTCCAGCTCCTCCTTGTACCCCACGAGCTCGTCACGGGTGTCCTTGAGGATGTTGTGGATCGTCGTCGCCTGCGTATGCGCGTCGGAGAACTCGCCCACGGTCTTCGTGACGAACCCCTTGGTGATCGTGGCGTTCTCGCCGGCCCAGTTCGCCTTGTCCGCCTTGGCCTTGAGGTCGTCCCGGGCGTCATCCGCCAGCGTCTTGAGCTTGTCGACGACCCCTTTCCACGCGGTGAGCGCTTCACCGAGCTTCGCGAAATCAGCGTCCCGCAGCGTTTCGAGGTCCATCAGCGCTGGGTCCTCTCGTTGAAGCCGTCATCGAGAGTGGAGATGCTGCTCACGGTTGAGTAGATGTGGTACTCGTCGCCCGCGTGCGCGTTCTTCGTGTAGTCCATGTGGTTCGAGATGTGCGCACAGGCGTCCAGCAGCGACTTCAGCTGCTCCTCCCACCGCTCCTGCACATGGTCGAGACCGCCGCCAAGCGCGAAGCCCTGCGTCGTCAGGTCCTTGGCCGCTGTCTGGCTGGGGGACCAGGCATCGCGTCCGTGCTTGCCCAGTGTCTCGAAGAGCTTGAACGCGCTGTCTCCAACTGCGGCCAAGTCCTGCTGGTTGACCTTGAGATCGCCCTGGGGTCCCGGCCCACCGGGCTCGCCGGGAAGCTGATTGAGCTGCATACCCGTTGTCTGCCGCTGCGCAGCCTCGCTCTTCAGCTGCTCCCACTCATCCCAAGCCATACGACGCCGCCCCGTGAAATCGCCATTACCGATCGGCCACTTAACATATCAATGGGTCCAACGTCAGCAGCATGCCTCCGCACCGCGATCGCCCACTCGACGCGACCCAGGTCGGGCCTCGCGGACGGCGTCCTCAGGCCGGGCCCCCGGGACACGACTCGGCTACGTACGGTGACATTCCGTGAGGCATCGCGTGCAGGTGCGTTGCGCGGTGCGGGAAGTTGAGAGCTGAAGTACCGTGCGGCCGTCCCGGGCTCCACCGGCTGCGCGGTGGTGCCCGGAGCCGGACTCGAACCGGCACGCCCCCGAGGAGGCAGCGAGGTTTAAGCTCGCCGTGTCTGCATTCCACCACCCGGGCGTGGGCGCGCGGCTCCGCGTTTGGCACAAGACCCTATCCGGGGGCGTCCCTCGAACAGCGGAACCGCCGGTCGATGTTGTCTTATTTTATCGACCATGTGAGGGTCCGTCAGACACCGGTCATCGCATCAGCACACGCCCCGCCCGGTCAAGGGGTGCGAACCCCGGCAAAGCGGAATGACGGAAAGTCGCCGCACTCGCGCGGCCCCTCCGCCGTGGGCCGCGCCATCGTTCGCCGGAGGCCGCCCGTTCAAGCGCGGACGGCGTCGTTGACGCACCGGAGAACGGGCCGTGAACACAGGGCCTCAGGGTCCTCCAGCACCGCGCCCGTGACATGGAGGACGGCGCTCTCGCCGGGCAGCAGAGTGACCAGCATGTCGTCCACCTCGGCCGCCGGATCCAGCCGGTCGGGGAAGAGCGCGAGGTCCCGCAGCAGCGTTCGCGCCGTCACCGTGACCCGGTAGCCGATGCCCGATTCATCACCCTGGGTGACCGTGGCGTCGTAGCGTGCCGGCGGAAGCTCGACGCGGGTGTCCTCCTCGTAGAACTCGACCGTCCGCTGCTCGCCCAGCTCCGCCACCAGCACCTCGCGGGTGCTGTTGTCCGGCTCGGCGACCGAGGGCGGCAGGGGTACCCGGGTGATGTCGCGGGGGGCCGTGGTGACCTCGGCCGTCTCCTCGGCCAGGACCGTGCCGTCCAGGGAACGCCGGGTCAGCCGCAGGGTGCCCTCCCACGGGTGGGCGGAGTCGTTGACCAGGTGCAGGGCTCCGTCACGTACGGCCATCAGCCGGTCCGCGTACACCTCGCGCAGGGCGTACCAGAGCGGCTTGCGGCGGCCGTCGCCGTCCACGGCCGCCCAGGAGACCACCGGCCAGCAGTCGTTGAGCTGCCACACGATCGCGCCCATGCAGTACGGCGTGTGCGAGCGGAAGTGGCGGATGCCGAAGGCCACGGCGCGGGCCTGGTTGAGCTGGGTGAGCCAGTGCCAGTCGTCGAAGCCCCCCGGCTGCGGCAGGTGGTCGCCCAGGCCTCGCAGCAGCTTGGTGTCCCCGTCCTCCGCCTTCTGGTGGTGGGCGAGCAGCGGGGCGTCCGGGGCGAGCTCCCCGCTGACCGCGCGGCGCAGTGTGGCGTACGCGGGCGGGCCCTGGAAGCCGAATTCCGCGACGAAGCGGTGGGCGGTGTCGGCGTAGTGGCGGTAGTCGACCCGGTTCCAGACCTCCCAGAGGTGGACCGTGCCCAGGGCCGGGTCGTTCGGGGGAAGCTCGGGGGAGGCGGAGTACGGCGAGCCCGGCCAGTACGGGCGGGTCGGGTCGGTCTCGGCGCACAGCGCGGGGAGCAGCTCGTGGTAATAGCCGTGGCCCCAGGTGCGGCCCTCCAGCTTCTCCTGCCAGCCCCAGTCGGCGTGGCCCTCCAGGTTCTCGTTGTTGCCGCACCACAGGACCAGCGAAGGGTGCGGGGCGAGCCGGACGAGGTTCTCGCGGACCTCGGCGGCCACCTCGTCGTACAGCGGCTGCTCCTCCGGGTAGGCCGCGCAGGCGAACGGGAAGTCCTGCCAGACCAGCAGCCCCTTCTCGTCGCACAGTTCGTAGAAGTCATCGCTCTCGTAGAGGCCGCCGCCCCAGACCCGGATCAGGTTGACGCCCGCCGCGAGTGCCTGGTCGAGGCGGTCGGAGACCCGCTGCCGGGTGATCCGGGCGGGGAAGCAGTCGTCGGGGATCCAGTTCACCCCGCGTACGAAGACGGGCTCGCCGTTGACGGAGACACGGAACGCCTCGCGTTCCAGGGTGACCGCCCGGAAGCCGGTCCTGCCGGTCCAGGCGACCTCGCCGCCGAGGCGGACGGTGACGTCGTACAGCGACTGTTCACCGTGGCTGTGCGGCCACCAGGGCTCGGCGTCGGGAACCGGGAGGGTCACCGAGACGTGGTGCTCGTCCTGCGACGCGGTGAAGACGGCGCACACTCCGAGCACCTCGACCGAGCCCGACAGCGCCGCGGCGCCCTCGTCGCGCTCCACCTCCAGGGTGACGGCCAGGCGCGGCGCCCCGGCCTCGTCGAGGTCGCCCAGCACCTTGACGGCGGCGAGGCGCGGGCCGGTCCAGGACTCCAGCGCGACAGGCCGCCAGATGCCGGAGGTCACCAGGGTGGGGCCCCAGTCCCAACCGAAGTTGCAGGCCATCTTGCGGATGAAGGCGTACGGCTCGGCGTACGCGCCCGGCCGGTCGCCGAGCTTGTCGCGCATGGCCTCGGCGTAGGTGTACGGGGCGGTGAAGCGTACGGCGAGCGTGTTGGGGCCCTCGCGCAGCAACGGCCGGACGGGGAAGCGGTAGCCGCGGTGCTGGTTGGCCGTGGTGCCCACCTCGGTGCCGTTGAGCCGGACCGCGGCGACGGTGTCGAGGCCGTCGAAGCACAGGTCGGTGAAGGCGTGGCCGTCGTCGGACCACTCGAACGTGGTGCTGTACGTCCAGTCGGTGCGGCCGATCCAGCCGAGGCGCGTCTCGTTGTCGTCCAGGTAGGGGTCGTCGATCAGCCCGGCGGCCAGCAGGTCGGTGTGGACACAGCCGGGGACGGTGGCCGGGACGCCGCCTGTGGGGAGCCCCACGGGGACGGCGCTGTCGGCCCTGAGCGTCCAGCCGTCGTGCAGGGGCAGGTGGCGAGGGGTCACGCGGAGGTCCTTCCGCAGTCGGGGAGCCCGGCACAGGCGACGAAGTGGTCGGGCTCGGTCTCGTACAGGTCGGTGTCCCGCGCGCCCCCCTCGTGGTAAGCGCAGGCCTCCACGGGTTCGGCGGACGTCCAGGGCTCGTTGAGCCGGGGCACCGCGGCCAGCAGTGTGCGGGTGTAGGGGTGGAGGGGGTTGCCGAAGACCTTCTGTGTGTCGCCGCGTTCGACGACGCGGCCGTTCCTCAGCACCACGGTCCTCTCGGCGAGGTAGGTGCCGAGCGAGAGGTCATGGGTGATGTAGAGGACACCGAGACCGCGTTCCTTCAGGCCGGCGAGGAGGTTGAGGACATCGATACGGGTGGAGGCGTCGAGCATGCTGGTGATCTCGTCCGCGACCAGGAACCGCAGATCGAGCAGGAGGGCGCGGGCGATGAGCAACCGCTGCAGCTGCCCGCCGCTGAGCTGGTGCGGGTAGCGGCCGAGCACCTGCCCGGGATCCAGGCGTACGTCCCGTACCGCCTTCTCGACGCGCTCGGCCCACTCCTTGTCGGAGACGCCCGGGTGGTAGGCACGGCGGACCAGGGCGAAGACCCTGTCCGCCTTGAAGACCGGGTTGTAGCAGCTGAAGGGGTCCTGGAAGACGCCCTGGACGCGACGGTAGAAGTCCTTGCCCGGCCGGACCTGTTCGCCGTCCAGGGTGAGGCTGCCTGAGCTGGCCCGGGTGAGACCGAGGACCATACGGCCGATGGTGGACTTCCCGCTGCCGCTCTCGCCGATGAGCGAGACCAGCTCGCCGGGCGCCGCCTCGAAGGAGACCCGGTCGACGGCGGTGGTGGAGCCGCCGCCGAAGGCGCCGGCCCGGAAGGTCTTGGTGACACGGTCGAGGGCCAGCATCAGGCCGCCTTCCAGCATGCGACGGTATGGCGGGGGGCGATCTCGACGACCGGCGGCTCGTCGGCGCACCCGCTGTCGGCGAGCGGACAGCGAGCGCGGAAGCGGCAGCCGGCCGGAGGGTCGAGCAGCGATGGTGGGGAGCCCTCGATGCCGCTGAGCGGCTTGTCCTTGTAGCGGGCGCCGACCTGGGGCAGCGAGCCGATCAGCATCTTCGTGTACGGGTGGCGGGGTGCGGTCGTCAGCGCCTTCGTGGGGGCCTTCTCGGCGAGCTTGCCCGCGTACATCACCATGATCGAGTCGGCGATGTGCGAGGTGAGCCCGAGGTCATGGGTCACGAAGATCATGCTGGTGACGAGGCCCTTGTCGCGGAGCCCGGTGAGGGCGCCCACGACGGCCTGCTGGTTGGAGACGTCCAGGGCCGATGTGACCTCGTCGGCGATGAGGACGGACGGGTCGAGCAGCGTGGAGATCACCATGACGGCACGCTGTTTCATGCCCCCGGACAGCTCGATCGGATAGCGGTCGAGGACCGTGGGTTCGAGGCCCACCAGGGCGAGCCTGCGGTGCAGTTCGCCGGTGTCCACGGTGACGCCGCGGGAGGCGAGCAGCTCGCGGATCATGCGTCCGATGCGGCGCGTCGGGTTGAGCGCGCTCATCGAGTACTGGGGCACGAGCGAGATCTTGTGGAAGCGGTAGGCGTTCATCGCGCGGTCGTCGGACAGCGGCAGTTCGTCGCCGTCCAGCGTCACGGTGCCGCCCACGTGCCTCATCCGCCCGTCGAGCCGGATGAGGGACTTGCCCAGGGTGGTCTTGCCGCAGCCGGACTCGCCGGCCAGGCCCAGGATCTCGCCGTCAGCCAGGTCGAAGCCGACGCCGTCCAGGGCCCGGACCTCGCCGCGCAGCGTGCGGTAGTGGACCCGCAGATCGTTGACGGTCAGGGTCATGTCCTCAGGACTCCCTCAGCTTCGGGTTGAAGACCTCGTCGAGGCCCACGTTGGCGACGTAGAGCGCGCCGACGATCGCGGTGATCCCGGCGCCCGGGGGGACGAACCACCACCACATGCCGAGTTGGAGCGCGCTCCACTGCTGGGCGCTCTGCAGCATCAGGCCGAGCGAGACGCCCTCGGTCGGGCCGAGCCCGATGAAGTCCAGCGAGGAGGCGATGAGGATGGACCCGCCGAAGAGCAGGATGAACATCATGAAGAGGTACGAGCTCATGTTGGGCGCGATCTCGCGGAACACGATCCGCCAGGTGCCGCTGCCGCTGAGCCTGGCCAGGTCCACGAACTCCCGGGTGCGCAGCGAGAACGTCTGCGCCCGGATCGCGCGCGCCGCCCAGGGCCACGAGGTCAGGCCGATGAACAGGCCCTGCACGGCGACGCTGCGCACCCCCATGTAGGCGTTGATGATCAGCAGGACCGCGAGGGCGGGGATCACCAGGACGACGTTGGTGAGCATGTTGAGGATCTCGTCGACGACTCCGCCCCGGTAGCCGGCGAGGAAGCCGACGATCATGGCGATGACGGCGGCGATGGCCCCGCCGACCACGCCCACCAGGAAGGTGGCGCGCAGCCCGTGCACGAACTGGGCGTACACGTCCTGGCCGAAGGTGGTGGTGCCCATCCAGTACGTGCCGTCCGGCGCCGACGCCTGCGGGCCCACGTATTCGTTGGGGTTGCCGCTGTCGAGCAGCATCGGTCCGACGACGCCGATCGCGAGCAGGACGACGACCAGGGTCACGCCGATGATCAGCTTGGGGTTGCGCACCGCGTAGTGCAGCGACTCGCGGCCGGGCTTGGCCGCCGGGGCCCCGGTGGAGGGGCCGGAGGGGGCCTCGGGCGCCGGGTCGGGCAGTGTGCTCATGAGGTGCCTCCTGCCATGCCCGTACGGGTGCGGGGGTCGACGACGACGTACACGATGTCGATGAGGAAGTTGGCGATCAGTACGCCGATGACGATGAACAGGAACGCGCCCTGGAGCAGGAAGAAGTCCTGGTTCTGGATCGCGGACAGGATCAGTGAGCCGAGCCCGGGGTAGGCGAACACGATCTCCGTGACGAGCGCTCCGGCGACCAGCACCCCCAACTGGAGTGCCAGGCCGGTGACCTGGGGCAGGACGGCGTTGCGGAACGCGTAGCGGCGGATGAGCCGCTGGGGCGCGCCGAGGGCCGACAGGTACGAGGAGTAGTCGGACTCCAGCTCGTAGATGATCATGTTGCGCATGCCGATGGCCCAGCCGCCCAGCGCGACGAGGAACAGCGAGAGGAACGGCAGCACCCAGTGGTGCAGCGCGTCCAGCACGAAGTCGGCGTTCCAGCCGGGCTGGATGTCCAGGCTGTAGCCCCCCGATATGGGGAACCAGCCGGCCTTGGCACCCAGCGCCCAGGCGAGGATGACGGCGATCCACATGTACGGCATGGCCGTCAGCAGATAGCCGGCCGGCAGCACGGTGTTGTCCAGGACCTTACGGCGGGCGGACAGCGCGCCGATCCAGTTGCCCACGAACCAGCTGAGCAGGACGGCCGGGATCATCAGGCCGAGCGTGTACGGGAGCGCGTCGAGAAGGACGTCTCCGACGGGCGTGGGGAAGACGAAGATGGAGATCCCGAAGTCGCCCTGGAGCAGCGAGCCCCAGAAGTGGAGGTACTGCTGCCACAGCGGTTCGTCGAAGCCGAAGAGGTTGTTGTAGTAGGTGCGCATCGCCTCGGCGGCCTCCGGCTGGGAGACGCGGGCGCGGGCGACCATGGCGGAGACCGGGTCGCCGGGCATGAAGCGCGGGATCATCCAGTTGACGGTGACGGCGACGACGAACGTCAGTCCGTAGATGAGAAGTTTGCGGGCGAAGTAGCGGCGCAAGGGTGCTCCCCTGGTGGAGAGCCCCGCCGTGCGCACGCGGTCAGGTGCACGCGCACGGCGGGGCGGTCATGGAGTCGGCTGCAGCCGCGTCACTTGGCGGGCTTGATCTGCGTGAGCGTCTCGAAGCCGCCCATCTCCAGCCAGTTGCGCCACAGGGCCGGTGCCGTCTTCGGGGCACCCTCGGCGTCCGAAGGCCAGTTCGCCCAGGTCCCGGTGGTGGACTGCGCCCAGAGGCCGTTGTACCAGAGGGGGATGAGGGGCATCTCGGTCAGCTGGATGTCCTGGAGCTTGGAGACGGCGGCCTTCATGCCCGCCGTGTCGTCGGTCTTGACCCCGCCGAGCTCCTCCACCAGCTTCCAGGCCTCCTTGTTCTCGTAGCGCCCGAAGTTGACCGTGTTCTGCTGCTTCTGGATCGGCAGCTGGAACATGTACTCGTAGTACGTCCACGGGGTGCTGGACAGCTGGCGCTCGTTGTTGAGGACCAGGTCGAAGTCACCCTTGCCGCGCTGCTCGTTGAGGGCGTTCTGGTCGGGGAACTCCGTGCTGATCTTGATGCCGACGTCCTTGGCCCCGGCGGCGATGACCTTGGCCGCCTCCATCCAGTCGGTCCAGCCCGAGGGCACGGCCAGCTTCAGACCGAGAGCCGAGCCGTCCTTGTTCTCGACGAAACCGTCGCCGTTCGTGTCCTTGAAGCCGGCCTCAGCCAGCTCCTTCTTCGCCGCGCCGACGTCGTGCGTGAAGCCCTTCTCGGCGATGAGGGCCTTGTCGTCGAACTGCTCCCACTGCGGCAGCAGACCGGTCGGGGACGCGGGCTTGACCAGGTCGCCGTACACGCCCTTGACGATCTTCCCGGTGTCGACGGACGCGGCGAGCGCACGGCGGAAGGCGGCGTCGTCCATCGGCTTCCTGGTCGTGTTGGGCACCAGCCACGCGGTGTTGGCCGAGAGCATGTACGGGGCCTTGTCGTAGTACGACACGACCTTCTTGCTCTTGATCAGCGAGGAGGCGCCGGGCAGGAAGTTGTTGCTGAGGTCAAGCTGGCCCTGGCCCAACTGGCCGATGACCACTTCGTTGCTCGGGTTGGAGACGTCCACGATGTAACGGGGCGCCGGCGTCATGGAGAGCGCCTTCGTGCCCCACCAGTCGTCGCGACGCTCCCACACGACCCGGTCCTGGGTCTTGCTCTTCAGCTTGTACGCCCCGGTGCCGACCGGCTTGTCGTTGACGCCGTTGAGGATGTCCTCGTCGCTGCGCGAGCTCCAGATGTGCTCGGGGACGACCGGCTGGCCGTAGAGGGTGTAGTCCCACTCCTGGTAGCGGGCCTCCTTGAAGGTGAAGCGGACCGTGGTGTCGTCCACCGCCTTCGCGTCGGACAGCCAGCTCCACAGCGAGTGGAAGGAGGAGGCCTCGATCTTGCCGAGACCGTAGGAGTACGCCACGTCCTTCGCGGTCAGCGGCTTCCCGTCGGCCCAGGTGATGCCCTTGCGCAGCTTCACCTCGTACGTCTTGTCGTCGGTCCAGCTGCCCGACTCGGCCAGCCAGGGCGTCAGCTTGCCCTCGTTCGGGTCGAAGTGGAACAGGGTCTCGTAGACCAGTCCCTTGGTGCCGGTCGCGTGGTCCCAGTTGCGCAGCGGGTTGTAGTTGGCCGGAGGTCCCCACTGGGTGCCGGTGGTGTAGAGCGTCTCGTTGCGCGGCAGCGAACCGCCCTTGCCTGCCTGGCCGCCGGTGCCGCCCGTCCCCGAACCGCCTCCCGTGCACGCCGTGGCGGCGAGTGTGAACACGGCCAGCGCGGTCGTGACCCGCAGCCGGGTACGCGTACCCATAGCCCCTCCTTTTTCCCCGCGCCGTCCCTGCCGAGCGGAGTTACTGAACCGGGTAAGTGCCGTGAAGGTATGGGCGCCCAGGAGTCGTGTCAAGGGTGCGGGAGCGCTCCCATTGCCGGTTTCCTCATGGATTTCGAAAGAGGTCTGGACCGCCTGGCGGAAGACAGTGGTCAGGCGCTTGCCGCTAGGATGGGCATGGAAAAGGAACCGGTTAAGCGAGGTCGTATGTCCAAGCACCGCCCCACGATCGCCGACATCGCGCGCCGCGCCGGGGTATCGAAGGTCGCGGTGTCCTACGCCCTGAACGACCGCCCCGGGGTCTCCCCCGCGACCCGTGCCTCCATCAAGGCGATCGCGCAGGAGATCGGCTGGCGCCCCAACAGCGCGGCCCGCGCCCTCACTCACGCCCGCGCCGACACCGTGGGGCTCGCGCTGTCCCGGCCGGCCAGGATGCTCGGGGTGGAGCCGTTCTTCATGGAGCTGATCAGCGGTATCGAGACCGAGCTCTCCGCCCGCGGCTGCGCCCTGCTCCTCCAGGTCGTCACCGACCCGGCGCAGGAGCTGGAGATGTACCGCCGCTGGTGGGGCGAGGGCCGGGTGGACGGGGTGTTCCTCGCCGATGTCCGCTCCCCCGATCCCCGCATCGACGGCATCGCCGAACTGGGCATGCCCGCCGTGGTGATCGGCCATCCGTCGGCGGCCGGATCCCTCACCCCCGTGTGGTCGGACGACTCGGCCGCCCTGCGGGACACCCTGACGTATCTGGCCGCGCTCGGTCATCGCTCCGTCGCCCGCGTCGCCGGGCTGCCCGAGCTGATCCACACACAGCTGCGCGACCGTGCACAGCGTGAGATCAGCGCCGGACTCGGCCTGGGCGAGCCGGTGGTGGTGCACACCGACTACTCGGGCGAGGAGGGCGCGCACGCCACCCGGCGGCTGATCAGCTCGGCCGAGCGGCCGACCGCCGTGATCTACGACAACGACATCATGGCCGTCGCCGGGCTTTCGGTCGCCCAGGAGATGGGGCTCGACGTGCCGGCCGACCTGTCGCTCGTCGCCTGGGACGACAGCCAGCTCTCGCGCGTCGTACGTCCCCCGCTGACCGCGCTGAGCAGGGACATCCCCGCGTACGGCAGCCATGCGGCCCGCACGCTGCTGGCCATGGTGTCCGAGGGCTCGGCCCCCGGCTTCGAGGACGCGGCGGCCCGTCTGGTGCCCCGCGGATCCACCGCACCGCCCCGCTGAGCGGCCTGCGGCTCTCGGGGGCGCTCTCCTACCTCAGGACTACGCGACCGGCTGGTTGATGCGACTCAAGAGGGCCCCGGGAACCGGCACGCGGGCTGACGCCCCGGCGGCACCGGACGGCGAGGATTAAGGGGTCCCCGCGAAACTGTCGAACCAGGAGTACCCCTGTGACCACCACCACCGTGCACCGCACCACCACGGTCGCCGCCCGCGCGACGGAGCTGTCGAAGGTCTACGGCGAGGGTGAGACCCAGGTGGTCGCCCTCGACCGCGTGAGCGTGGACTTCCCGCAGGGGGAGTTCACCGCGATCATGGGCCCCTCGGGTTCCGGCAAGTCCACGCTGATGCACTGTGTGGCCGGCCTCGACAGCTTCAGCAACGGCTCCGTACGCATCGGTGAGACCGAGCTCGGGACACTGAAGGACAAGCAGCTGACGCAGCTGCGCCGGGACAAGATCGGCTTCATCTTCCAGGCCTTCAACCTGCTGCCCACGCTGACGGCCCTGGAGAACATCACCCTGCCGATGGACATCGCCGGCCGTAAGCCCGATGCCGCCTGGCTCCAGAAGGTCATCGACATGGTGGGTCTCTCCGACCGGCTGAAGCACCGCCCCACGGAGCTCTCCGGCGGCCAGCAGCAGCGCGTCGCGGTGGCCCGCGCCCTGGCCTCGCAGCCGGAGATCATCTTCGGTGACGAGCCGACCGGCAACCTCGACTCCCGGTCGGGCGCCGAGGTCCTCGGCTTCCTGCGCAACTCGGTGCGTGAACTCGGCCAGACCGTGGTGATGGTGACCCACGACCCGGTGGCCGCCTCCTACGCGGACCGCGTCGTCTTCCTCGCGGACGGCGCCGTCGTCGACCAGATGCTGCACCCCACCGCCGACGGAGTCCTCGACCGGATGAAGGCGTTCGACACGAAGGGCCGCACCAGCTGACGCCCCGGAGGCTTCCGCACCGCCCTTCCGCTTCCCGAACTCTCCCCAGGAATTGACGACATGTTCCGTACCGCTGTGCGCAATGTGCTTGCGCACAAGGCCAGGCTGCTGATGACCGTGCTCGCCGTGATGCTCGGCGTCGCCTTCGTCTCGGGCACCCTGGTCTTCACCGACACCCTCGGCAACGCCTTCCGCAACCAGTCAGCCAAGAGCTACGACGACGTCGCTGTCGCCATCCAGACCTGGGCCGACCCGAGCGACGAGGACAGCGCCGCCATCGACGAGGCCACCCTCGAGAAGATCCGGGCGCTCGACGGCGTGGAAGAGGCCACCGGACGGGTCTCCGGATTCGCCGGCGTCGCCGACACCGACGGCAAGCTCATCGGCAACGGCTGGTCCAACACCGGTGCCAACTTCGCCCCCGGCGACGACGGCAAGGACGCGCAGTACACGTTCACCGACGGCACGGGCCCGGTGAAGGACGGCCAGATCGCCCTCGACAAGGAGAGCGCGAGCAAGGGCGACTACCACGTGGGCGGCCCGGTGCGGGTCGCGACCAACGGGCCGGTGAAGGAGTACACCCTCTCCGGCATCTTCACCACCGAGGACGGCGCCGTGAACGCCGGCGGCAGCCTGGTCCTCTTCGACACCGATGTCGCCCAGCAGCTCTACCTGCGGCCCGGCAAGTTCGCGGACGCCACCGTGACCGCCGCGGCCGGCGCGTCCGACCAGGAGCTGCTGGACGCGGTGAAGCCCCTGCTCCCCGAGGACGCCGAGGCCCGGACGGGCGCGGCGCTCGCCGCCGACGACGCCAGGATGACCGAGGCCAGCGTCAAGAGCCTCACCACGATGCTGCTGGTCTTCGCGGGCATCTCGCTCTTCGTCGGTGTGTTCCTGATCGCCAACACGTTCACCATGCTCATCGCCCAGCGCACCAGGGAACTCGCCCTGATGCGTGCCGTCGGCGCCACCCGCAAGCAGGTCAAGTGGGCCATCCTGATGGAGGCAGGTGTGGTCGGTCTGATCGCGTCGGTGGCCGGCTTCCTGCTCGGCTTGGGCCTCGCGACGGGTCTGCGCTCCGCGATGGGCCTGTTCGGCGGGAAGATCCCGGCCGGCCCGCTGGTCGTCTCCCCCACCGCGGTCGTCTCCGCGTTCGCAGTCGGCGTGCTGATCACCGTGTTCGCCGCCTGGCTGCCCGCCCGCCGCGCCGCCAAGATCCCGCCGGTGGCGGCGATGAGCAGCGTGCACGCGGTGGCCACCACCAAGTCGCTGATCGTGCGGAACGCCATCGGCGGTGTGCTCACCCTGTTCGGGTCCGCCGCGATCGTGGCCGGGGCCGTCGCGGGCTCCGACGGCCGCACGATCCTCGGTGTCGGGGCCTTCTTCGCCCTGGTCGGCGTCATCGTGCTCATCCCGCTGCTCTCACGTCCGGTGATCGCCCTGGCGCGCCCGCTGCTGAGCGGGGTGTTCGGGATCTCCGGCAAGCTGGCCGCGCAGAACGCCGTCCGCAACCCGCGCCGCACCGGGGCCACGGCGTCCGCCCTGGCGATCGGGCTCACCCTGGTCACCGGCATCTCGGTGCTCGGCGTCACGCTCGGCCAGGCCGTCGACAAGGAGACGACGGACAACATCAAGGCCGACTACATGGTCTCGATGGCCGGCGGCGACTCGCTCGACGCGTCTGCTCTCACCGCCCTGCGCAAGGCCGACGGCGTCGACGCGGTCTCACCCCAGCGATCCGCCTGGCTCACCGTCGACGGTGAGGAGGAGGAGGTCTCGGCCTCCGGAGTCACCCCCGGCGATATCGAGAAGGTCTTCAACCTGAAGACGGTCTCCGGCTCGCTGTCCTCCCTGAAGGACGGTGAGATCGCCGTCGACCGCGAGACCGCGGAGTCGTACGGCTGGAAGACCGGCGACAGCGTGCCCATCACCTTCGAGGACGACAAGAAGGACAACCTGAAGGTTGGCGCGCTCTACGAGGGCAACCAGTTCCTCTCCCCCGTCCTGGTGGACGAGGACGTCGTCGCCCCCCACGAGAGCCTCGCCGACATCCGCGAGATCTGGCTGACCATGGACGGCGGCCAGTCCGAGGCCAACGAGCATGCCGTGGTCGACGCTCTCGGCGACAACCCCGCGATGAGCATCCTGGACCGCCAGGGAATCCGGGACGAGTTCGGCGGGCTCGTGAACACGGCGCTGAACATCATGTACGCGCTGCTGGCCATGGCCCTGGTCATCGCCGTGCTCGGGGTCGTCAACACGCTGGCCATGTCGGTGTTCGAACGCCAGCAGGAGATCGGCATGGTGCGGGCGATCGGCCTGGACCGGCGCAGGGTCAAGCGCATGATCCGGCTGGAGGCCGTCGTCATCTCGCTCTTCGGAGCGGTGGTCGGGGTGGCTCTGGGTACGTTCCTGGGCTGGGCGATCGGGAAGACCCTGTCCGGCGACATCCCTGGCTACGTCCTGGTCATCCCGTGGGGCCGGCTCGCGATCTTCCTGGCGCTGGCGGGACTCGTCGGTGTGCTGGCCTCGCTGTGGCCGGCGCGCAGCGGCGCGAAGCTGAACATGCTGACCGCGATCAAGACGGAATGACCGCGTAGCCGTACGTACGTCGTCAGGGCCGGTACCCGTGCGGGTACCGGCCCTGACGCGTTCCCGGGTCAGCCGTTCACGCCTCTCCTGCCCTGGTCAGCCGTTCGCCGACGCCGTCCAGTCACGGGCCCGCAGCGGCATGGCGGACGCGCCGCCGTCGCGCGGGCGCACCGCGAGGATCTGGTTGACGCCGATCTTGTTGTGCTCGAAGGAGAGTGCGGACGCGGCCATGTAGAGCCGCCACACCCTGGCCCGTCCGGGCGAGGTGGCCCGTACGGCCTCCTTCCAGTGCTTCTCCAGATTGGCCACCCACTGACGCAGGGTCAGTGCGTAGTGCTCACGGATCGCCTCGACGTCCCGGGCCTCGAAGCCGGCCTCCTCCAGGGTGCCGACCGTGCGGCCGACCGGGGCGAGCTCCCCGTCGGGGAAGACGTAGGCGTCGATGAACTCGTCGATGCGGTAGTTCGACTCGTCCTTCTCCGGACGGCGGGCGATCTGGTGGTTGAGCAGCCGGCCGCCCGGCCGCAGGAGTGCGTAGAGGTCGTCGGCGTACTCACGGAAGCGGACCGAGCCCACGTGCTCGGCCATGCCGATCGAGGAAATGGCGTCGTACGGCCCGTCCCTGACGTCCCGGTAGTCCTGGACCCGGATCTCGATCCTGTCGGTCAGGCCTTCCTCCGCGATGCGCTTGCGGGCGAAGGCGGCCTGCTCGGTGGAGAGGGTCACCCCGGTGACCCGGGCGCCGTACTCACGGGCGGCGTGGAGCGCCATGGAGCCCCAGCCGCAGCCGACGTCGAGGAGGCGGTCGCCCTCCTTGAGGGCGAGCTTGCGGCAGACGAGGTCGAGCTTGTCCCGCTGGGCGTCCTCGAGCGTGGAGCCGTCCTGCCAGTAGGCGCAGGAGTACACCATGGACGGGCCGAGGACCATCGCGTAGAAGTCGTTGCCCACGTCGTAGTGGTGGCTGATCGCTTCCTTGTCCCGGCGCTTGGTGTGCAGCGGCCCGCTGCGGCGGCGCACCTCCTCGGCGGGCGGCGAGGGCGGCAGCCAGGGGCCGGCCAGCTGGATGAGCCCGCGCGCGAACTCCCGTACCTTCGGGTCGCGGACGGGGTGGACGGAGTCCTTCGCGTCGGCACCGCGTTCCCAGAGCAGCGAGGCCAGGGCGTCCAGGGTCGCGTACAGGTCGCCCTCGACGTCGATCTCGCCGGCCACCCAGGCACGGGCCAGGCCCAGCTCGCCCGGCTTCCACAGGAGCCGGCGCAGGGCGCGGCGGTGGCGCAGGACGAGGGTGGGGGCACCCGGCGGCCCGGATTCGCTGCCGTCCCAGGCCCGGATACGGACCGGTAGGGGCTCGCCCAGCAACTCTTCGGCAAGAGCGGTCAGCCGCGATGCGGCGTCGGCCATGGTGCACACCTCCGTGGTGGTGTTTCCGAACGTGCCTAAATTCGCATATACGCATCCAAACCGGGCCGCGACACCTCGGGGCCACGGCCAGGTACACCAGCCTCAACGCCGCCCGGCGTCCGTGCCATCCCGTTCCCGGGCAACGGAACGGCAAAATACCTGCATTCACCACCTACTTCAAGAGGCCCAGGAACGCCGTAGGGGCCGTCCGCACCACGGATGGCGGACGACCCCTACGGTCATGTGCAGATGCCTGGGCAAGCGGACCCGGGCACGGTCAGGACGAGAAGCCTCAGGACGCCTTGGCCTTCTCGCCGGACTTGCTCTTGTCGTCGTCGGTCTTGGCCGCGACCGGAGCCGGGCTCGGCTTGGCGGCCTCGTAGAACTCCTCGCGCGGAGTCTCCATGGCGCCGAGCGAGACGACCTCGCGCTTCAGGAACATCGCCAGCGTCCAGTCCGCGAAGATCCGGATCTTGCGGTTCCAGGTCGGCATGGCCATGCCGTGGTAGCCACGGTGCATGTACCAGGCGAGACGGCCCTTGACCTTGATCTTCACCTTGCCGACGACGATCATCGCGACGCCCTTGTGCAGGCCGAGACCGGCGACCGCACCCTTGTTGGCGTGGCTGTACTCCTTCTGCGGGAAGCCCCGCATGCCGGAGATGACGTTGTCGCCGAGGACCTTCGCCTGACGCAGCGCGTGCTGGGCGTTCGGCGGGCACCAGGCGTTCGGGTTGCCCGCGCGGCGGCCGACCATGTCCGGCACCTGGGCGTTGTCGCCCGCGGCCCAGATGTAGTCGGTGCCCTGCACCTGGAGCTTCTCGGAGGTGTCCACGTGACCACGCGGGCCGAGCGGCAGGCCGAAACGGGCCAGCGCCGGGTTCGGCTTCACGCCGGCCGTCCACACGATCGTGCTGGAGTCGACCTCTAGGCCGTTCTTCAGCACCACGTGCCCGTCGACGCAGGAGTCCATCGAGGTCGAGAGGTAGACCTCGACACCGCGGCTCTCCAGGTGCTCCTTGCCGTACGCGCCCAGCTTCGGGCCGACCTCGGGAAGGATCTTGTCGGCGGCGTCCACCAGGACGAAGCGCATGTCCTCGCGCTTCACGCTCGTGTAGTACTTGGCCGCGTCGCGCGCCATGTCCTCGACCTCGCCGATGGTCTCCGCACCGGCGAAGCCGCCGCCCACGAAGACGAACGTCAACGCCTTGCGGCGGACGTCCTCATCGGTCGTCGAGTCGGCCTTGTCCAGCTGCTCCAGGACGTGGTTGCGCAGACCGATGGACTCCTCGATGCCCTTCATACCGATGCCCTGCTCGGCGAGGCCGGGGATCGGGAAGGTACGGGAGACCGCGCCCATCGCGATGACCAGGTAGTCGAAGGGCAGCTCGTAGGCCTCGCCGACGAGCGGCGCGATCGTGGCGACCTTGCGGTCCTGATCGATGGTCGTGACACGGCCGGTGAGAACCTCTGCCTTGGGCAGCACGCGTCGCAGCGGGACGACGACATGCCGAGGCGAGATGCTGCCGGCAGCAGCTTCGGGGAGGAAGGGCTGGTACGTCATGTACGAGCGCGGGTCGACGACCGTGACGGTCGCCTCTCCATACCGCATCTTCTTCAGAATGCGACGAGCTGCGTACAGGCCTACGTACCCACCGCCTACAACGAGGATCCTGGGACGCTCCGTGGTGCTCATGCCATCGAGTATCCACCCCCCTCGGGGGGCATGCTCGTGAGCCCCTTCACAAGGTATGCGCCACCCTCTGCTACACTCTGCCGCCCTCGTGACCCAGGTCATGGCGTGAACGGGGAACCACGACGCCCCGGCGAACGTTGTCCACCGCCTGTGAGCTGGCCCTTGAGCCCCCGGGCAAGATGAACCACCTGCCCGGGACACACCCCCGCCACACCCCCGAAACCCTCCCGCAGCACCCCTGTACGCACCTCCGGGGGCCCCGCGCGGCCCTCAGAGGGAAGAACTTCGCCCGGAGGGGCCGAATTCCTTGTGAAGAAGTTCACGAAGTTCGTCGGAGCACCGCGTGAAAGCCCCCTCCGGACAGGTCCGAAGGGGGCTCCAGCAGCTCAGAAGTGCAGGCCGGAATGCGTTTGAGCACCACCTCACCGCGCCTGCGCCCGCGCTGTGATCAGGCCGCCGACCAGGCGATCCCGTCGAGAATGTCGTGTTCGCTGACGACGACCTCACGGGCCCCGGTCCGCTCCATCAGCGCGAGCAGGACGAGCGCCCCGGAGGGGATCACATCGACCCGGCCGGGGTGCATCGCGGGGATCGCCGCGCGCTCCTCGTGGGTCGACGCGAGCAGCCGTGCGGTGATCTCCCTGACCTGCTCGACGGAGACCCGGGAGTGATGGATCGCCTCCGAGTCGTACTCCGCGAGACCCAGCGCCGTCGCGGCGATCGTGGTGACCGTCCCCGCCAGGCCGACGAGCGTGGCCGCCGAGGAGATCGGCACACTCTCCTCGGCCAGATCCAGGGCGGCGCCGATGTCCGCACGGATCGCGGCGATCCGGTCGGGCGTGGGAGGGTCCACCACGGCCCCGTCCACGACGAGGTGACGCTCGGTCATGCGTACGCAGCCGATGTCCACGGAGCGGGCCGCGAGGACCCGGTCGTCACCGACGACGAACTCCGTGGAGCCGCCGCCGATGTCCACGACGAGATACGGCTTCTCCAGGTGGTCGGCGCCCACCAGTTCCTTCGTCGCGCCGTCGAAGGAGAGCTGCGCCTCCTGGTCCCCCGTGACGACCTCCGGTTCGACGCCCAGGATGTCCAGGACGCCGCGGACGAAGGTGTCGCTGTTCTCCGCGTCGCGGGAGGCGGACGTGGCCACGAAGCGGATCCGCTCGGCGCCGAGCTCCTCGATCCGGGCCGCGTACTCACGGCAGGCCTCGAAGGTGCGCTCGATCGCCTCGGGGGCCAGCCGGCCCGTCCGGTCGACGCCCTGGCCGAGCCGGACGATCCGCATCCGCCGGTCGAGCTCGTCGAACTCCCCGGTCGCGGGGTCCACGTCGGCGACGAGCAGACGGATGGAGTTGGTACCGCAGTCGATGGCGGCAACGCGGGTCATGGGGCTCCTGTGAGTTGTACGAATGCCGCGCGGGCGGGTCAGGACGCGTCGGGCTCGGCGCCGGAGCCGCACGGGGTGACGCACGGGCCCTTCGCCCACCACTGCGGCAGCATCGCGATGGCCTCGTCGCCCAGCGGGTTGACCCCGGGTCCCGCCGCCAGCGAGTGGCCGACCAGGACGTGCAGGCACTTCACGCGGTCCGGCATGCCACCGGCGCTCGGGAAGCCCGCCAGGACCTCGATGGCGTCACGGCGCGCGATGTAGTCCTCGTGCGCGGCACGGTAGGCGGCGGCCAGCTCCGGGTCCGTCGTGAGGCGCTCGGTCATCTCCTTCATGACGCCGTTGGCCTCCAGCGTGCCGATCGCGGACGCGGCACGCGGGCACGTCAGGTAGTACGTCGTCGGGAACGGTGTGCCGTCCTCCAGACGGGGCTGCGTCTCGACCACGTCCGGGTTGCCGCAGGGGCAGCGGTGCGCGATGGCGCGCAGTCCGCGCGGCGGCCGGCCGAGCTGGAGCTCGAACGCGGCGATGTCCTCAGCGGTCGGCTTGGTGGATTCGGTCTGCGGAGGGGGCGTGTCCATGCCTGCCTTGAATGTCATCGGTCGGACTGTATGAATCGGTACGGGATCAGGACCCGGCACGGGCACGGGGTCATTCACGGTCCGCGCTGTCCACGCCGTCCCAGAGGTTCGAGTGCCAGGGCCGGTCCGTCGCCCCCGGCTCACCCTTACGGGCCTCTGCGGCGTCCGGGTCGACCACCGTATAACCGGTCTCGCCCGGCAGCACGTAGTGCAGATGCTGGCGCGCGAGACGCCGGATGTACGCGTCGTCCTTGAGCCGCGCCTTCTCGTCGCGCAGCTCCTCGGTCCGCTCGTGCGCCTGACGGGAGAGCCTCTCCTGGTCCGCGATCTGGTCGCGCTGGGAGATGTACTGCCGCATGGGATACGCGAGGGCGACCACCAGGGAGCAGACGATCAGCGCCAGGAACGCCGCACGCCCGGTGAGCCTGGAGCGGCGCGCCTGACGGCGGTTCTGGGACCGGTAGACACGGGCCGCCGTCTGCTCACCGAGCAGTCGCAGCCTGGTCGCGGTGGAGAACCGGTCGCGGTCCTTCCCGGCCATGTCTCACGCCTCCCCGTTACGCACGTCCGTCCCCGCACACGGTACGGGACCGGATGCGGGGACGGACGGAGGCTGGTGCTCCGGACTCGGGCTGTCAGCCCTCGTAGCGGAACCGCGGGAACGCCGAACGACCGGCGTACACCGCGGCGTCGTCGAGGATCTCCTCGATGCGCAGCAGCTGGTTGTACTTGGCGACGCGGTCCGAGCGGGCCGGGGCGCCGGTCTTGATCTGACCGCAGTTCACCGCGACGGCGAGGTCGGCGATGGTGACGTCCTCGGTCTCACCGGAGCGGTGGGACATCATGCACTTGAAGCCGTTGCGCTGGGCCAGCTCGACGGCGTCCAGGGTCTCGGTCAGCGAACCGATCTGGTTCACCTTCACGAGCAGGGCGTTGGCCGAGCCCTCCTCGATGCCGCGCGACAGGCGCTCGGGGTTGGTGACGAACAGGTCGTCACCGACGATCTGCACCTGGGAGCCCAGCCGGTCGGTGATGACCTTCCAGCCGGCCCAGTCGTCCTCGTACAGCGGGTCCTCGATGGAGACCAGCGGGTACGCGGCGACGAGCTCCTCGTAGTACTCGGTCATCTCGGCGGCCGAGCGGGACTTGCCCTCGAACTCGTAGACGCCGTCCTTGTAGAACTCGGACGCGGCGACGTCGAGCGCGAGCGCGATGTCGCGGCCCGGGACGTAACCGGCCTCCTTGACGGCCTCGAGGATGAGGTCGAGGGCGGCGCGGTTCGACTCGAGGTTCGGGGCGAAGCCGCCCTCGTCACCGAGACCGGTGGACAGGCCCTTGGTCTTCAGGACCTTCTTCAGCGTGTGGTAGACCTCCGCGCCCCAGCGCAGGGCCTCGGAGAACGACTCGGCGCCGATCGGCGCGATCATGAACTCCTGGATGTCCACGTTGGAGTCGGCGTGCGAGCCGCCGTTCAGGATGTTCATCATCGGAACGGGCAGCAGGTGCGCGTTCGGGCCGCCGAGGTAGCGGAACAGCGGGAGGTCGGACGCCTCGGACGCGGCGTGCGCCACGGCCAGCGAGACGCCGAGGATGGCGTTGGCGCCGAGGGAGCCCTTGTTCTCTGTCGCGTCCAGGTCGAACATCGCCTGGTCGATGAGACGCTGCTCGGTGGCGTCGTAGCCGACGAGCTCCGGGCCGATCTGCTCGATCACGGCGAGGACGGCCTTCTCGACGCCCTTGCCCTGGTAGCGGTTGGGGTCACCGTCGCGAAGCTCAATGGCCTCGAACGCACCGGTGGAGGCGCCGGACGGAACAGCAGCACGTCCCGTGCTGCCGTCGTCGAGGCCAACCTCGACCTCGACCGTGGGGTTACCCCGGGAGTCGAGGATTTCCCTGGCTACGACGACGTCGATGGACGGCACGAGGCATCTCCTTCTGGGATCTGACACTGGTTGTGCAGGGTCACTGTGGCCTTGCGCCACGAGCCTAACCGGCTCGTGGCGCTCCGTCGGCCGTGCGCCCGTCTCCTGGGACGAAAAAGGACCCAAGGATCCACATTCCGGGCAAAGCTCAAAAATTCTACGGCGAGCGACCGTCGGCCCGGCGTGCGGGGGGTCAGCACGCCGGGCCGGGTCTCCGGGGCAGGAGGAACACCCCGGGCTGTTTCCGACTCCTTCGGATGGAGCCGCTCGCCTACTTCAGGTGGAGCTGCTGCCCCGGGAAGATCAGGTCGGCGTCGTCGACGATGTCGTCGTTGAGCTTGAAGAGCTTCTCCCAGCCGCCGTCGACCTTCTTCGCACCGGCGATCTTGCTGAGGGTGTCGCCGGCCTTCACCTTGTACTCGCCGTCACCCTTCTCGACCTTGTCGCCGGTCGGCGTGGTGACGGTCTTCTCGGGGGCGGCGCGCTTCTCGCTGCGCGTGGTGGGCTGCTCGGCCGTGCGCTCCTGCGTGGCCTGCGGGTCCGTGTCGCCGTTCTTCGCGGAGGAGCCGGTGTCGACGCCCGGGTCCACACCGTCGTTCGTCAGACCGCCGGCTCCGGCGCAGGACCAGGCACCCGGGCCCTGGATGTCGAGGAGCTTCTCGGCGGCGGCTATCTGCTGGTCCTTGGTGGCCAGGTCGGCGCGGGAGGCGTACTGCGTGCCGCCGGCGGCCGCCCAGCTGGACTGCGAGAACTGCAGACCGCCGTAGTAGCCGTTGCCGGTGTTGATGGACCAGTCGCCACCCGACTCGCACTGGGCGACGGCGTCCCAGGTGTCGACGGAGGCGGCGGAGGCACCGGTCGCACCCATCAGCGGGACGGCGACAGCGGCGCCGGCGACACCGGCCAGGGTGGCGACACGGACGGCCTTGGACGGGCGACGGTGCTTGCCCTTGCTGGAAAGCAGCATGGTTCTCCTCACCGACGCCTACGAGGTGAGCTGTCGGGTTCGGGCTGTGAGTGTGCCCGGTCGTCCTACTCGCGGACGACTTCACCCCTAGCCGCACTCCACCCGTCTTCCGACGGCCGGGTCCGGCGCTTACCTGGGTCCCCCGCTCCTGCCTACGGCGCTTTACGCGTCGGTTCCCTTCGGCCGACGGCAGGATTCGGCGTGACGGTCGAAGGTGCCCGCGGTGCGAGCGGCTCCGACCGTAAACACACGCAACCCCCACATTCAAAGATGGACATAACGACCAATCAGCCCGTACCGGTCCGCCCAGATGGACCGTTTTCGCAGGTCGGAGCCAAAATGGACGGACCGGACGGACCGGGCGCCGCAGTTGAAGCAAAGAGACCCATGTCTCACTTACACATAAGTGGACATAGGCCTCTGAACTACCCCTGATTTTGGGGCGTTTTCCCGTTTTTGATCACTTGAGGCCGAGGAGATCCAGGCTCTGGCCGGGAAGGATCAGGTCCGGGTCGGAACCCAGCTCGTCCCTGTTGGCCTCGTAGAGCGCCGTCCAGCCACCGGAGAGGTCCTGCGCCTCGGCGATCGCCCAGAGGTTGTCGCCCTCGCGGACGGTGTACGCCCCCTCGGCGCCCTGACGCGCGTCGGATTCGCCGCGCGAGGCGTGCCGGCCGGACTCGCGCCCGTCACCCTGCTCCGCGCCCGCCTCGGGGGCCGGGGTGCCGCGGTGCTTGCCGGCCTTCGCCCCGTCATCCTTCGACGTGTCGGAGGAGCCGGTGGCCTCCGGGGACGGAGTCGCGGACGGTGAGGCGCCCGCTTCGTCGTCCTCGTCCGAGCCGCTGCCCTTGTCCGTCGCGTCGCCGGAAGCGTCCTTGCCCGCCTCGCCCTTCGCATCGGATTCGTCCGAGTCATCCGAGTCGCCGGATCCATCCGTTTCGTCCGCAGGGTCCGCGGAGTCCGCCGGGTCCGTCGCCTCGGACGAGGGGGTTTCGGACGGGGTCGCCGTGTCCGAGGGGTCTGCGGAGGACTCGTCGCCCGGGTCCACCCCCGGCAGCGTCCCGTCCAGGGCGAGCCCGGAGATCACCGCGCAGCTGGACCATGCCTGCGGGCCCTTGTCGTCCAGCACCTTCTCGGCGACCGCGATCTGCTGCGAGCGGCTGGCGAGGTCGGCGCGGGACGCGTACTCGGTGCCGCCGTAGTCGAACCAGGTGTCCTGCGAGAACTGCAGGCCGCCGTAGCGGCCGTTGCCGAGGTCGGCACTCCACACGCCACCACTCTCGCATTCGGCGACCCGGTCCCAGGTCGACGCGTCAGCGGCCTGCGCGCCACCGGCGCCGAGGAGCGGGATGGCAATGGCCGACCCGGTGACGCCTGCGGCGACGACGATGGCGGGTGCCTGGCGAGGGCGGCGGTGTCTGCCGTTCGCGGAGCCCATGGGATTGCCTTCCGTGTGACTGACATGTGACGGGTGAGTCGAACGGTGAACCTAGCCGTACTCGAACGTGTGTCACAAGTCGATGCAGCGGAGATCACGTCAAAGTCACAGAGTTGACTGATTGTCACCTTTCTCGGTCGGATCCCCGGGAGTGAACTCCACGGGAAGTGTGCGCAGTCCACGCATGATGAGCCCGCCGCGCCAGCGCAAATCGGCAGGTTCCGCAGCGAGCCGCAGGTCGGGGAGGCGCCTGAGCAGTGTCGCCAGGGCCGCCTGCCCCTCCAGCCGGGCCAGCGGCGCCCCCAGGCAGTAGTGAATGCCGTGCCCGTATCCGAGGTGCTGATTGTCACTCCGCGCAAGGTCCAGGGTGTCCGCATCCTGGAACCGCTCCGGGTCCCGGTCGGCGGCGGCCAGCACCACGAGGACCGGGTCCCCGGCCGCGATGTCCTGCCCTCCCAGCCTCACGGGCTCGGTGGCGTAACGCCATGTCGCGAGCTCCACCGGACCGTCGTAGCGCAGCAGCTCCTCGATCCCGGTGGCGAGCAGTTCGGTCTCCCCCGCGGCCAGCGAGCGCTCCAGGCGCTCACGCTGCGAGGGGTTGCGCAGCAGCGCGTAGGTGCCGTTGCCGATGAGGTTCACGGTCGTCTCGAAGCCGGCGAAAAGGAGGATGAAGGCCATCGCCGCCGCCTCGTTCTCGCTGAGGTGCTCACCGTGGTCGCTCGCCCGGATCAGCCCGGAGATCAGGTCGTCGCCGGGATTCTCCCTTTTACGGTGGATGAGTTCGGCGAGATAGCCGCGCATCTTCTTGACCGACCTGGCCACCCCGCCACGCGGCCCGCCGCCGTGCCGGATCATCATGCCGGCCCAGTCGCGGAAGTCGTCCTGGTCCTCCCGGGGCACGCCCAGCAGGTCACAGATCGCGTAGATGGGCAGGGGGAACGCGAAGTCATGGATGAGGTCCGCCTTCCCCTCCTCGATGAACGAGTCGATGAGGCGGTCCGTCAGCTCCTGCACACGCGGCGCGAACTCGGCGACCCGGCGCGGAGTGAACGCCTTGGAGACGAGCCGGCGCAGCCGGGTGTGGTCGGGCGGGTCGATGTTCAGCAGATGCGTCATCAGCTCCGCCTTGCGCTCGCCAGGAATGCCCGTCTTGCCCTTGGCGTTCGCGGAGCCCGCGTGGTGGGCCGGGTTCTTGGAGAGCCGGGTGTCGGCGAGTGCCTGCCTGGCATCGGCGTAACGGGTCACCAGCCAGGCCTCCACACCGCTCGGCAGCTGCGTGCGGTGCACGGGGCTGTGCTCGCGGAGCCAGGCGTAGGCGGGGTACGGGTCGGTGGCGAACTCCCAGGTGAAGAGTTCGGGTGCGGGTGAGGCTTCGGGGGCGTGTGCGGCCTCCGGTGCCGGATGAGGTGCCGCGTCGGGTGCGGGGGTCTTCCCGGGGCAGTCGTTCACTCCTCGACGCCGTCGGGAGCGGCCCCGGGACCGCCGAGGCCCTCAGCCGTCCGGATCGCGTCCCGGTAGGCGCGGGCGGCCTCCCGCAGGGCGGCCTCGGGGTCGGTGCCGTCCTGCTCGGCCCGTACGGCGATAGCGAGCAGCTGGTGGCCGACGCCCCCGCCTTCCGGGAGCGGGGCGTCGAGGCCCGCCGTGCGCACCCTGCTGCCGAGCTTGGCGGCGAGCGCGAGACCGGGCTGGCCGAGCGGCACCCCGTCGGTGACCGACGCGCGCTGCTTCTCGATCGCCTTCGTACGGAGCCAGTGCGCGTGGACGTCCTCCGGGGTCTCGGCGGTCTCGTCGCCGAACACGTGCGGATGACGGTGGATCAGCTTCTCGACGATCGTGGCCGCGACGTCGTCGATGCCGAACGGCTCGTCCTGGTCCTCCTGGGCGATACGGGCGTGGAAGACGACCTGGAGCAGTACGTCGCCGAGTTCCTCGCGCAGCTCCTCACGGTCGCCGTCCTCGATGGCCTCGACCAGCTCGTACGCCTCCTCGATGGCGTACTTCGCGAGGCCCTTGTGGGTCCGCTGCGACGTCCAGGGGCATTCGAGCCTGATCCGGTCCATGACCTGCACCAAGTCCAGGAGCCGGGCACCCGGCAGGTCGTACGAGCCGGGCAGCAGCTCCAGGTCCGGCATCTGCACCCGGCCCGAGCCGCCGAGCCTGGCCAGGCCGTCGGTGAGCCGCTGGTCGCCCTCGCCGCCCACCAGCAGCACCACGGTCCTGCCACCCGCGCAGTCGTCCACCAGCTCGTCGGCCGACGGCGCGGTGTGCTCCACGGCCACCCCCGCGTCCCGAAGGTACGGCAGCTGAGGGTGGTCGGGCTCGGCACACAGCACCCGGTCGGCGGCGTGCAGCGTCTGCCAGGCGGGCCAGGACAGCAGACCGGGGGCGACCCGGTGGCTGGCGGTGAGCAGGACGATACGGCCGGGGTCTTGAGTGTTCACCACCCGAACCTACTCCCGGGTGGGGCGGGTCAGGCGTCCGCCTCCGGGTCCTGTCCCTGGACGGGTGTGACCTGGGTGATCCACGGGGCCTTGTAGGTGCTGAGCTGGACCTTCCGGTCGTCCCAGCTGCCGTAGCGCGGGTTGACGTCGATGTGCAGCGCCTTCGACGCCTCGGTGAGGTTCTCGCCGACGGCCTGTACCCCGGCGGGGCTCTGCAGGTCGGCGCCGATCTTCCGGGCCAGCTTCTGGAGCTGGGCCTCCTGGCGCAGGCTCGCCTCGATCTGGCCGGGCGCCACCCAGCGCTGCTCCAGCATGCCCGCCTGCACCGCCTCGTCCCCGCCTGACTGCGCGGCGGCCTGGCCGCGGAGCTCCTGGATCTCCTTACGGCTGACGCTCACCCCGGCGTCCTTCGCCGCGCGGTCCAGGACCCGTCCGAAGATCAGGCCGGACAGCTTGACCCGGGCCAGCTGGCCCGACTTGGTCACCAGCTCCTCGGAGTGCTCGGAGCCCTGCTGCGCGCTGCGCACATCGGCCGCCTCCGCCTGGACCGTGGCCACGTCGATACGGTCGCCGCCGACCACGGCCGCGGCGCCTGGATGGGCCTCGCTGCCGCAGGCGGTCAGGAGCGGAGCCGCGAGGAGTGCTGCGGCGGAGAGGGCGAGCGCGGTGCGACGTCGGCGGTGCAAAGGAGCCTCCCGGGGAGATTGTGCATCAGTGCACAAAGCCTTGCGATGATCGATGTTAGGCAGTGGACGTGATTCGGGCCACCGCTTCGACCAACGATTTCCGGACCGGTCGGTGCGGGGCCGCGGGCGAAATCCCTCCCGATCGGGCGTCCTCGGCCTCGCCCCCCGCTTCTCTCCCCCCGCCTCACACCGAGCCGCGTACGTCCCGGTGGTGGGTCAGTCGCCGTCGGAGCTCCGTGGGCAGCGGGTGGTGCGGGCCGTAGACGCGCTCCGCGTCGTACAGCAGGGCCTGCAACTGGGCGCGGCCCGCCGCGTGGTCGCCCACCCCGAGCAGGAGGTGCCCGATGCGATGGCGGATGTCGAAGGCCCGGCCGGGTCCTGAGGTCGTCGCGTAGCTGTTCTCGTAGAAGGGGAGGACGGCGCGGTACTCGGCGAGCGCGGCGGCCGCCTCGCCGAGCTGTTCGAGGCACTGCGCGGCGTCGTAACGGAATTGCAGCGTCTGGGAGTCGGCGGGGCCCGCCTCCGCGGCGCGGTCGTCGGCGAGGCGACGGAGCTCGGGGAGGGCGCGGCGGTACTGGCCGTCGTCCATCAGCGTGGCCGCGTACTGCTTGCGCAGGATGCGGACGACCGGTGAGTGTTCGCCGTGCTCGACGGCGGCGGCCGGGAGGATCCCGCCGAGGATGTCGACGGCCTGGGTGATGCGGCCCTCGCCGAGCAGCCGCTTCACGTCGTCGACGGCCTGCGCGACGTTCGGCCGGTCGGCCGGCGGCTTCGTCGGCTGGGCGGGTAGCTGCACGGCGGGTGCCTGTGTGGTGGATGCCTGTGCGGCGGGTTCCCGCTGGGTGGGGGCTGCCGCCGGTGCCGGGGTGGCCGGCCTGTCGGGCCAGGGGGCCTGTGGGCGCAGGAAGGGGCGGGTCGGGTCGAGGGGCCCGGCCGGTGTGCCGCCGGCGGGCAGCAGGGGCCGCAGGGACTCGTAGACCTCCTGGGCGGAGTCGGGGCGGTCCTGCGGGTCCTTGGCGAGCAGCCGCAGGACGAGCGCTTCGAGCGCCTCCGGGACCTCGGGCCTGAGCTGCCTGACCGGGAGCGGCGGCTCGTAGAGATGGCGGTGCAGGACGCCCAGGGCGGTGGACCCGGAGAACGGCACGTCACCGCTGAGGAGTTCGTGCAGGAGCACGCCGAGGGCGTACAGGTCGGTGTACGGGCCGACGGCGCCGCCCATCGCCTGCTCGGGGGCCATGTAGGCCGGGGAGCCGATCGGTGAGCCCGTGTGTGTCAGGCGCGTGGTGTCGGTGTCCATGACGGAGGCGATACCCAGGTCGAGCACCGTGAGGGTGCCGTCGGGCTTCACCATCGCGTTGCGGGGCTTCAGGTCGCGGTGGACGATCGGCACGGCGTGCACGGCGGAGAGCACCGCGCACAGCTGGGCGGCGACCGCCACGGCCCAGGGCCACGGATAGGGGTCCTGCTCGGCGAGATGGTCGGCGAGGTCGGCGCCCTCGACGTACTGCATGACGAGGTAGAGGTCGTCGCCGTCGCTCCCCGCGTCGTGGACGGTGACAAGACCGGGGTGGTCGACCTGCGCGGTGACCCGGCACTCGCGGACGAATCTGCGGCGCAGCTCCTCGGCGGCGTCGCTGCCGGAGGGGCCGGCGACCCGGTCGGGGCGCAGCAGCTTCACCGCGACCCTGCGGTCGAGGCGCTCGTCGTACGCCGTCCAGACCTGCCCCATGCCGCCCTGGCCGAGGATGGTGGCCAGCTGGTAACGCCCGGCGATGACCCGCCCGTTCACTTACTGTCACCCTCCTTGCGGAGGTAGTCGCTCAGCTCGTCGAGCTCGGCGCGCACCTGGTCGAGGCGCTGAGGGGCGGTTCTCGGCCCCTCGGCGGGCGTGCCGGGCGGCGCGGACGTGGGCGGCGTCGGGGCGGAACCCGGCTGCGGGGCGGGCGGATAGCCGTAGGAAGGGGACTGGGGCGACGGGGTGGACCGGAACGCGGGCGCCGCCCCCGGCTGCCCGGCGCCGTACGGGCCGGCGTACGGGTTGGCCTGCGGGCCGGCCTGCGGGCCCACGGACGGGCCTCCGGGCAGGCCGCGGGGCCGGGCGAAGTGCCGTATGTCCGCGTACAGGTAGTAGGCGACCGTGCCGACGACGACCAGGAACATCCAGAGGCCACTCAGGGTCCCCTCGCTGTCCTTCATCATCTCGCCTTCGTCCGGCAACGACCCGACGTACCCCATGAGGCCGATGTTCAGCGCCAGCACAAGGCCGAACAGCCACCAGTCGCGCTGCCTGCGCGT
This sequence comes from Streptomyces sp. NPDC048565, assembly GCF_040650935.1. Taxonomy (NCBI): domain Bacteria; kingdom Bacillati; phylum Actinomycetota; class Actinomycetes; order Kitasatosporales; family Streptomycetaceae; genus Streptomyces; species Streptomyces sp. NPDC048565. The sequence goes on from NZ_JBEZIH010000008.1 coordinate 65,555, forward strand.
GACGATCGCCAGCCGCAGCATCGCCGCCCAGGCAAGGAACCCGCAGCTCAGTACGGTGAGTGACGCGAAGACCACGCGCAGCGTGACCAGTGTGGACGAGGACGGGCGACGCTCCGGCGGATAGCCGTAGCCGTGCATGCGCTGCTCCCGGAGGGCGTGGATCGGACGTGTGCAGTGAGCGTATACACCGGTACGGACAACCGGGCCGGGGTTGTGCACAACGTTGTGCTTCACATCACTCCGGAGCGACCGATCCGTCCGTGAGCCCGTCGTACATCCCCTGCACCAGCTGCCCACCGAGCCGCCCCGCCACGCGGAGCGCCTCCTCGAATGCGGCGAGGGCGCTGAACTGCTCACCATACTTGCGCTGTTCGTCCAGCGGCAGGCGCGGCACCCGCAGCCGGCGGGCGTCGAGCCGTGTCGCGGACGAGGCATAGCTGCTGGCCTGCCGGTTGTTCGCGGTTCCCCGCAGGAAACCGGCGAGGAACCAGGGATCGAGGGCCGCGGGATCGGGGCGCAGCAGCTGGAGGTTGCGGCCGAGCGCCGCCCCGGCGGTGGCCCCGTCGACGACTCTGGCGACCGAACCGCCCCCGACCAGCGGGACGATGACGTCGCCGGATTCCAGCAGGAGCGGCTCGTCCTCGGGGCTCGCGGCCGGTGTGGAGGGCGTACCGCTGGGGGCCGTACCGGCGAGGACGTCGTGCTCGGTGAGGACCGGCACCGTGCCGCTGCCGCCGGAGCCGGTCCGCAGGTGCAGGGCGCCTGTCCTGGCCAGTTCACCGACGGTGGTGAAGGGCCTCCTGGCCGGTTCTCCCGCGGTGGCGGGCGGCGGGGTGAGCCGGGCGGTCAGCTTCAGGGTGTCGTCCAGCCGTTCGCGTACGCGGACCAGCTCCGCAGCGCCGCCGCCGGCGGCCGGGGGCGGCAGATGGCGGGCGGGGGCCAGGTCCACGTCGTCGTCGAGGAGTTCGATGACGGGGACGGCCCGGCTGGTCCCCGGCTGCTCCTCGACGGGTTCGCGGCGCCCCGGCACGTCGAAGGGGTTCCACGCGTCGAGCACCGTGCCGCGTACCGCCGGCCAGTCCAGCCGGTCACGGCCCGACGGGGCGCCGGCGGGATCGGGCTCCGCCGCGTCGACGACGAGCAGTTCGGGTGCGGGGGAGTGTTCGGCGCCCGGCCTGCGGAGGACCCAGATGTGGAGCGGGATGCCGTAGGGCGGTGCGGCGCCGGCGGGGAGCGCGATGACGGCACGGAGGGCGCCGCGGCGCAGCAGATCGGCGCGGATCCTTCGACCGGAACGGCGGGACGCGGCGGCCGGGGGCATCAGCACCACGGCGGTGCCGCCATCGCGTAGATGAGCCAGGGCGTGCTGCACCCAGGCCAGTTCGGAATCGGTGCGGGCGGGGAAGCCGTACTCCCAGCGTGGGTCGTAGGCAAGGTCGTCGTGGCCCCAGTTGCGTTCGTTGAACGGCGGGTGGCAGAGCACCGCGTCCACGGTGAGCCCCGGGAAGGCGTCGGCGCGCAGGGTGTCTCCGGTCCGCACGGCGAGCGTGGGCCCGTCGGCTCCGTTCCCCGCGGAGTGCAGGGCGAGCCGGAGCGTGGTGAGCGCGGCCAGGTCGGGATCGGCCTCCTGGGCGTGGAGCGCTGTGGGCCGGCCGACGGCACACAGCAGGGCGCCGGTTCCCGCGGCGGGGTCGAGGACCGCGCGGGGGCCCTTCCTGCCGCCCTGCCGGGCGGCGGCGTCCCTGGCCGGCATCGCGAGGTCGGCCATCAGCTCGGCGAGGCCGGGGGGCGTGAGTGTGTACTGGCGCGGGTTGGCGTCAAGTTGCCGGCCGAAGAGGAAGTCGAAGGCGCGCCTGGCGCCGGTCTCCGCCGCCAGTTCGGCCGCTGCGCGCAGCAGCGGGACGGACGGCAGGAGGGCGGACGCCGTGGGCGTGGGGAATACCCGCCCCGCTCCGAGGCGGTCCGTGAGCACATGGTCCAGGGCGCCGGGCAGCACGCTCGCCATCCGGGCGTCCGAGACGGCGGTGATCTCCAGCCAGGCGGTGGGTCTGTCCCGGACGAGCAGCAGGGCGCACCCGGCATGGACGAGTGCGGTCACGGCGCCGTCGGGGTGACCGGCCACCTGCTGCCAGACCCGCTCGCGCAGCGGGACCTCGGCGAGCTTGCCCTGGTCGCGCAGCCACTGTTCGACCTCGGGCAGCGCGAAGGAGGGGCTGGCCTCGGTGCCCCCTGAGGGCTTGGGGAAGTCGGCGTGACGACGGCGCCAGTTACTGACGGCCGCGCGTCCGACGCCCGCGAGTCTGGCGATTCCGGCCGCGGTCACCTCGGTGGAGTTGTCCGGCACTGGCCTGCTCCCGTTCCGCGCATGTCGGTGTCGCCTGCTGTGTGTGGTCGAGCATACCAATCCACCCGAGTCATCGGTTCACACGATTAGACGTGTTGACTCGATTCACAGCGAATGTTCTTATTAGCCTGGCATTCACAGCTCCACCATGAATCCCCGCTCACCGTCCCCACTCTTCACCGAAAGGGCACACCCATGTCCCAGTACACGCAGCCGCAACAGCCCCAGCCCCAGCAGCCCTACGCCCCCGGACACGCCCCCGGCACCCACCCCGCCCGCAACGGCCTCGGCACCGCCGCACTCGTGCTCGGCATCATCGGGACGGTCTCGGGGCTGATCCCCTTCTTCTTCTGGCTCGCGGGGATCCTCGGCCTCATCGCCCTGATCCTGGGCCTGGCCGGCCGGGGCCGCGCCAAGCGCGGAGAGGCCACGAACAAGGGCGTGACGACGTTCGGCGCAGCCCTCGGCCTTGTCTCGCTGATCCTGTCGGTCGTCGGAGCGGTCCTGACCTTCAAGGCCGTGGACGACGTGGTGAGCGACATCAACAAGGCGGTCGCGAACAGCTCGGCCTCCGCGAAGCCGGCCTCCGGCGAGAACGCGGCCGACGACAAGGACGGCACCGACAGCGAGGCCGACGCTCTGCGTGAGGGCGACTCCGCGGCGTACGACGACGGCCTGGAGATCACCGTCGGCGCCCCTGCCCCGTACACCACCGACGGGTTCACGGTCGGCCACACCAAGGGCAACAGCGCCTACACGGTCTCGATCGTCATCGAGAACAAGGGCAAGGAGAAGTTCGACGCACTGCTCGTCAGCGTCGACGCCCGCGCCGGCGAGGACGGTGTGAACGCCGAGCAGATCTTCGACGGCAAGATCGGCGAGGGCTTCTCCGGCACCGTCCTTCCGGGCAGGAAGATCACCGCGAAGTACGCCTTCGACGCCCCGGCCGACGCCAAGAACCTCACCGTCGAGGTCGCCCCAGGCTTCGAGTGGGACGCGAGCCAGTGGGATCTGAGGCTCTGACGGCCCGCGCCGCTCAGCGGGTGGGCGCCTCCGTGGGGTTACCGCCCGTGGGCAGCTCCTGGCCGGAACACCCGGCCAGGACCTTCGTCATCGCCTCTTGTTCGGCCCGCGTCACCCACAGCTCGTACTTCTTCTTGACCGCGACCTGCCCCGCCACATACGTGCAGCGGTAGTCCTTGTTGGGCGGCAGCCAGGTCGCGGTGTCCCCGTCGCCCTTGCGGCGGTTGGTGGACGAGTCCGCCGCCACCAGGTTGAGCGGGTCGTTCGCGAAGGCCCGCCGCTTGCCGTCGCTCCACTTCTGAGCGCCCTTCTGCCACGCGTCGGACAGTGCGACAAGGTGGTCTATGTCCACCTTGCTCGCTCCCCGCCGGAACGCGATACGCGTCCCGGTGTACGGGTCGGGGTCGAGCACGCCCTTGAGGACCTTGCAGCCGTCGGCGTCCCTGGAGACGGCGTCGAGCTGGGCGGCCAGTATGTCGTCGCGGGTTCCGCAGCCGTTGCGGTCGGTGTCCAGCCAGGCGGACCCGAACGCGCTCCTCTCGTACCCGGTCTTGGGCGCACGGCCCTTCACCGTCAGCCCCTCGGCGGCCCGCAGCGCCGAGCCGGCGGCCGCTGTGGTGTCGGGGGTCCGCGAGGAGTCCGTCGGGTCCCCCAGCTCGTCGCAGCCGGTCAGGGCGAGCGCGCCCGTCAGAGCCAGCCCGAGGACGGGGAGCAGGCGGTGCCGGGGGTTCAGGGGGCCGTGGCTGCGTACAGCATGAGGAGGCGTCACAACGGTTCAGCGTATGCGGCGCGAAAACCGCCGGCGAAGGGGGCATTGCCGGCGCGCACCGGCAGAGCGGGCGGTCGGGCACGGCGCGTGCGCGAGGGCGCACAGCCATCCACCCGCCCGAACGCCCCGCCCCTCTCGGGCCGTCCTACACCTTGCCGATCCCCAGCGTCGTCTCGGACGGCAGCAGGCCCGAACTGATCGCCTCCACCCACAGCGGACCCAGCAGCTCCGCGAGCCGCTCCCGGCCCTCGGTGCCGAGGGCCTCCCAGGGGCCCGCGGCGCTCTCGTCCGTACGCCGCTCCACCTCGGCGCGCAGCGCCCGCCCGGCGTCCGTGGCCGTCCCGTCCGGCTCCAGCAGCCCGCGTGCCGCGAGGCGTTCACGGGCGGCGTTCCACTCGGCGGGGCTCCACCCCCGGCTCTCGAACACCTCGGGCCTGGCCGCTCCGATCGCCGCGAACGACACCAGCGACTCCACCGGGTCGAGACCCGCCGCGACCAGCGCCGCGACATGGCCGTCGCCCCGGTGCTCCCGCAGGATCGTGGCCGCGTGCCACAGCACCAGGTGCGGTGCGTCGGGCCAGGGCAGGGCCGCGTTGGCCGCGGCGAGCGGCCGCCCCGCGACATCGGCGGCCTCCGCCGCCCGCCGGGCGAGCGCGGCGGCCTCCGCGAGCTCCGGGCCGTCCACCCGGTCACCGAGCAGCGCACGGTACGCGCGGTCGACGGCCCGCTCCCGGGCATCCAGCACGGCCCGCGGCCCGGCCACGCCCCAGCCGGCCGGGACATACCTGCCGACCATCGCCGGGCTGAAGCTGTGGAACAGGGCCCCCACCCGGTCGGCACTCACCTGGTCCACGCCCGCCGCCCCGAGCGGCGCCGCCCGCCACACGAAATAGCTGGGCCACCGCTCGTCCGTGGCGTACCCGAGGGCGGCGGCCTCATCGAACACCTCCGGCGCGTAGTAGAAGACGGCGTGCAGCGGCTCCAGCAGGTGCCACATCTGACGTACGTGCCCCAGCTCGTCGGTCATGTCCCCGGTCTCCCCGTCATCCTGGACTGTGTCGAAACTTGCCATCGGCTAGATCCTTGGCCCAGCATGCGACCCACTCCCGGAACTTGTCAATGACTAAATACCGCGTACCGTTGGCTCCCATGAGCAACGAGGGCACCTACCACCACGGCGACCTGCGGCGGGCGGTCCTGACGGCCGCGCTCGACGTCATCGCGGCCGACGGCCCCGACGCCCTGTCCCTGCGCGGCCTGGCCCGCCGGGCCGGGGTCTCGCACGCCGCTCCGGCTCACCACTTCAAGGACCGCGCCGGCCTGCTCACCGCCGTCGCCGCCGAGGGCTACGCACTCTTCGCCGACGCCCTGACGGCCGCCCCCGACCTCCAGGAACGAGGCGTGGCCTACGTACGGTTCGCCGTCACGCACCCCGCGCACTTCCAGGTGATGTTCCGCCCGGAACTGCACCGCGCCGACGACACCGCCCTGCTCGCCGCGAAAGCCCGCGCCACCGAGGCGCTACGCGCCGGCGTCGACGGCCTGCCCGACACGGCAGGCGGCGCTGACGCCCGCCTCACCGGCGTCGCCGCCTGGTCCCTGGCCCACGGTTTCGCCACGCTGCTGCTGAGCGGCAACCTCTCCGACGCCCTCGCCGACCGCACCCCCGAGTCCGCCTTCCGCTCCCTGACGGGGCTGATCCTCACTCCTCGGGACGAGGGCCACGACGGCCGATAGCCGGCGTCCTACGACCCCAGGATCGTCGTGAGGAACTCCCCGGTCCACGAGAGGAGTTCGCGGCCCACCACCGGCTTGCCGCCGATCCGGCCCGCCGTCGGGCGCGGTACCAGGATCTGGTGCGCGGCCGGCTTGATGACCGTCTTCGGGTGCAGCCGCTTCAGCCGCAGCTCCTGCGACTCCCTCAGCTCCACCGGCGCGAAGCGGATGTTCGGCCCCTGGAGCACGATCTCGCCGACCCCGCAGGCCCGCGCCAGCATCCGCAGGCCCGCCACCAGCAGGAGGTTCTCCACCGGCTCCGGCAGCTTGCCGTAGCGGTCGGTGAGCTCCTCGCGCACCGCCCTGATGTCCTCCTCGGAGTTCGCGGAGGCGATCGAGCGGTACGCCTGGAGGCGCAGCCGCTCTCCCGGGGCGTAGTCGTGCGGGACGTGCGCGTCGACCGGAAGCTCGATCTTGACCTCCAGCGGCGGTTCCTCCTCGACCGTGCCGTCCACCGCCGCGCGGTAGTCCGCCACCGCCTCGCCGACCATCCGGATGTACAGATCGAAGCCGACACCCGCGATATGACCGGACTGCTCACCGCCGAGCATGTTCCCGGCGCCACGGATCTCCAGGTCCTTCATGGCCACGTACATGCCCGCGCCCATCTCGGTGTGCTGGGCGATCGTCGCCAGACGCTCGTGCGCGGTCTCGGTCAGCGGCTTCTCCGGCGGATACAGGAAGTAGGAGTAACCCCGGTCCCTGCCACGGCCGACACGGCCGCGCAGCTGGTGCAGCTGGGACAGACCGAAGTTGTCACCGCGCTCGACGATCAGCGTGTTGGCGTTGGAGATGTCGATGCCGGACTCGACGATCGTCGTCGAGACCAGCACGTCGAACCGCTTCTCCCAGAAGTCGACGACGACCTTCTCGAGCTGGCTCTCCCCCATCTGCCCGTGGGCCGTGGCGATCCGCGCCTCGGGCACGATCTCCCGCAGCCGCGCCGCGGCCCTGTCGATGGACTCGACCCGGTTGTGGATGTAGAACACCTGGCCCTCACGCAGGAGTTCACGCCGCACGGCCGCGCCGATCTGCTTCTCCTCGTACGGCCCGACGAAGGTGAGGACCGGGTGCCGCTCCTCCGGAGGCGTCGTGATCGTCGACATCTCCCGGATGCCCGTCACCGCCATTTCGAGCGTACGGGGGATGGGCGTCGCCGACATCGTGAGCACGTCCACGTTGGCCCGCAGCTTCTTCAGCTGCTCCTTGTGCTCGACACCGAAGCGTTGCTCCTCATCGACGATGACCAGGCCCAGGTCCTTGAACTTCGTCTCCGACGAGAACAGCCGGTGCGTGCCGATGACCAGGTCCACGGACCCGTCCTTCAGCCCTTCCAGCGTCGCCTTGGACTCGGTGTCCGACTGGAAGCGGCTCAGCGCCCGCACCTTGACGGGGAACTGCGCGTACCGCTCGGTGAACGTGCCGAAGTGCTGCTGGACCAGGAGCGTCGTGGGCACGAGGACCGCGACCTGCTTGCCGTCCTGGACCGCCTTGAAGGCCGCGCGCACCGCGATCTCCGTCTTGCCGTACCCCACGTCGCCGCAGATCAGCCTGTCCATCGGGACGGACTTCTCCATGTCCTCCTTGACCTCGGCGATCGTGGACAGCTGGTCGGGCGTCTCCGCGTACGGGAAGGCGTCCTCCAGCTCCCGCTGCCACGGGGTGTCGGGGGCGAAGGCGTGGCCGGGGGCCGCCATCCGCGCCGAGTACAGCTTGATCAGGTCGGCGGCGATCTCCTTGACCGCCTTCTTGGCCCGCTGCTTCGTCTTCGTCCAGTCGGCGCCGCCCAGCCGGTGCAGGGTCGGGGCCTCCCCACCGACGTACTTGGTGACCTGCTCCAGCTGGTCGGTCGGGATGTAGAGACGGTCCCCGGGCTGCCCGCGCTTGGCGGGGGCGTACTCGACGAGGAGGTACTCGCGGGTCGCGCCCTGCACGGTGCGCTGCACCATCTCGATGTAGCGGCCGACACCGTGCTGCTCGTGGACGATGTAGTCGTTCGCCTGGAGGGTCAGCGGGTCGACGGACTTGCGGCGGCGGGCCGGCATCCGCCCCAGGTCCTTGCTGGCGGTGCGCTGGCCGGTCAGGTCCGTCTCGGTCAGCACGGCCAGCTTCAGCCCCGGGTCCACGAAGCCGTTGTCGATGGCTCCGCACGAGACATGGACGAGCGACGGCGTGATCTCGGCCAGGTCCTGGTCGAGGCGGGCCGCGATGCCCTCGCCGCCGAGCACCTCGACCGTGCGCGAGGCGGGGCCCTGTCCCTCGGTGACGTACACCGTGCGCCAGCCATCGGCCAGCCACCCCTTGGTGTCGGCGAGCGCCCGCGCGGTGTCGCCGCGGTACGCCTCAGGGGCGTGCATCCCGAGCTTCAGGGAGTCCCCGTCCACCTCCTCGTCGGCGGCGAACGGGGAGGTGGACCACCACATCATTCCCAGCTCACGGGCCCGGTCCCGGACATCGGCGATGCCCCACAGGGAGGCCGCGCCGACATCGATCGGGGCCTGGCCGCCGCCCGCCGTCGCCGCCCAGGACGCCTGGAGGAACTCCTGGCTCGTCGCGACGAGGTCGGCCGCCCTGGTCCGCACCCGCTCCGGGTCGCAGACCAGCGTCATCGAGCCCTCCGGCAGGACGTCGAGCAGCAGCTCCATCTCGTCCACGAGCACCGGAGCGAGGGATTCCATGCCCTCGACCGCGATCCCCTCCGCGATCTTCCCCAGCAGTTCCCCCAGCTCGGGGTGGGCCTCCGCGAGGACCGCGGCCCGGCCGCGTACGTCGTCGGTGAGCAGCAGCTCACGACAGGGCGGCGCCCACAGCCCGTGCTCGGCGACCTCCAGGGAACGCTGGTCGGCGATCTTGAAGTAGCGGATCTCCTCGACGTCGTCGCCCCAGAACTCCACCCGCAGAGGGTGCTCTTCGGTCGGCGGGAAGACGTCCAGGATGCCGCCGCGCACGGCGAACTCCCCGCGCTTCTCGACCAGCTCCACGCGGGCGTACGCCGCTGCCGCGAGCGCGTCCACGACCTCGCCCAGATCCGTGCTCTGCCCGCTGCTCAGCGCGACGGGCTCCAGGTCGCCGAGCCCCTTGACCTGCGGCTGGAGCACGGAGCGTACCGGCGCGACGACCACGCTGACCGGCCCGGTCTCCGGGTCGTCCTGCCGGGGGTGCACAAGGCGCCTGAGCACGGCGAGGCGGCGGCCCACGGTGTCCGAGCGCGGCGAGAGCCGCTCGTGGGGCAGGGTCTCCCAGGAGGGGAACTCCGCCACGGTGTCGGGGGGCAGCAGGGTCCGCAGCGCGGCCGCCAGGTCCTCGGCCTCCCGGCCGGTCGCGGTGACGGCGAGCACCGTACGCCGGGCCTCACGGGCCAGCGCGGCCACGGCGAAGGGCCGCGCGGCGGGCGGGCCGACCAGGTCGACATGGGCCCGGTGGCCGTCGGAGGCGGCCTTCACCGCTTCTTCGAGCGCCGGGTCGGTGACGACGACATCCAGCAGACCGTGCAGGCTCATGAAGTTCCGTCCGGTGTGGCGAGTGAGCAACGCGAAGGGCCCGACACGTGGGACGGGCCGGGGTCTCCAGCGTACGACGCCGGTGTGTCACTCGCGCGAGGGAACGCCGTTGTCCGTACGGCGGCAGCCGGGCTAGCCTTAGTCTTAAGTTAGTCCACCCTGTCCCCCTGTGAGGCAGTCATGGAAGCAGCCCGGCAGTACAACGTGCACGAGGCCAAGACCCACTTCTCGCGCATACTGCAGCAGGTGGAGACCGGCGAGGAAGTCGTGATCAGCCGGGCGGGGGAACCCGTCGCGAAGGTCGTGCCCCTTCGGTCCAAGGTCAACCGGACCGACTACGGCGCGCTCCGGGGACAGATCCATATCCCGGAGGACTTCGACGAACTCCCCGACGACATCGCCGAAGCCTTCGGGATGCGTGGATGAGACTCCTTCTCGACACACACGTCGTTCTGTGGTGGCTCAACGCCTCACCGGAACTTGCCGAGGACACCAGGGAGCTCCTGCGCACCGAATCCGAGGTCTACGTGAGCGCCGCCACGCCGTGGGAGATTGCGATCAAGCAGAGCATCGGGAAGCTGGTAGGCGCCCCGGACCTCGCCGAGCGTGCCAGAGACATGCAGTTCAGGCCATTCCCGATCACCGCCGAGCACGGCGTCAAAGCCGGCCGACTCCCCCCGTTCCACAGTGACCCCTTCGACCGCATCCTCGTCGCCCAGGCCCAGACCGAAGGGCTGACCCTCGTCACCCGCGACAAGTGGATCCCCCAGTACGACGTGCCGGTCATGCACGCCTGACGACGGCGGGGGCCGGACACGATCCGGCCCCGGAGCGTTTGGAGGAACGCCCCGGGGCCGGGTCTGGTCAGTCATCCTACGACGGCTCCGTCACCCGTCCGTGGCGATCGCGTTCAGGACGTTCATCCTGCCTGCCCGGAACGCCGGGACCAGCGCCGCGAACAGTCCGACGAAGGCCGAGGCGACGAACACCGTGAGGATCGTCGGCCACGGGATCTCCAGGACCCCGAGCCCCTCCAGGGCCAGCAGCTTCTGGGCCGAGGTGCCCCAGCCCATGCCCAGGCCGAGACCGAGCAGCGCGCCGAACAGGGCGATGACGACGGACTCAAGACGGATCATGCGCCGCAGCTGGCGACGGGAGAGGCCGATCGCCCGCATCAGGCCGATCTCGCGGGTCCGCTCGACCACCGACAGGGCCAGGGTGTTCACCACACCGAGCACCGCGACGATGATCGCGAGCGCGAGCAGGCCGTAGACGATGTTCAGCAGCTGGCCGATCTGGTCCTTGAGGTCCTGCTTGAAGTCGGCCTGGTTCTGCACGTTGTACTGCGGGTACTCGGCGAGCGCGCCCTTGACGGCTGCGTACGCCTCCTTCTCCTTGCCGTCCTGTGCCTTGGCGAACATGGCCACGTTGTTCGGCATCTTGTCGGCGGGGACATAGGACTCGGCGGTCGTGGTGGAGACGTAGTTCATGCCCTTGTCGACGGCCACGTCGTCCGAGGTGATCGCGGCGACCTCAAGCTTCGCCGTCCCGCCTGCCTTGAACGCGACGGTGATCTCGTCCCCGAGCTCGATCCCGTGCTCGGTGGCGTACGCGTCGCCGACCGACATGGCGTCCTTGCCGTAGGCCTTGGCCAGGTCACCGGAGACCGTCGTGCGCCGCAGGTCCTGCTGGTAGGTCGGGTCGGCTGCGACGACTCCGCCGTCCTCCGTCGAACCGTCCGGTGCCGTGAGCTTCGCGCTGATGTCCTTGTAGCTCGTGACGTGATCCATGCCGGGAGCGGTCTCCAGCCCCTTCGCGGCCTGCGGCACGATCGGCTGGCCGGTGTTCGACTGGACGATGAAGTCCGCGCCGACCGACTTGTCCAGCTCGTCGGTGGCCGATGCGACCATGGACGAGCCGACGACCGACAGGCACGCCACCAGGGCCAGGCCGATCATCAGGGCGGCGCCGGTCGCCCCCGTACGCCGGGGGTTACGCAGCGCGTTGCGCTCCGCCAGCCGCCCGACCGGGCCGAACAGCCGCAGGACGACCAGGCCGAAGACCCGCACGACCGCACCGGCGAGCAGCGGGCCGATCACGATGAAACCGACGAGGGTGAGGAGCACACCGAGGCCGAGGTACATCGAGCCCTCGCTCGCCTCGTCCACCCGTGTCGTCGCCCACAGACCCGCGGCGCCCGCGCCCGTGAGGACCAGGCCGATCACCGCGCGGACCCAGCCGGACCTGGCGTCCGCCGGGGTCCCCGCGTCCCGGAGCGCGGCCATCGGGGAGACCTTGCCGGCCCGGCGGGCCGGGATGTACGCGGCGAGGACGGTGACGACGATGCCGAGCGCGAGACCGACGGCGGGTGTCGTCCAGGCGATCGTGAGGTCGTCGGTGGACAGCTCCATGCCGACGGCGCCCATGACCTTCATCAGCCCCACGGCGAGACCGATACCGGCCGCGACGCCCAGGACCGATCCGACGATGCCCAGGAGCACCGCCTCGACGAGGACGGAACGGTTGACCTGCTTGCGGCTGGAACCGATCGCCCGCATCAGGCCGATCTCGCGGGTCCGCTGGGCGACCAGCATCGAGAAGGTGTTGACGATCAGGAAGATGCCGACGAGCAGGGCGATCCCGGCGAAGCCGAGCATCGCGTACTTCATGACGTCCAGGAAGGAGCCCATGGAGTCCTTGTCGGCGTCCGCGGCCTCCTTCTGCGTCTGCAGCTTGTACGTCGCCGGGTCACCCAGGGCGGCGGCGACGTTCTTCTTCAGCTCCGCGTCGGCGACACCGGGTTCGGCGGTGACCGCGATGTGCGTGAAGAGATCGGGCCCGCCCAGCAGCTTCTGCTGTGCGGTGGCGGTGTCGAGGAAGACGATGGCCGCGCCGGGGTTGGTCACGGTGAACGAGGCGATACCGGTGACCTTCGTCGTGACGTCACCGGTGACGGCGATGGTGCGCACCTCGTCGCCGAGCTTCAGGTGGTGCCTCTTCGCGGTGTCACCGTCGATCATGGCCTCGGTCGGGCCGCGTGGGGCGTGACCCGAGGTGATCTCCATGGAGCGCAGTTCGTTCTTCGTCCAGTTGCCCGCGATGGTCGGGGCACCGGTCTCGGATCCGAGGTTCTTGTTGTGGCTGTCGACGAGGGTGACGGCCATGCTGCTGACGCCGCCCTCGGCCGCCTTCACCCCGTCCACGCCGGCGACCTCGGCCACGGCGGACGCGGGGAGCGCCTCGGGCTTGCCGTTCTCCGGGATGTCATCGGACGTGGCCGTCTTCGGGCTGACCGTGACGTCGGCGGACGTCGCCGCGAAGAGCTTGTCGAAGGTGGTGTTCATCGTGTCGGTGAAGACGAGCGTGCCGCACACGAACGCCACCGACAGCAGGACGGCGACGGCGGAGAGCGCCATCCGCCCCTTGTGCGCGAGGAAGTTGCGCATCGAGGTCTTCCACACGGTCATGACGTCCGCCCGCGTGCGTCGAAGTCCTTCATCCGGTCGAGTACCTGCTCGGCGGTCGGGTTCTTCATCTCGTCGACGATGGAGCCGTCCGCGAGGTAGAGGACCCGGTCCGCGTAGGAGGCGGCCACCGGGTCGTGGGTGACCATGACGATGGTCTGGCCGAGCTCGTCGACCGACCTGCGCAGGAAGGACAGCACCTCGGCACCGGCCCGCGAGTCCAGGTTCCCGGTGGGCTCGTCGCCGAAGATGATCTCGGGGCGGGCGGCGAGCGCCCGGGCCACCGCGACGCGCTGCTGCTGACCGCCGGAGAGCTGTGTGGGCCGGTGCTTGAGCCGCTCGGCCAGACCGACGGTCTCCACGACCTGCCGCAGCCAGGCGGCGTCGGGCTTACGGCCCGCGATGTCCATCGGCAGCGTGATGTTCTCTATCGCGTTGAGCGTCGGGAGCAGGTTGAACGCCTGGAAGATGAAGCCGATCCGGTCCCGGCGCAGCTGCGTCAGCTTCTTGTCCTTGAGGCCGGTGATCTCGGTGTCGGCGAGGTGGATCTGACCTGAGGTCACCGTGTCCAGACCTGCCAGACAGTGCATCAGCGTCGACTTGCCCGACCCGGACGGGCCCATGATCGCCGTGAACTGCCCGCGGACGATGTCCACGTCGACGTGGTCGAGCGCCACGACCCGGGTCTCGCCCGTGCCGTAGGCCTTGACGACCTGCCGCGCTCGCGCAGCAACGGCCGTACGCCCTCCAGTGTCCCCGTGCCTGGGAATGGTTACAGCCGTTGTCACGGTTATTCTCCTATGTCGGTCGATGCGCGGACGTCCCTGTGTACGTACCGAGTCTCGGGTGAAGAGGCCTTCCGGCGCGCTGGTGCACGGCGCAGTCTTCGAGGGGGGTTTCCCCCACCCGTCCCCCTGTGGCCGGCCGCAGGGGGACGGCGTCGTACCGGCCGCCCCCCACGCGCCGGCCGGTACAGGAACACGCTAAGGAACGGGGCACCCGCCTCTCGTCCTCCGGCGGGAGGAACGGCCCCCGGGCCCGACTCCGGTGCTCCCCCTAGGGGGCCGGGCCCCGAGTGCAAGCCCTGAGTAGGGGACCCGCTCTCCGGCCTGCGTCTCCCGTACGGAGCCGCGCGGTGAGACAGCGTCCACCGGCAAGTAGTTTGATCGGCATGGGACTCGCCGCCAACGACGGCACCGTCGTCGCGACAGCCGTGCCGCAGATCGTCGGCGGGTTCTCCGTCTTCTCCTGGCTCTTCTCCGGCTGTCTGCTCGCCGTGACCGTCACCCTGCCGGTGTACGGGAAGCTCCCCGACACCCTCGGCCGGGGGCGGCGGCCCCGTGCGGTCTCCGCGCAGTGGTGCACCTCGCGGCCTGAGTCCGGGTGGGCGTCCTCCGTTCGGCAGGTATGACGTCCGGCAACCGTCGCGGCATATCCGCAGGTGGCGAGGGTGAAGTCGGCCGGAGAGGCTGTGGTTGCGGTTGCGGAGCCGGGCCGGGCGGGGGGTGATGGCCGGGACGCGTCCGGCCCCCGCAGGTGCGCCCGGAGCCCTTGCTCCCCCCGCATCGTGACGGTGACCGGTCAGCGAGCACCCAGCGACGCCTCACCGGAAGAAGAGGAACGACACGATGCGACACACCTCCGCCACCCTCGCCCTCACCGCCGCGCTTCTCCTCGCCCCCGCGGCACCGGCTCTTGCCCAGGCCCCCGCGGGGCAGGTGGCAGCCACCGCCGCGGTCTCCCCCGTCGCCGCGAACGACGACGACAAGAAGGATGACAGCAGTGGCGGATGGGGGCTCTGGGGGCTCGTCGGCCTCCTCGGCCTGGCGGGCCTCATCCCCCGCAAGAAGAAGGAGCACGACGCACCGCGGCGCAACACTCCCGGTGGCGGCCCAACCACGGGCTCCCACCCGACGGACCCGCGTATCTGAGGCAGCCCGCCCCGGTGCCCGGCCTTCGACGCCGAAGTGCCCGGCCTCCACCCCTGTGGGGTCGAGGCCGGGCACTTCGGCGTACGGGAACGCGGGCCGGGATCAGCCCTTGACCGGGGCCGCCTCCGGCGAGACGGCCGTGCCGGCCGTTTCGTCCGGGGCGGTGGCGGAACGGCGGACGGCCGGGATGAACGACGCGATCACCACGGCGACGATGGCGACACCGCAGCCGAACATCAGGCCCGTACGGAACCCGGACTCGGAGGTCAGGGTGAAGCCGCCCATGTCCGTGGTCATCTGGGACAGGAGCGCGCCGATCACGGCGGCGCCGATCGAGGTACCGAGCGAGCGCATGAGGGTGTTGAACCCGTTGGCCGCGGCCGTCTCGGACGCCGGGACGCCGCTCATGATCAGGGCGGGGATGGCCCCGTAGGCGAGACCGACACCGCTGCTGCTGACCATGAGGAACAGCATCAGGCCCCAGGCGGAGCTCATCAGGAGAATCCCGATCCCGTAGGCCGCGGCGATGACCAGCACACCGGAGATCAGCGCGAACTTGGGACCGCGGGCGTCGATGAGCTTCCCGCCGAGCGGGGAGACGATCATCATCATGAGGCCGCCGGGGGCCATCCACAGGCCCGCCGCGAGCATCGACTGGCCCAGGCCGTAGCCGGTGGCCTCGGGGAACTGCAGGAGCTGCGGCGCGATCAGCATGCCGGCGTACATGCCGAAGCCGACGAAGAGCGACGCGATGTTGGTGATGAGCACGCGGGGTCGTGCCGTGGTGCGGAGGTCGACCAGGGGGTCCCTGGTGCGCAGTTCCCAGAAGCCCCAGACGAGCAGCACCACGACGGCGCCGACGAGCAGGCCGAGCGTCGTCGTGGAGGTCCAGCCCCACTCGGCGCCCTTGGAGATGGCGAGGAGCAGACAGACCAGACCGATGGCCAGACCGATGGCGCCGGGCACGTCGAAGCGCTGCCCCTTGGCGCCGGCCGGGACGTCCGGGACCAGGAACCAGATCAGGGCGAAGATGATGAGGGCCAGCACGGCGGAGCCCCAGAACAGCGCCCGCCAGTTCGCGTACTGGGCGACCGCCGAAGCGATCGGCAGGCCGAGGGCGCCGCCGATGCCGAGGGAGGCGCTGACCAGGGCGATGGAGGAGCTCATCTTCTCCTTCGGCACCACGTCACGCAGCAGGGCGATGCCGAGCGGCACCATTCCCATCCCCATCCCCTGCAGACCGCGTCCGACGATCATGGGGACGACGGAGGACGCGAGTGCGCACACCACGGAGCCGACGACCAGCGGCACCGCGCACACGAGCAGCATCCGGCGCTTGCCCAGCAGGTCACCCAGCCGTCCGGAGACCGGCACGCACACCGCGGAGACCAGCAGGGTGGCCGTGATCACCCAGGCGGCGTTGGAGGACGTGGTGTCGAGGAGCTTCGGCAGCTCTCCGATGAGCGGGGTGACCAGGGTCTGCATGATCGCCGCCACGGTGCCCGCGAAGGCGAGCGTGGCGATCACACCGCCTGATCTGGCTGTCGGCTGGGGGGCATCCATAGAGGTGGGACTCCTGACGGGGTTGTTGTCTTGCTTTTTCTGCCGAATATCGATGTGCATCGTACATGTCGAATGTGTCGTACACGTTATGTGCCCAGTACACATCTCATGAGAGCATGGAACGCCGGTGGACGCACGATCGACCCGAGGAAGCAGCAGGAGGCCGCAGGCATGGGCAGGCCCACGGACGACGTGGAGTACGAACAGATGCTGCTCGGGCGTCACGACCTCGCGCACCTCCGTGGCGGACGTCACAAGAACGCCCTCATGGACCGCAGCGCCTACGTCCTGCTGAGCCGCATCCGCGTCCAGGGCCCGATGTCCAACGGCGAACTGAGCGACGCCTTCGGTCTCGACGCCTCCACCCTCAACCGCCAGACCGCAGCGGCGACCCGCGCCGGGCTCGCCGAGCGCATCGCCGACCCCGAGGGCGGCATGGCCCGCAAATTCCGCATCACCGACGAGGGCGTCAGGCTCCTGGACGAGGAACGTGACCGCATCGTGCACGGTCTGGACCGGGTCATGAACGACTGGCCCGACGAGGACATCGCCGCCTTCGCCGGCTACCTCAAGCGCTTCAACAGCGGCATCGAGCAGCTCTCCGAACGCCCCTGGCCACGCCCCTGACCAGGCGTCGCAGCCCTCGCCCCGAGCCGGCCTCAGTCCCGCGCGGGACCCGGCACCGCGCGCCCCGTGAGCGCCGCCAGCGAATTGCGTACGTGCGCCATGTGCGCCTGCACCTCCTCGCGGCCCTCCTCGTGCTCCCGCAGGATCCGCTCGGTCTCCCGCACCACACGCTCCTGGGCCACCTCGGCCCCGGACAGCAGCTCCGCCGCCCGCGCCTCCGCGTCCCGCTGGCCGAGCGCGGCCGTCTCCTCCGCCTCCGCGAGCTCCCGCCGCGCCTGGTCGAGCAGCGCCGCCCCACGGGCCGCCAGCTCCGTCTCACGCTCCGCCACGGCCGCCTCCGCGGCGGCGATCTCGCCGTCCGCGCCCCTGCTCCGCTCGGCGTGCTCCTGCTCCTGGTGGGACAGCACACCCGCCGTACGGCGACGCGTCCCGGCCATCTCCGCCTCCGCGGCCCCGCGCACCTCACCGGCCTCCTGGCGCGCCTCCTCCACCAGCACCCCGGCGGCATCCCGCGCCGCGGCCAGCACCTCATCCGCACCGGCGTCCGCCGCGGCCCGCGCAGCCCCCGCCGACACACGCGCCGACTCCCCGGACTCCTGGCCCGCCGCGACCGCCGCGTCCCGCAGCGCCTGCGCCTCCTCGATCGCGGCCCCCCGCGTCGCCTCGGCCTCCGCCTCGGCCAGAGCCAGGATCCGCTGCGCCCGCTCCCCCAGCGACTGATACGTCTGCGGCGGGAGCGAGGCCACCACCTCGCCCAGCCGCGCCGACTCGGCCACCAGCTCCTCGGCACGCTCCGTCAGCCAGGAGATCCGCTCCAGGGCCTCGTCCCGCTCCGCGGACAGCGAGGCCACCTTGCGGTCCACCTGCTCAGGACGGTAACCACGCCCGCGTACGCCGACGAAACCGTGCGCGGACACCGGTCCACCACTCATCCCTGAAGCCCTCTTTCCCGCTCTTCGACTCCATGACCATGAAGCGATACGTCAAGGATGCGGTAATTGGCCCGGAAGTCGGAATCGATCAGCTGCATTCAGGACCGAAGCGACCCGGATCACAAAACCCCATACAAAAGGCGCCTACCCCATCACAGGGCGAGCGCCTCTCGTACACAACAGATCAGATTCGGTCAGGACGCGTTACAGCAGCCCATCCCACATCTGCTCCAGCAGAACCGACCACCAGCCCTCGGGCGAGGCCAGCGCCGCCGGATCGATCGCCACCAACTGCGCCTGGAAATCGACCGTCCAACGGCCCGCCTGCTCCGGGTTCAGCCCGAACCGCAGCCGCCACATCCGGCCCAGCAACGCCATCGACCGCACGAACTCCGGCAGCCCGGTGTTCACGAACTGCGGCGGAACCGGCCCGCCACCCGGACCCGCCTCCACCGGAACAGCCACGATGTTCGCCGTGCCGTACTGCACACAGATCGCCCGGCCGAAGTCCGAACCCATCACCAGGTACGAACCCGCGTCCGACGCCGGCTGCACCTGACGCTGCGCCGCCAGCTCCGCCAGCGTCGGCACCACGGGATGACCCGGCTGCGCCCAGAAGAACGGCCCGAAATCGGCGGGCAGTCCCGCCCACATCAGCGTCCGCGCCACCACCTCGGGCACACCCTGACGGGACACCGCCCGCTGGTCGAAACGCAGTACACCCTGCGGACCGAACGCCCCGAGCATCTCCTCGGCCAACGCCTCAGGAGGCACCGCCATCGCGGGCGGCACCTGAGGCAACGGAGCCCGCACCGGAGCCGGCCGCGCCGGGCCGTCGGCCACCTGGTGCAACTCACCCTGATGCGTCAGCAGATGCTGCATGCCCTGCTGCCGGCTCGCGTGATCCGTGCCGTACGGCGCGACGCTCGTGATCCGGACCTGCGGCCAGGTCTCCCGGATCATCCGCGCACAGTAACCACCCGGAAGCTCACACGACTCCAGCTCCGTATGCAGCTCGATGACCTGCTGCGGCGGGACGTTCATCCCCCGCAGCTCATACAGCATCTGCCACTCCGGATGCGGAGTGCCCGGCGCCGAACGCCGGATCAACTGCTGCTCACTGCCATCGGCCGCACGGAAACGCAGCACGGCCTGATACCCCGGCCCGACCGTCGGCTGACCCGTCGGCTGCTGCGGATAGCCGTACGCCCCGGGAGGCGGCGGCGTGTGCGGACCCTGGCCCGGCACCCCCGGAGGACCGGGCGGACCGGGCCGGCCGGGCGGCGGTGTCGAACCCGGACCCGGACCCGCCAGCATCGTCTCGGCATGGTGCACCCCGCCACCCGGAGGCGGCGTCGCGCCCGGAGGCGGCCCGGGGAAGCCGGGCGGCGTCGAACCCGCAGGAGGCGGAGGGGGCGGGGGCGGCGCGCCCACGGCACCCGGGGCACCGGGCGGGCCGGGAGGAGCAGGCGGCCCGGGAGGGCCCGGCGGCCGCAGTGCGTTCGGGCCACCGATGCTCGCGTCGGCGAACATCGTCTCCGCATGGTGCACCCCACCACCCGGAGGCGGCGTCGCACCCGGCGGACCGGGCGGACCCGGCTGACCAGGAGGCCCGGGAGGCGGTGCGGAGCCCGCAGGAGGCGGCGGGGGCGGCGTCGGACCGGAGTCCGGTGCACCCGGAGGCCCCAGCTGCGACACCATCTGCGTCGGCACATAAGGGCCCGCGGGCGCACCCGGCGCCGAAGGAGGCGGAGTCGCCCCCGGCCGCACCCCCGGCGTACCGGGCGCCCCGGGCGGCGGCGGAGTCGTCGACCCCGACCCACGCGCACCCCGCGGCGGCACCGCGGCCTTGCTCGTCGCCGCGTCCGCGATGTCCCCGGGCCCCGGACCGGCAGGAGCCGGAGGGGCGGAGGGAGCGGAAGGAACGGACGGAGGAGCCGGGGCAGCGGGCCCCGGGGCAGCATGAGCGGGAGGGCCAGCAGGAGCAGGGGGCCCCGGAGGCGGTGCCTGCGGGTCAAGACCCGGAACGACCGCGGTCGGCGGCAGCCGGCTGCCGCCCGACATCAACGCCGTGGGCGCCTCGGCCGGAACCACCGGCGGCGGAGTCCCGTCATCGTCCGACCCGGAGAGCGGCGGTGCGAACACCGTCGCGGGCAGCGGCACCCCGCCCTCGTCCGCGCCGTTCGTGTCCGTACCCGCCCAGGGTGTCCCCCCGGCCGGTACGCCGTCGTTCGCCGTCGGCTCGTGATCCTGCTGCCCGCCCGCGGCCGGCCACGCCGACCCCGAATCGGCGGCATCGGAGGGCGACTCCTCCGCCCCCGCGCGGCGGTCCGGAATCCCCAGCTTGTCCGCCGCCTCCTGAAGCCACTCGGGCGGCGTCAACAGGAACGACGTCTGATTCAGATCGATACGCTGCGGCGGCTCCGGAGCGGCCTCCGCCTCCGCGGGCGCCCCGTAGTCCTCCTCGTACCGCCGGATCACCTCACCCACCGGCAGTCCCGGCCACAAGGTCGCCTCGCCGCTGTCCCTGGCGATCACCAGCCGCTGACGGCCCCCGTCCGAAACGGGGCCCTCCGCACGGTCCTCCGCCCACACCACGAAACCCAGCTCGAACTCACGGACCCTGACCTCACGGTGCTGATACGCGGGCACGTCACCGTTGACCCACTCATCCGCCCGCTCCTGCGCCTGCGCGAACGTCACCACCGCGCTCACCCCTCCACCGGGACGGCCCGCGCGAAGCCACCGTCCACCATCAGGTTCGCCACCGTCTCCAGCTCCGGCGGATTACCCGCAAGACGCTGGAGGAAAGCATCGAAGTCCTCGCCGCACGGCAGCAGAAGCCGGTCCACCCGCTCCTGCACACCCCAGCCGTCCTGATCCCGCGCATCGTCGTACGCGCAGAACCACACAGATCCCACGCCATCACCACGCACCTTCACGGCGAGGATCCCGCCCTGGACAAAACCCACGCCCAGGAAATCCTTCGTGAAGTGATCACGCAGACACTTGTTCACATAGACCAGATCATTCACAGCCGCCTCTTCACGCACCGTGAAGAACGGCTGGTCCACCAGCAGCCCCAGCTCCGCGTCCAGCGCCGCACCGACCGGCGCCGAACCGCCCGCGGCCTTCAGGAACGACCGGTACGCACCCGGAAGGCGATACCCCAGATCCTCCTCGACACCCAGGACCTGCTGCTCACCCACCGCGACAGAACCCTTCGGCAGCCGGAAGTGGGCCGGCCGCGTCTCCTGCAACGGCCGCGTGCCCCGACGGTCCTGATCCACCCCGGCCGTCGCCAGACCACCGTGATGACGCAACAACGCCTTCACCTCGACCGGCACCAGCTCCATCCGCCGGCCACCCGCCACGTGATGCCACGTCCAGCCGTGCGGGGTCGCCACCGCGGGGATCGTGTCCCACAGCTCATGACCGCTCGCCGCCAACGCGGCGTTCGCCGACACGTAGTCCGTCAACCGCAGCTCGTCGACACCGAACCCCTCAGGAGGATCCGCGATCTCCGCGACCGCACGCGCGTACGGCGAAAACACCGGATGGCCGTTCCCGTCCACACGCACGCCCCTCGGGTGGCGGGACGCCCGGACAGGATCCGGGAAATGCACGACCTGCCCGGTGTAGGCCGCATTCGGTGGCGCGGCTTGCTGCCCGAGCCGACCTGTCGTCATGGCGGTTGCCCCCTGCTGCTTCCGGTGTTCCGCACAGCCTATGCGGTGACGCAACAAGGCCACCCGCCCCCGGGCAGACCACTCACCGTCCGTCACCATCGCGTGACGGACACGCGACAAACGCACCCCCCACCCGCGACACGCAGACGAGTTTCACCCACCCAGCTTCCCCACCACCCTGCATATTTGGCAGGCTGTCCCCCGCAACTCGGGGGATTGCAGGGAGGGACACCAGCACCATGCACACAGCACAAACAGTCACATCCGGAGACCCGCGACTCAGCTGGAGCACCGCCGAACCGAACCGCGCGCCCCAGCTCCACCACCGCCGCGACGGCATCCTGCCCGCCGTGGCCGCAGCCCTGTCCGTACGCGGAGAGACACTCACCTGCACCGCGGGCAAAGGAGACCAGCCGCCCACCCTGCACCCACTCGTACAGGACTTCCTCGACACCCTCACCAGCAACCAGCGCGAGCGCTTCACCGGACGCTGCCCCGAAGCCATACTCCTGTCACGCCAGCTGACCGCAGCCGACGACAGCCGCTCCAAACGCGCCCAGCGAAAGCCCCTCACCAACAGCGAAGCCCGCCGCGCCCTCAAGCACTCGCGCCTCACCGCGCGACACATCCGGGAGGACGGCGACCCGCTCCACGGCAGCTACGCACCCCCCTGCCGCTCCTGCACCGTCATGCTCGCCCACTTCGGCGTACGCCCCGTCGACCTCACCACGGGTGCCGCGACCACCGCCGAGAAGGGCTGAGCCCACCGCCATGCAGCACCACACCGACGTACCCGGACAGCAGAACCGCGCCTCCACCACCCGCTTCCCCGTCGCCGTCGACGCCGCACTCCACGACGCCGGATGGCAACCGGGCCGCTGGAACATCCGCCAGGCCGAGGAATGGGCCGACGCCCTTCGCTCCCACGCCTCCCCTGCCGGACACCAGCACGCCGTCTTCCCCGCGGCGGTCGAAGCCTGGGCGGAATTCGGCGGACTCCGCATCACCGCGTCCGCACCCGGCCGCCAGATCGCCACCACCACCGTGCACATCGACCCACTCGGCGGACTCCACCTGGCACGCACGCTCGGCGACCTCGGACGGGCGCTGGAGACCGAGGTCGCGCCCCTCGGGGAAGAGGGCGACGGACAGGCGATCCTCGCCATCGACAGCGAGGGGCGCGTCTACTCCATCGACCACACCGGCGACTGGTACCTCGGCTCCGACATCGACCGCGCCCTCGAAACCCTCATGACCGGCGTACAGCCCGCACGCCTCACCTCAGGCTGAGCGAAACCCCCGCACCGCGCAGCCGTCCCCGGCCCCCCTCACGCCGCACCCCACCGGGCAGCCACCGCCTGCCCCCTCACGCCGCACCACCGTCCGGCAGAACCGCCGACACCCGGAAACCCCCCGCGTCGGTCGCCCCCGACACGAACACACCGCCCAGCGCCAGCACCCGCTCCCGCATCCCCACCAGGCCGTTGCCACCGCTCGGCAACCCCGCGTCCGCCGTCACACCGTCCGTCGGACCGTTCTCCACCTGCATCGCCACCTCCGCCCCCCGGTGCGCCAGGCGCACCCACGTCTTCGCACCCGCCGCATGCTTGTGCACGTTCGTCAACGCCTCCTGCACCACCCGGTACGCCGTCTGCTCCACCTCCGGCGCATACGGACGCGGCTCCCCGTCCACCGACAGCTCCACCGTCATCCCCGCCTCACGGGACTGCGCGACCAACGCCTCCACCTCGTGCAGCCGGGGCCCGTCCTCCACCGCCTCGGGCACGACCGCCGCGGCCACCCGCCCCACCGAAGCCAACGGCACCCGCCCGGCTTCAGGAGCCACCAGAGGATCCCCGCTCCGCAACACCCCGAGCATCTCCCGCAGCTCCGTCAACGCCTGCCGGCCCATGTCACCCACGAGCGCGGCGTTACGCACCGCCTTCGCCGGATCCTTCGGGGCCACCGCCTGCAACGCCGCCGCGTGCACCACCATCAGACTCACCCGGTGCGCCACCACGTCATGCATCTCCCGGGCGATCCGGGTCCGCTCCTCGGTACGCGCCCACTCGGCCCGCTCCTCCGCCCGGTCCGCGAGCAGCGACAACTCCCGCTCCAGCGAATCCGCGCGCTCGCGCAAGCTCTCCATCAGCCTGCGCCTGGCCCCGATATACAGGCCGAAGAGCACCGAGGGCGCCGTAAGCCCCAGCGACATGAACACGGACACCACCGGGACATACCAGACACCCGGCCCGAAATCCGCATGAGCACTCACGCTCTGCCGCAGCCGCACGTACGACACGATGAACGTGCCGACGAGCATCATCCCCGTCAGCACCACCGTGATCCTGCGCGGCACCTCGGACGCCGCCAGGGTGTACAGCCCGACGATCGCCATGAGATAACCCATCTCGGCCGGAGTCGTCGCTATCGACACCAGTACCACGGCAATCGGCCACCGCCGGCGCAACACCAGCACCGACCCCGCGAACAGCCCGAAAAGCACCCCGAGCGGCACCGGCAACCCGGTGTCCCCGGCGAACGCCACCCCCTCCACCACACACTCCAGCGCCGAAACCAGCGCCAGCCCCACGTCCAGGGCGACACTGCGCCGCCGCTCCCACCACCAGTAGCCGCGGGTGGTCGGGCCCGCCGCTTCCCGGTCTTCCCCCGTTGCGGTCATGGCGTCCAGCCTACGGGCGGGCGCATCTGTTTTTCGGGAGACTCCGTCAGCACAGAAACCCGCCGGTCATACCGCAAAGCCGATAGATCGCACGATCCGGCGAACCGGGCACGCATTCGACCCGCACGTCCGCACGCGCAGAGCTCCACCATCGCGCAGAAGGCGCTTGGTACGGCATAGTGTTGGGTGCGAATCGAGCGGACTGAAGGAATGTCCGCTCAATCCCCCATGGTGTAATTGGCAGCACAGTAGCTTTTGGTGCTATTTGTCCGGGTTCAAGTCCTGGTGGGGGAGCTGCACGCGCGGGCCCCGACCGTCCTGGTCGGGGCCCGCGCTCGTTTCGTGCACAAAAGCCCCCGGTATCCTGCGGGTGTCCACCACCCGAAGCCGAAGGGCAATTCCGTGAGCGTCCACACCCCGGCCGCCGTCGTCGTCCTCGCAGCGGGTGAGGGCACCCGCATGAAGTCGAAGACGCCCAAGGTCCTGCACGAGATCGCCGGGCGCTCGCTCGTCGGACATGTCGTCGCCGCCTCCCACGAGCTCACCCCCCAGCACCTCGTCGTGGTCGTCGGCCACGCCGGGGAGCAGGTCACCGCGCATCTGTCCGCCGGGGACACCCCCGTGCGCACCGCCTACCAGGCCGAGCAGAACGGCACAGGTCACGCGGTCCGTACGGGACTTGAAGAGCTCGGCGGGACTGTCGACGGGACCGTGATCGTCGTGTGCGGGGACACCCCGCTGCTCTCCGGCGAGACCCTGTCCGCGCTCGCCGCCACCCATGCCGCCGACGCGAACGCCGTGACCGTCCTGACCGCCGAGGTCCCGGACTCCACCGGCTACGGCCGGATCGTCCGCGACGCGGCCACCGGTGCGGTCACCGAGATCGTCGAGCACAAGGACGCCACCGACGCGCAGCGCGCGATCCGGGAGATCAACTCCGGAGTCTTCGCGTTCGACGGCCGGCTGCTGAGCGAGGCGCTGGGCAAGGTGCGTACGGACAACAGCCAGGGTGAGGAGTACCTCACCGACGTGCTGTCGATCCTGCGCGAGGACGGCCACCGGGTGGGAGCTTCGGTGGCGGGCGACCACCGGGAGATCCTGGGGATCAACAACCGGCTCCAGCTGGCCGAGGCCAGGCGTCTGCTCAACGAGCGGCTCCTGGAGCGCGCGATGCTGGCCGGCGTGACGGTCGTGGATCCGGCGTCGACGCTGATCGACGTGACGGTGACGTACGAGCGTGACGCTGTCGTGCACCCGGGGACCCAGCTGCTGGGGGCCACTCATCTCGCCGAGGACGCCGAGGTGGGCCCGAACTCCCGTCTGAAGGACACCGTCGTCCACGCGGGCGCGCGGGTGGACAGCACGGTCTCGGACGGCGCCGAGGTGGGCCCCGGGGCGTCGGTGGGTCCGTTCGCGTATCTGCGTCCCGGTACGCGGCTGGGCGCCAGGGCCAAGGCCGGTACGTACGTCGAGATGAAGAACGCGACGATCGGCGAGGGCACCAAGGTCCCGCATCTGAGTTACGTCGGGGACGCGACGATCGGTGAGCACACGAACATCGGTGCGGCGAGCGTGTTCGTGAACTACGACGGGGTGGCCAAGCACCACACCACGATCGGGTCCCACTGCCGGACCGGGTCGGACAATATGTTTGTGGCGCCTGTCACGGTCGGGGACGGCGTTTACACAGCCGCCGGTTCGGTCATCACCAAGGACGTGCCATCGGGTTCACTGGCCGTGGCCCGGGGCCAGCAGCGGAATATCGAGGGCTGGGTCGCCCGGAAGCGGCCGGGGAGCGCGGCGGCTCAGGCCGCTCAGGCCGCCTCACAGGAGTCCGACGGCGAAAGCTGACCGGAAACAGGTGCGCCAAAGGCGGCGTACCGTGATAGATGCTCACCCATTTCGGCTGGCTCGTCGCAGATCGGGACTCATGCGCGCGGTGCCAGATACACGTCTGAGGAGACTGTGCTGTGACCGGGATCAAGACGACCGGCGAGAAGAAACTGATGTTCTTCTCCGGCCGCGCCCACCCCGAGCTGGCCGAGGAGGTCGCACATCAACTGGGTGTCGGTCTCGTGCCGACGAAGGCCTTCGATTTCGCCAACGGTGAGATCTACGTACGTTTCCAGGAGTCCGCTCGTGGCGCCGACTGCTTCCTGATCCAGAGCCACACGGCTCCGATCAACAAGTGGATCATGGAACAGCTGATCATGCTGGACGCGCTGAAGCGCGCGTCGGCCCGGTCGATCACCGTGATCGTGCCGTTCTACGGCTATGCCCGTCAGGACAAGAAGCACCGTGGCCGTGAGCCGATCTCGGCCCGTCTGATCGCGGACCTGATGAAGACGGCGGGTGCGGACCGCATCCTCACCGTGGATCTGCACACGGACCAGATCCAGGGCTTCTTCGACGGCCCGGTCGACCACCTGTTCGCGCTGCCGATCCTGGCGGACTACGTGGGCGCGAAGGTCGACCGTTCGAAGCTGACGATCGTCTCTCCGGACGCCGGCCGGGTGCGCGTCGCCGACCGCTGGTGCGACCGGCTCGACGCTCCCCTCGCGATCGTGCACAAGCGCCGCGACAAGGACGTGCCGAACCAGGTCAGCGTCCACGAGGTCGTGGGCAACGTCCAGGGCCGGGTGTGTGTCCTGGTCGACGACATGATCGACACGGGTGGCACGATCTGTGCGGCCGCGGACGCCCTGTTCGCGCACGGTGCCGAGGACGTCATAGTGACCGCGACGCACGGTGTGCTGTCGGGTCCTGCCGCGGACCGTCTGAAGAATTCGAAGGTGAGCGAGTTCGTCTTCACGGACACGCTGCCGACGCCGGGCGAGCTGGAGCTCGACAAGATCACGGTGCTGTCGATCGCACCGACGATCGCGCGTGCGGTGCGCGAGGTGTTCGAGGACGGTTCGGTGACGAGCCTCTTCGAGGAGCAGGAGTAGTCACCCTCGGGTGATCGCCCACGGGTGGTCCCGGTGATCGACTTTGGGCGCGGCCTCTCCGCCGGGTAGACTGGACAAGTTGCTCGGCGAGGGAGGCCGTTCTCATGCCTGGTCATGGGTCCGGCGCTCCGTTATCGACGCGCTCTTCGTAGCAGGCCTGTCGTGGGCCGGGTGACCATCGGTTTTCGTCACCTTACGTTTCACCTACGAGGAGTGCAGCATGGCTGAGATCAAGCTCGACGCAACGGTCCGTACGGAGTTCGGCAAGGGCGCTGCCCGTCGTACCCGTCGCGCCAACCTGGTTCCCGGAGTCGTCTACGGCCACGGTGCTGAGCCGGTTCACGTCAACCTTCCGGGCCACGCGCTGCTTCTCGCCCTGCGTACCGCCAACGTGCTGATCGGTCTCGAGATCGACGGCAAGGACGCGCTGGTCATCCCCAAGGCCGTGCAGCGCAACGCCATCAAGGGCAACATCGAGCACGTCGACCTGCTGACCGTGAAGCGCGGCGAGAAGGTCGAGGTCGAGATCGCGGTGCACGTCGAGGGCGAGCTGGCCCCGGGCGGCAACCTTCTCGAGTACGTGATGAACACGCTGCTCGTCGAGGCCGAGGCCACGCACATCCCGGAGTCCGTGACGGTCTCGATCGCGGGCCTGGACGCCGGTGCCTCGATCCTCGCCAAGGACATCCCGCTGCCCGAGGGCTCCGTGCTCGCCGATGACGCTGAGGCCGTTGTGCTCCAGGTCGTCGCCGCGCAGGCCGAGGAGGCCCCCGCCGAGGAGGCGGCCGTCGAGGCCTGAGTCTCGCCCCACCTGCTTGACTGACGGGGTGGCGGTTCCCTTCCGGGGTTCCGCCGCCCCGCTTCTCTGCCATCACTGGTCCGTACACGAGGAGACCGAGTTCTGATGTCCGACGTCACCGACCCCTGGCTGATCGTCGGCCTCGGCAATCCGGGCCCCGACTACGCGGCCAACCGGCACAACGTCGGGTTCATGGTGGCCGATCTGCTGGCCGAGCGGATCGGCGGGAAGTTCAAGCGGGCGCAGAAGGCACAGGCACAGGTGCTGGAGGGGCGGATCGGGCCGCCCGGGCCGGCGAGCCGTCGTGTGGTGCTGGCGAAGCCGATGTCGTACATGAACCTTTCGGGCGGCCCTGTGACGGCGTTGCGTGATTTCTACAAGGTGCCGACGGATCACATCGTGGCGATCCACGATGAGTTGGACATTGATTTCGGGATGTTGCGGCTCAAGTCGGGCGGCGGCGACAACGGGCACAACGGGCTGAAGTCGATGACGAAGGCGATGGGGCCCGACTATCACCGGGTACGGTTCGGCATCGGCAGGCCGCCGGGGCGGATGCAGGTCGCGGACTTCGTACTGAAGGACTTCTCGTCGGCCGAGCGCAAGGAACTCGCGTATCTGGTGGACCGGTCCGCCGACGCGGTGGAGTCGTTGCTGGCCGAGGGGTTGGAGCGGGCTCAGTCCGCGTACAACTCCTGACATTCCTGTTGCTTCTTGGGTGTTTTTCAGCCATAGGTTGACCGGTGGCAGGGCTCTACCCAAGGATCGGCCCCCATGAAGCGGAGTTCCTCCCACCGGCTGGTGGCCCACGGGCGCATGTTCGCCGTGGGCTGTGTCGTGTTGCTGCTGCTGGTGGCGGGCGCCTGGGCGTCATGGGGCAGCGCGCAGCACATCGTTCTGTCCAAGGGCCGTGAGCACGGGACGATGAAGGTGACGACGTGCGGTGAGGATGCCTGCACGGGGTCGTTCTCGCCGGACGCGGATGCGCAGAAGCGGTCCGCTGTGGCGGTCGAGCGGTCCGTCGCGGTGCACGAGGGGGACCGGCTCCCCGTGGTGGTGAAGCCCGGGACCGGCGACGTCGTGCGTACGGGGCTGCCGGGCTTTCTGCATGCCTGGGTGCCGTTGGGCGGTGCGCTCGTGCTGGCCGCGTTGTTGATCGGCGGCGGCATGCGGCTGACGCGTACGGCGTGGGGTGCGGGGATCGCGGGCGCGGTCCTGCTGGTGGCGACGTTCATCGCCCTGTGAACAGGACCGCACCCGGTCACATGGGTCTCAGCCGGTGTTGCGCAGGCCTGCGGCGACACCGTTGACGGTGAGCAGCAGGGCCCTGGCGAGCAGCGGGTCGGCTTCCTCGCCTCGTTCGACGGCCTGGCGCTGACGGGCGAGCAGGGACACCTGGAGGTAGGAGATGGGGTCCAGGTAGGCGTCGCGGATGGCGAAGGTCTGCTGGAGCACCGGGCTGGTGCCGAGGAGTTCCTTGCCGCCGGTGACCTTGAGGACTTCCTGGACGGTGAGTTCGTGCTCGGTCCGGATGGCGTCGAAGACGTGCTTGAGCTCGTCGGGGACGAGGGTGTCGACGTAGTGCTGGGCGATACGCAGGTCGGTCTTGGCCAGTGTCATCTCGACGTTGGAGAGGAAGTTCTGGAAGAAGTGCCACTGCTCGTGCATCTCTTCCAGGACGGTGTCGAGACCGGCCTCGCGCAGTGCCTTGAGGCCGGAGCCGACGCCGAACCAGCCGGGGACGATCTGCCGCGACTGGGTCCAGCCGAAGACCCACGGGATGGCCCGCAGGCCGTCGAGCGAGACGCCCGAGCCGGGGCGGCGGGAGGGCCGCGAGCCCAGGTGCAGGTCGGCGAGCTGGTCCACCGGGGTGGAGGCGAGGAAGTACGAGGGCAGGTCGGGGTCCTCGACGAGCTTGCGGTAGGCGTCGTGGGCCGCGTCGGAGACGGTGTCCATGGCCGCGTCCCAGCGGGCGAGGGCCTCGTCGGACTGGCGGGGCGCCGTGTGCAGCGCGGAGGCCTGGAGGGTGGCCGCGACGGTCAGTTCCAGGTTTTCGCGCGCGAGGGCGGGGATGAGGTACTTGTCCGAGATGACCTCGCCCTGCTCGGTCACCTTGATCTCGCCCTCCAGCGTGCCCCAGGGCTGCGCGAGGATCGCGTCGTGCGAGGGGCCGCCACCGCGGCCGACGGTGCCGCCGCGGCCGTGGAAGAGGCGCAGGCGTACGCCGTAGCGGTGGGCGACGTCGCGGAGCCGGCGCTGGGCGCGGTGGATCTCCCACTGGGAGGTGGTGATGCCGCCGAACTTGGAGGAGTCCGAGTAGCCGAGCATGACCTCCTGGACGTCGCCGCGCAGTGATACGAGACGGCGGTAGGAGGGGTCGGCGAGCATCGCGTCGAGGATGACGTCGGCGGCCTTGAGCTCGTCGGTCGTCTCCAGGAGCGGCACGATGCCGATCTTGGCCCAGCCGCCGTGCAGGTCGATGAGGCCGGCTTCGCGGGCGAGTACGGCGGCGGCGAAGACGTCGTCGGCGCCCTGGCACATCGAGATGATGTAGGACTCGATGACCTCGGGGCCGAAGCGCTCGAAGGCCTGGCTGATGGTGTGGAAGACGCCGAGGGTCTTCTCGCCGGCGGCGTCCAGCGGGGCCGGGGTGGGTGCGAGGGGGCGGCGGGAGCGCAGCTCCTTGGCGAGGAGCTTCTGCCGGTAGTCGCGGGGCATGTCGGTGTAGCGCCAGGACTCCTCGCCGAGGCGGTCGAAGAGCTGGCCCAGCGCGTGGTGGTGGGCGTCGGCGTGCTCGCGTACGTCCATGGTGGCGAGCTGGAGGCCGAACGCGGCGAGCGTACGGATCGTGCGGTCCATGCGGCCGTCGGCGAAGAGTCCGCCGCGGTGCTCGCGCAGGGAGGTCTGGATGAGCACGAGGTCGGCGAGGAGTTCGGCGGTGCCGAGGTAGTCGCAGCCGGGGCGGTGGGGGGTGCCGGTGGCGAGCCGCTCGCGGGTGTTGACCAGCTTCTGGCGGATACAGGTGGCCTTGAGCCGGTAGGGCTCCTCGGCGTTGAGCCGCTTGTAGCGGGGGCTGATCTCCGGGAGCCGCTCCAGGTCGGTCTGGAGGGAGGTGAGGAGCTCGTCGGTGGCTCCGGTGTAGCGGATGGAGTTGGAGAGCAGTCCCCGCAGCTGGTCGATGAGTTCGAGGGCGTCGGTGATGCCGTGCTCGTGCTGGAGGATCAGCACGTCCCAGGTGACGGTGGGCGTCACGTTGGGGTTGCCGTCGCGGTCGCCGCCGATCCAGGTGCCGAAGGTGAGCGGGCGGGTGCCGGCGGGCAGTTCGACGCCGACGCGCTCCAGCTCCGCGGCCAGGTCCTCCAGGACGTCGCCCACCGCGTTGGCGTGGAGTTCGTCGAGGTAGTAGATGGCGTTGCGGGCCTCGTCGGCGGGCTCCGGGCGGACGACACGGAGCTCGTCGGTCTGCCAGATGAGGTCGATGTTCTCGGCCAGCCGGACGTCCTGGCGCCGGCGGTCGGCCTCGATGACGGGCGTCTCGAGGAGCTCGGCGATGCGGCGGAGCTTGTTCAGCACGGAGCGCCGTGCGGCCTCGGTGGGGTGCGCGGTGAAGACCGGCCGGACGTTGAGGTTCTTGACCGTCTCGCGCAGGTGTTCGGGGTCGGCGTCCTTGAGGCGGTCGGCGGTGCGGGCGAGGAGCCCGCCCTCGGCGGACCGGCGGTCGCGCATCTCGTGGGCCCGGTGGACCTGCTCGGTGACGTTGGCGAGGTGGAAGTAGGTGGAGAAGGCGCGCACGAGCTGTGCGGCGGTCTCCAGGTCCGTGTCGCCGAGGAGCTCGGCTGCTGCCTCGCCGTCGGTCCGGGTCAGGGCGCGGACGCGCTCGACGAGGTCGAGGAGGTCCTGGCCCTCCTGTCGTACGAGGGTCTCGCCCAGCAGGTCGCCGAGGCGGCGGATGTCGGCCCGCAGTTCGCTGTTGGCGGCAGGGGTCTGGTCGGCACTGCTCACAGTGTGCGGCTCCTTGCAGTGGTTGAGCACGTCTGTCAGGGGGGCCGGGGCGCTCGCGGTGCTGACGGGTCACCCCGGATGTGCAGAGTGCGGACCGCGCTGTCCGACGCACCCAGGATAGGTGTCCGCGACTCCGGCGTGCTCGCTGCCCTGCGGGGGCGGACAGGATCCGGGGCAGGAGAGCGGGGAGAGCCTCGCCTGACACGGGTTGTGGTGGCGGCGCTCTCGTGCCGTGCGCCTGTTCGCTGCCATACTTACGTTGCCGTAGGTTACGGAAGCGTAGCCCGCTCATTCCGTCATATTTCCTCACCTCACGGGGGACTCCCCAATGCCCACCAGCCCTGATGTGATCGACGACGGCCTGCCGACCGCGGCAGGCGGCCCCGCAGGCACCTCCGCCACGCTCGGTGGCGACAAGAAGCGTTCGGTCGAGCAGATCGCGCTGCTGCTGTTCATCGTGGTGCCGTTCGCGGCCCTGGTCGCGGCGGTGCCGCTGGCCTGGGGCCGTGGTGTCAGCTGGCTCGATCTGGGTCTGCTCGTCGCCATGTACTACTGGGGCTGCCACGGTGTGACGATCGGTTTCCACCGTTACTTCACGCACGGTTCGTTCAAGGCGAAGCGCCCGCTGCGACTCGCGCTGGCCGTGGCGGGTTCGATGGCGGTGGAGGGTCCGGTCGTGCGCTGGGTGGCCGACCACCGCAAGCACCACCGGTTCTCCGACGCCGAGGGCGACCCGCATTCGCCGTGGCGGTTCGGCGAGAATCTGCCGGCGCTGCTGAAGGGCCTGTGGTGGGCCCATATCGGGTGGATGTTCAACGAGGAGCAGACCCCGCAGCAGAAGTACGCCCCGGACCTGGTCAGGGACCCGGCGATCCGTGCGATCTCGCGTCACTTCCTCAGCTTCACGATTCTCTCGCTGGCGATCCCGCCGCTGGTCGGCGGCCTGGTCACGATGTCGTGGTGGGGCGCGTTCACCGCCTTCTTCTGGGGTTCGCTGGTCCGGGTCGCGCTGCTGCACCACGTGACGTGGTCGATCAACTCGATCTGTCACGCGGTCGGGAAGCGG
Source organism: Streptomyces sp. NPDC048565 (assembly GCF_040650935.1). NCBI lineage: Bacteria > Bacillati > Actinomycetota > Actinomycetes > Kitasatosporales > Streptomycetaceae > Streptomyces > Streptomyces sp. NPDC048565. Next base: position 98,671 of record NZ_JBEZIH010000008.1, read on the forward strand.
CCCTTCAAGTCCCGTGACAGGTCGGGGAACGTGTGGTGGCTCGCGGTCCTCTCGTGCGGTGAGTCCTGGCACAACCTGCACCACGCGGACCCGACGAGCGCACGGCACGGGGTGATGAAGGGGCAGATCGACTCCAGTGCCCGGCTGATCCGCTGGTTCGAGAAGCTGGGCTGGGCACATGATGTGCGGTGGCCCGATGCGTCACGTATCGCCTCCCGGCGCAAGCCCGTGGCCGCCGACCCGGCATGATTGACGACGTGGCCACCGACGGAAGTACCAGCGGAGAGAAGAGCAGATCCACCACCCCCACGCGAAGGGCCCGGCGGGTCCGGATGACGGGGAAGGAGCGCCGCGAGCAGCTCCTGGACATCGGCCGCACCCTGTTCGCTGACAAGGGCTTCGAGGGCACGTCGGTGGAGGAGATCGCGGCGCGTGCCGGGGTCTCCAAGCCGGTGGTGTACGAGCACTTCGGCGGCAAGGAGGGCCTGTACGCCGTGGTGGTCGACCGTGAGATGCGCCAGTTGCTCGACCTGGTGACGGGCGCGCTCACGGCGGGGCATCCGCGTGAGCTGCTGGAGCAGGCGGCGTTCGCGCTGCTCGACTACATCGAGACGTACACGGACGGCTTCCGGATCCTGGTCCGTGACTCACCGGTCGCGCAGTCCACGGGCACGTTCGCGTCGCTGATCAGTGACATCGCGACACAGGTCGAGGACATCCTGGGCCTGGAGTTCAAGGCCCGGGGCTTCGACGCGAAGCTGGCCCCGCTGTACGCGCAGGCCCTGGTCGGGATGGTGGCGCTGACCGGCCAGTGGTGGCTGGACGTCCGGAAGCCGAAGAAGGCGGAGGTCGCCGCGCATCTGGTGAATCTGGCCTGGCACGGGCTGGAGAACCTGGAGCCGAAGCCGCGGCTGATAGGCCACCGGAAGAGCTGACGCCCAAGTCGTCACTCGTTGTGATGACGCCTGCGGAACCCCGGCCGTAGTCTGGTCGGCAGGGCACAGAATCCCGTCCATGGGAGGAACCATGACCGCCGAGCCGATCACCGGGCACAGCAGCCGCTGGCCGGTGCCCCCGCAGGACGGATACACCGTGGACGACCTGTTCACGCTGCCCGATCTCCCGCCGCACACGGAATTGCTCGACGGGAGCCTCATCTTTGTGAGTCCGCAGCGCATCTTCCACAGCCTCATGATCGACCTGCTGACCTCCGGGCTGCGCGGCAGCGTGCCCCGCGAGCTGAAGGTCGTGCGCGAGATGACCGTGGTCCTCGACCGGCGCAACGGGCCTGAGCCTGATGTTTCCGTCGTCCGGGCGGAGTCGGTCACCGGTCGGGAGCAGACTCGCTTCGAGGCCGCCGACGTGCTCCTCGCCGTCGAGGTGGTCTCCCCCGACTCGGAGGCCCGCGACCGGGAGACCAAGCCGCACAAGTACGCGACCGCCGGGATCGAGCACTTCTGGCTGGTCGAGATGACCGGCACTGATCAGCACCCGGTGGTGCGGGTCTACGAGCTGGATCCGGTGACGAAGGCGTACGCGCTGACGGGCATCCATCACGACCGGCTCAAGACGGGTGTGCCCTTCCCCATCGACCTCGACATCTCGGCGGAGGCGCTCGACGCGCTCTGACGCTCACCCGGACGCGGTCACCCCGCGGTGCGGGCGACCGCGAAGATCCGGCGGAACGGGAAGACCGTGCCGTGCGGGCCCGTCGGATAGGCCGTGCGCAGCAGGTCGCGGTATTCGGTGAGGAAGGCGTCGTGGGCATCCGGGGTGTCGGCGAGGGCGTCGAGTACGGGGCGCAGGCCGGTGCCCTTGACCCAGTCCAGGACGGGGTCGGTGCCCTGGAGGAGGTGCAGGTAGGTGGTCTCCCAGACGTCCACGGTGCGGCCGGGTGCGGTGAGGTGTTCCAGGTAGTCGGTCGGGCTGTGTACGGCGTCCGCGTGGCGCAGGGTGCCGCCGAGGCGGTCGTGCCAGCGGGGGGATTCGGCGAGTTCACGCATGAGGGTGTGGCTGGGGGCGTCGAAGTTGCCGGGGATCTGGAAGGCGAGGGTGCCGCCGGGGGTGAGGGCGTCCAGCCAATGGGGGAAGCGGTCGGTGTGGCCGGGGACCCATTGGAGCAGGGCGTTGGAGACGATGAGGTCGTACGTCTCGGTGGGGGCCCAGGTGGCGGCGTCGGCTCGGACGAAGTCCAGGAGGGGGCCGGCGTGGGTGCGGGCCCGCTCCAGCATCCGGGGTGAGCTGTCGTAGCCGGTGATGCGGGCGCGGGGCCAGCGGTCGCCGAGGAGTGCGGTGACGTTGCCCGCGCCGCAGCCGAGGTCGGCGATCCGGGGTGCGGGGTCGTGCGGGAGTGGTCCGATCCGGGCCAGGAGGTCGTGGAAGGGGCGGGTGCGGTGATCCGCGTGACGGAGGTACTGCTGCGGGTCCCAGGTCGGTGATGTCATGGGATCAGGATCACCAGGAGAATATCTTGATGTCAAGACACTTGAATTCAAGAGACTTCATGTCGAGGGACCCTCTACACTGATCGACATGGAGGACGAGGTCGACCGACTGGTCGCTGCATGGCGCCGCGAGCGCCCCGACCTCGACGTGGAACCACTCGAGGTCCTGAGCCGCGTCTCCCGCCTGGCCCGGCATCTGGACCGGGCCCGCAGAATCGCCTTCGCCGAGCATCAGTTGGAGCCCTGGGAGTTCGACGTCCTGACGTCGCTGCGCCGCGCCGGCGCCCCGTATCAGCTCTCCCCCGGACAGCTCCTCACCCAGACCCTGGTCACCTCGGGCACGATGACGAACCGCATCGACCGGCTGACCAAGAAGAATCTCGTGGAGCGGCTGCCCGACCCGAGTGACCGCCGCGGCGTCCTCGTCCGGCTGACCGAGCGTGGCCGCGACAAGGCCGACCAGTCGCTGGCCGGGCTGCTCTACCAGGAGCGGGCCATCCTGGGCGAGCTCTCCCCGCAGCAGCGCTCCGAACTGGCCGGACTGCTACGCCAGTTGACCGCCCCGTTCGACAACATCCCCAGCTAGCGCGACCGGGCCCACCCCGGCCCGCCGGGCGAGCGCCACGGCCGCCAGGGTCGAGTGGACGCCGAGCTTCCCGAGCACGTTCTGCATGTGCGTACGCACCGTGTGCGGGGACAGGAAGAGCCGCTCCGCGACCGCCTTGCGGCCCAGGCCCGCCACCATGCAGCGCAGCACCTCGCGCTCGCGCGGCGTCAGCGACTCGACGAGCTGCTCGCTCTCGGTGCGGTGCTTGCGGGCCGCGGTCAGCTCCCGCAGGACGCCGGTCAGCAGCGCGGCCGGCAGATGCGTCTCGTCGCGCAACACGCCCCGTATGACCGCGAGCAGGCGTTGCAGCGAGCAGTCCTTGGCGACCCAGCCCGAGGCACCGGCCTGCAGCGCCGCCGCTGCCCTGCGCGGGTCGTCCTTCTCGGCGAGTACCACCGTACGGATCCTGGGCTGCCCCGCGCGCACGCCGGCCACCAGCGACAGGCCGTCGACCTGACCGCCGGACGCTCCCCCGCCGAGCGCTCCCCTGCCGGGTGCGCCGTCCGGTACGCCGCGCGGCGCGGGAATGCCACGGGCGCCGCCCGTGGCATCGACACCCAGCTCGGCGTCGACCAGCATCACGTCGTAACGGCGCCCCTCTGCGGCAGCCCGCTCCAGACAGCGCAGCGCGGCGGGGCCGCTGCCCGCAGCGGACACGTCGACGTCCGGTTCGGCCGCGAGGGCCGCGGCCAGGGACTCCGCAAAGATGCGATGGTCGTCGACCACCAGAACCCGGATACGAGCCACAGACACCCCCATGCTGTGTGAGCTCCTGGGGCGCCCCGTTCATGGCCGGCCCCGACGAGGACGGACCACGGCGGATACGACGCCCGGAGCACTCCGGTGACTGTCGGCGCACGGCCGCCGCCGTGTGCCGGCCGCCACCCGCCCCGGGCGCCGTATCCGACTGTCTCGTCCCCTGAAACGACACCGGCCCCCACCGGTGCTGCGCTCAGACTACGGCGGGCGGTGGGCGCCGGAAGGCGATTCGCAGAACTGACCACCCCAGGCGTTCAGGGTGTTGTTCATGTTCCGTCCTGTGACCGAAGTGGACAAGGAACGTCGCAGGAACGTCGTATTCGGCGGTCAAGCAGCTGTGGCGACCCGGCGGGCGCCCGCCGAGGGCACCGCGGGGAACACTCCTGGGGCCGCGTGGCCGGCGGCGGTGAAGGCCTCCGACACGGCCTTGGCGACGGTGTCCGCCATCGACTCCTCCACCAGCACGACCGCCGAGCCGCCGAAGCCGCCCCCGGTCATCCTGGCCCCGAGCGCGCCCGCCTCGTTCGCCGCGGAGACCACGAGGTCCAGCTCCGGGCAGGAGACCCGCAGGTCGTCACGGAGCGAGACGTGGCCCTCGTTGAGCACCGGGCCCGCCGCGCGCACCTCACCGGCGTCGAGCAGCGCGATGACCCGCTCCACCCGGTGGTTGTCACTCACCACATGGCGGACGTAGCGGACGACCGACTCGTCCTCGCCGGCCGCAGCCAGGGTCTCCAGCGCGGCGTCGAGGCCCTCGTACGGAAGGTCGCGGAGGGTGCCGATGCCCAGCGCCCTCGCACCCGCCTCGCAGCCGGCCCTGCGCTCCGCGTACGCGCCGTCGCCCAAGGCGTGCTTGACGCGGGTGTCGACGACCAGCAGTCGCAGCCCGTGCGCGGCCAGGTCGAAGGGGACCTGGCGCTGGGTGAGGTCACGCGTGTCGAGGTACAGCGCGTGGCCCTCGGTGCAGCAGGCCGACGCCATCTGGTCCATGACGCCGCAGGGCACCCCGACGAACGCGTTCTCGGCGCGCTGGCCGAGCACGGCGATCTCCGGAGCGCTCAGGCCCAGCTCGAAGAGGTCGTTCAGGGCAAGCCCGGTGACGACCTCCAGGGCGGCCGACGAGGAGAGGCCGGCGCCCACCGGGACGGTGGAGGTGAGCTGGATGTCCGCGCCGGTCACGGCGTGGCCCGCCTCGCGCAGCGCCCAGACGACGCCCGCGGGGTAGGCGGCCCAGCCATGACCCGAGTGCGGGACCAGCTCGTCGACGCGCAGGGACACGACCCCGCCGGGTACGTCGGTGGAGTGCAGGCGCAACTGCCCGTCGGTGCGGCGGGCGACGGCGGCGCGGGCGTGGTGCGGGAGGGCGAGCGGCATGACGAAGCCGTCGTTGAAGTCGGTGTACTCACCGATCAGGTTCACTCGTCCGGGTGCGGCCCAGACCCCTTCGGGCGCGGTCCCGTAGAGCTCGGTGAAGGAGGCGGTCAGCTCGGCGTTGTCGGTCATGGTGCGGTGGGCTCCTCTCGGCGGGCGAACGCCCAGGCGTCGGCGACGATGGCGGCCAGGTCGGCGCGCGAAGGCTTCCAGCCGAGCCGCTCCCTGGCGGTGGCGGCGGAGGCGACGAGGACGGCGGGGTCGCCGCCGCGCCGGGGTGCGGCGGTCTCCGGGACGGGGTGGCCGGTGACCTGGCGGACGGTCTCGATCACTTCGCGTACGGAGAAACCGTTGCCGTTGCCGAGGTTGCAGATGAGGTGCTCACCCGTGGTGGCAGCGTCCAGGGCCAGCAGGTGGGCCTCGGCGAGGTCGGCGACGTGGATGTAGTCGCGTACGCAGGTGCCGTCGGGGGTCGGGTAGTCGTCGCCGTAGACGGAGATCGACTCGCGCTGCCCGAGGGCGACCTGGAGGACCAGCGGGATGAGGTGCGACTCGGGGTCGTGGCGTTCGCCGTGGCTGCCGTAGGCCCCGGCGACGTTGAAGTAGCGCAGGGAGACCGCTGCCAGGCCGTGTGCGGCGGCCTCACCGGTGATCATGTGGTCGACGGCGAGCTTGGAGGCGCCGTACGGGTTGGTGGGTGCGGTGGGGTCGGTCTCCGTGATGGGGCTGGAGACCGGCTCGCCGTAGGTGGCCGCGGTGGAGGAGAAGACGAGGGTGCGGACCCCGGCGTCGCGCATGGCGGCGAGGAGGGCGGTGGTGCCGCCGACGTTGTTGACCCAGTACTTCTCGGGGTCGACGACGGACTCGCCGACCTGGGAGTACGCGGCGAAGTGCAGCACTCCGTCGTAGGAGGCGTCCAGCCACCTGGCGGCGTCCTGGACGCGGCCCTCGATGAAGTCGGCGCCCCCGGGGACGCCTGCGCGGAAGCCGGTCGACAGGTCGTCGAGGACGGTGACGGCGTGACCGGCCTCCAGCAGGTGTGCGGCGACGACGCTGCCGACGTATCCCGCGCCGCCCGTCACCAGGTACTTCTTGCCGGTGTTGCTCATTCGCTCGCTACCTCTCGCAGTCGCTGGGCCGCGGCCTCCGGCGGCACGTCGTTGATGAACACGCCCATGCCGGACTCGGAGCCCGCGAGGAACTTCAGCTTTCCGGTGGTCCGCCTGATGGTGAAGAGCTCCAGGTGCAGCCCGAAGTCCTCACGCCCTGGAACCCTGAAGGGTGCCTGGTGCCAGGCCGAGATGTACGGGGTCGGCGGCTCGCCGGGGCCGAAGATCCGGTCGAATCGCCTCAAGAGTTCCAGATAGACCTGTGGGAATTCCGTGCGTGCGCCCGCGTCGAGCTCCCGCAGGTCGGGGACGCGGTTGCGCGGGTACAGATGGACCTCGTAGGGCCAGTGCGCGGCGTACGGCACGAAGGCGACCCAGTGCTCGCTCTCCAGGACCACGCGGTCGCCGTCGGCCAGCTCGCGGGCGACGACGTCGTCGAAGAGGTTGCGGCCGGTCTCCGCCCGGTGCTTCTCCGCCGAGCGCATCATCAGCTCGGTGCGCGGGGTGACGAACGGGTAGCCGTAGATCTGGCCGTGCGGGTGGCCGAGGGTGACGCCGATCTCGGCGCCCCGGTTCTCGAAACAGAACACCTGGGTGACCTGCGGGAGCTCGGCGAGGTCGGCGGTGCGGTCGGTCCAGGCCTCCAGGACCAGGGCGGCCTGGTCCTCGGTGAGGCCGGCGAAGGACACGTCGTGGTCGGAGGTGAAGCAGACGACCTCGCACCGGCCGGAGTCACCGGCGAGGGAGGGGAAGCGGTTCTCGAAGACGGCGACGTCGTAGTCGGTGTCGGGGATCTCGCTGAGGCGGCCGTCCCGCGAGGGGCAGAGCGGGCACTCGTCGGCCGGCGGGTGGTACGTACGCCCCTGACGGTGGGAGGCGATGGCGACCGAGTCGCCGAGCAGGGGATCGCGACGGATCTCCGAGGATGTCGAGACGGCATCCAGCGGCCTCAGGTCGACGGCATCGCGGACGGTGTCGTCCGCGGAGTCGTAGTAGATCAGCTCACGGCCGTCGGCGAGGGTCGTAACCGTCTTCTTCACCAGGGTCCTCCATGTGACGCCCTCAAACATAACCGCACATAACAAATCACAAGTAAACACCACAGTCAATGCCGTCGAGTCCTGTGTATGAACTGTGTAAGCGGAGCCCTAGATCGGGACATTTCACCCCACACGATCACGATCAAACAAAGAACGCCATCCACCCTGTTCATTTTCTGAACACAAAGGCGTAGGTTCCGTCGAGTTCAGTTCGCGCAACGAAGCGAGTACCCCCCATGCAATATCTGGCCGAAGGGCTCCGGCTCCCCACGAACGGGCTCGACTACACGATTCTGGCGATCTACTTCGTCGTGGTGCTCGGCATCGGCTTCGCCGCCCGGGCCAGTGTGAAGACGAGCCTCGACTTCTTCCTGTCCGGACGGTCGCTGCCCGCCTGGGTGACCGGCCTGGCCTTCGTCGCGGCGAATCTCGGGGCCACCGAGATCCTCGGCATGGCGGCGACCGGCGCGCAGTACGGCGTCGCGGTCGTCCACTGGTACTGGATCGGCGCCATCCCCGCCATGGTCTTCCTCGGCCTGGTGATGATGCCCTTCTACTACTGCTCGAAGGTCCGCTCCGTACCGGAGTTCCTGCTCCAGCGCTTCGACAAGTCGGCGCACCTGCTGAGCTCCGTGCTCTTCGCCTTCGCGGCGATCCTGATCGCGGGCGTCAACCTCTACGCCCTGTCGATCGTCGTCGAGGCGCTGCTCGGCTGGCCGCAGTGGGTCGCGATCGTCGTCGCCGGCCTCTTCGTCCTCCTGTACATCACCATCGGAGGACTCTCCTCGGCGATCTACAACGAGGTGCTGCAGTTCTTCGTCATCCTCGCCGCGCTGATCCCGATCACCCTGCTGGGCCTCAAGCGCGTCGGCGGCTGGGACGGTCTGACCGGCTCGCTGGAGAAGCAGCACGGCACGGACTTCATGTCCGCCTGGGGCGGTACCGGCATCGGTGACGCCAACCCGCTCGGCGCCAACTGGCTGACGATCATCCTCGGCCTCGGCTTCGTGCTCTCCTTCGGCTACTGGACCACGAACTTCGCCGAGGTGCAGCGCGCCCTGTCCGCGAAGAACCTCTCGGCCGCCCAGCGCACCCCGCTGATCGCCGCCTTCCCGAAGATCTTCATCGTCTTCGTGGTGATGATCCCCGGCCTGGTCGCCGCCGTCGTCGTCCCGCAGATCGGCACGCCCGGCTCGGACCTCACGTACAACGACGCCATCCCGCTGCTGATGCAGGAGCTCCTGCCCAACGGTGTGCTCGGCATCGCGGTGACCGGTCTGCTGGCCGCGTTCATGGCCGGTATGGCCGCCAACGTGTCCTCGTTCAACACGGTGTTCACCACGGACATCTGGCAGCGGTACGTGAAGAAGGACCAGCCGGACGCGTACTACCTGCGCTTCGGACGGCTGATCACCGCGGTGGGTGTGCTGGCCTCGATCGGCACGGCGTTCATCGCGGCCAGCTTCTCCAACATCATGACGTACCTGCAGACGCTGTTCTCCTTCTTCAACGTCCCGATGTTCGTCGTCTTCATCATCGGCATGTTCTGGAAGCGCGCCTCGATGAAGTCCGGTGTCTGGGGTCTCGTCGCGGGCACCACGGCCGCGATGGTGAACTACTTCGTGATCTACAAGCAGGGCATCATCGACATCCCGTCCGACCAGGGCGCCAACTTCGTCTCCGCGATCGTCGGATTCGTCGCCGGTGCGGTCGTGATGGTCGCCGTCACCCTCTTCACCGCCCCCAAGCCGGAGGCCGAACTGGCCGGTCTGGTCTACGGCACGGAGTCCCCGGACGCCGAAGAGGCGCCGGAGGAGGGCGACAGCGCCTGGTACCGCAAGCCTGCCCTGCTCGGCTGGGGCGCCATGGTCCTCGCTGCCCTCTGCTACCTGCCCTACTCGCTCTGATCGGAGGCACTCACCATGTCCGACCTGCATAAGGAAGTCTCCGAGCTGGAGCAGAAGTCCGCGACCGCGGCCCGGCTCTTCGATATCCGGCGGATCATCGGCGGTCTCTTCGTGGTCTACGGAGTGATCGTCACCATCGCCGGCATCAGCCCGTCCGACGCCGACCTGAAGAAGGCCGAGGGCGTGTACATCAACCTCTGGACCGGCCTGGCCATGCTGGTGCTCGGCCTCTTCTTCCTGATCTGGATGAAGTTGCGCCCGACCCAGGTGCCCGACTCCGCGCCCGGCGCGGATGACCCCGGCACACCGGAGAGCTGACCCGTCGCACCATCCGCAGGGGCCGGACGACCACGCGTCACGCGAGGCCGTCCGGCCCCTGCGGCGTTCCCGCCGCCGCCCGGTCGAGCAGTCCCGTACGGGCGGCGAGTGCGGCGGCCTCCAGGCGGGAGCCGACACCGAGCTTCATCAGCACCCGCTGCACATGTGTGCGGGCGGTGCTCGGAGCGATCCTCATGCCGGCCGCGATCAGCCGGGTGTCCTCACCCTCGGCGACCCGCACCAGCACCTCCACCTCGCGCGGGGTCAGCATCCGCAGCAGCCGCTGCCCCTCGTCGTCCGGCTGGGCCGCCGGATGCAGCAGCTCGGCGAACGCGCCCCGCAGCAGCTGCGGGGCGACCGCGACCTCCCCCGCGCGGGCCTTGACCATGGCGCGTTCGACGCCCTCGATCCGCTCGTCGTGGCGGACGTAACCGGCCGCTCCCGCCGCGAAGGCGGCGGCGATCCCCCGCGGGCTCGGCACCGGTCCGAGCACCACCACGGCCACCTGGGGGCGCTCGCGCCCTATCCGCAGGATCGGGTCGAAGGCCCCGGGTTCCGCGGGCGCCGCCGTGCCGAACAGGCAGACCTCCGGCGCCCTGCTGACGACCAGTTCCGCGGCCCCGGACGTCGGCGCTGCCGCCGCGAGCACCCGGTGCCCACGAAGTTTCAGCGCCGAGGCGAGTGCCTCGGCGAGCAGTCGGTGGTCATCGACCACCATGAGCCGCACGCCCATCGAGATAGCCCCCATGTGTGCAGCGCTCTACCGCTGCGTAACCCTGAACAGGCCCCCCGGCCCTTCTGCCCCGGCAAGTTACACGCTTGTTCGACGCCGCGCGCCCTCTAACGGGCAGGAGCCCCCCGGAATGCCGAATTATGCGTCGTTCAGGGTCGCTTGCCCGTCGAAAAACGATCGGAACCCGACCGGAAAACGATCGGCCCTGCCGGTCGGATGATCAACCGGCAGGGCCGTCGCAGCCGGCCCGCGAAACGGGCCGGGCGGGTCAGCCGGTGCCGAAGGAGACGACGAGGTACTGCTTGTCGTCCAGCGAGCTGTTGCTGGGCTTGCTGAGCATCTGCTCGGAGATGAACAGCCGGCCCTTCTCGTAGATGAACTCGGCGTAGTTGATGGAGAAGCTGGTCTCCGCGTCGTGGACCGACTTGTCGTCCGGGTTGACCATCAGCACGGTCTGCTCGAAGGTCGAGCCGTTGATGGAGACGATCTGGCCGCCCTTGTCGTACGGGGGCCGCTTGTACGCGATGACGTTGGAACCGTCCATGCGCAGCGGGGTCAGCGAGTAGCGGTCGCCCGCGTCCGCCTTGCCGCCGACGAGCTTGCCGGTGGTGAGGTCGAAGGCGACGATCTCGTTGGTGTCGCCGTACTCGCCGCCGCCCTCGTGGTCCTCGGTCGGCAGGTAGATCTTGTTGTTGCCGACGGCCAGGGCCGTGCACTCCTCGACCTCGGTGGAGCCGCAGTCCGCCGCGTACTTGTCCGCGTCGGCCGAGATCTTGACGATGAGCTTGCCGGTGGCCGCGTCGATGGAGAAGAAGTCCGAGATGCTGCTGCCGTCGCCGGCGGTTTCACCGACGTCGGCCGCGACCACGAGCGGCTTGGTGGAGACGATGCTCGCGTACTCCACGCCGGCCGGCATGTTGTACGAGGAGAGCGGTGCGCCGGTGTCCGGGTTCAGCGGCTGGATGGTCAGCTGCGGATCGTCGTAGCTGCCGCACTTGCGGACGACCGCGAGGGCCTCGCCGCCGCCGTAACCCATGTCGTAGCAGTCGTTGGCGTCGGCCTTCGGCTTCCAGAGCTCGGCGCCGTCAGCGAGCTTGAAGGCGGCGCCGCCGCTCGTGCCGCCGGCCGCGACCGTCTCGCCGCTGAGCGTCACCTCGTTGAACCTGACGGCGTCGTCACCGCTGGACGAGGAGGTGACGGACTTGCTCCACATCAGCTTGCCGGTGGCGAGGTCGAGCCCGGCGACCTGGGTGCACGACGGGTACTTGTTCTTGGCGCTCGGCTTGCCGTCCTGGAAGGCGATGGCCGTCTTGTAGTCCTTGCTCATGTGCCGGGACGCGGCGCAGAGCTGGCCGTCCAGCGGGATCGACCAGAGCTTGGTGCCCTTGTCGAGGTCGTAGCCGACGATCTCGTTCACACCCGTCTTCACGTACGCCTTGTCCGTGGCCCAGGAACCGGCGACGACCGTGGTGTCGGTGACCTTCGGCTGGGGAAGCTGGAAGGCGACCTTGGACTTGGTGTCGGACGGGGCCTTCTCGGTGCCGCCGGCCAGGCCGTCGCCGCTGCCGCCCTTCCCCTCGCCGCCCTCGCCGCCGCCGTCGGGCCCGGCCGAGGACACCTCGTCCTGCTTGCCGTCGTCGCTGGAGGCGTAGAAGATACCGCCGCCGACGATCAGCACCACGGCGACGGCCGCGGCGACGATGATCTGCATCTGGGTGGTGAACTTCTTGCCGCCGCCCTGCTGCGGCCCGGCGTACTGCGGCTGCATCGGCGCGGTCGGGTAGCCGTACCCCTGCTGCGGAGGCATGCCGGGCTGGCCTGGCGGAGGCCCCTGCGGGAAGCCGTAGCCGGGCTGGGCCGGCGGCTGGCCGGGAGGCGGCGCCTGCGGGTAGCCGTACGCGGGATTCTGCGGCGGCTGCCCGGGCGGAGGCGTCTGCGGGGCGCCGTAACCACCCGAGGGCGGCGGCGTCTGCGGGGCGCCGTAACCACCCGAGGGCGGCGGCGTCTGCGGAGTGCCGTAACCACCCGGGGGCGGCGGCGGGGGCGGCGTGCCGTAGCCGCCGGTGGGCGGGGTGGGCGGCGCGGCCGAGGGCTTGGCCAGCGGGTCGGACGGCGGCGGGGTGGGCTCGCCGAAACCGCCGGGCGGCGGGTCCTGCGGGGCGCCGAATCCGCCCTGGGGCGGTTCGTTGGGTGGCTGGGGCGGCTGGGTCATGGCGTGCGTACCTCTGCGGGATCTGAGAAGAAGGGGCGGCGGTTGCCGGTGTCGGCCGTCACTTGCCGAAGGCCATCATGGTCGTCTGTTCCTTCTCTTCCTCGTCGTTGCTCGCGCTGACGCGGGTGCTGACGATGAAGGAACGGCCACCCACGTAGGAGACGTCGGCCGAGAAGAAGCTCTCGATCCGCGTCGTGGAGTCCGGGTGCTGCAACAGCACCTTGGGCGCGCCACCGGTGGGTGCGATCGTCGCGATCGCCCCGCCCTTGTCGTACGAGGGCTCCAGGTAGACCAGGACGTTGCCGCCCTCCATGCGCAGCGGCTTCATGGTGCGCTCGGCGGGAGCCGCCGCCTTCCACTTGGTCTTGCCGGTGTTCAGGTCGAACGCGATGACCTTGTTGGTGCGGGCGGACCCGCTGGTGTCGTCCTCGGTCATCATGTAGAAGGTGTTGGCGTCGGCGGCGAGGCCCGTGCACCCTTCCAACTGCCCGCCGAAGACCACGAAGCCGCCTCCGCAGTCGACGGAGAGCTTGTCGCCCTTGTCGCTGATCAGCTGGGAGCGCAGCGACCCGTTCTCCTTGAGCGCGAGGATGCCCCACTTCTTCTCGTCGCGCTGGGTCAGCGAGACGACGAGCGGGCTCACCGAGTAGACCTTTTCGACCTCCCAGCCGCGCTTGGGCTGGTACGTCCACTTGGCCTTGCCCGTGGTCGGGTCGATCTCCTGGATCTGGTGCTGCGGGTTGTCCACGTCGTCGGTGCGGCAACTGGCCGCGGCGATCATCTTGGTACCGCCGGCGAAGGCGAACGGCAGGCAGTTGCCCGAGGGGTTGCCGAACAGCTCCTTGCCGTCGCTGACGCGGTAGGCGTTGGAGTTGCTCGTACGTCCGACGGCCACGGTGTCGCCGCTGATCGCGAGACCGATGTCGGACAACATGTCGAAGTTGCCGTTCTTCTTGATCGTCTTCTTCCAGCCGGCCTTGCCGGTGTTGAGGTCGACCATCTGCAGCACGGAGCAGTTGGCCCGCTCCGTGGTGCCGCTCTTCACACCGAGGACGATCTTGCCGTCGGCCGTGGCGTTACCCGGTCCCGCACACACGTCGACGGGGAGCGGAAGCTTCCACTTCTCCTTGCCGTCGGCCACCGAGTAGCCGACGACCGAGCGGTACATGGCCTTGACGATCGTGTCCCCGACGACCCACGGGCCGAACACGTCCGCGCCGTTGCGCGGGAGGTCGACGTCGTTCTTCGTCAGCCAGAGGACCTTCGCCTCGCCCTCCTTGCGCCCGGCGTTCAGGTCGTCGTTGGCCTCGCGGCCGTCACCCTTGCCGTCGCCCTGGTCGACGGTGGGCGAAGCGGTCGGGTCCGGGGCGCCGCTGCTGGACTTGGCGACGGGGTCCTTCTCGTCGTCGCCACCGCTCGTGGCGAAGAAGATGCCGCCGCCGACGACGAGGAGCGCGGCGAGCGCGGCACCGATGATGACGGCGGGCTTGCCCTTGAAGAAACCGCCGCCGCCGGGGCCGCCGGGCGCGGGGGCACCGGGGTACTGCTGCTGCGGGTAGCCGTAACCGGGCTGCTGGCCGTAAGGGCCGGGCTGCTGGGCGTACGGACCTGACGGGGCGCCGTACGGGCCGGGCTGCTGGGAGTACGGGCCGGGGGCCGCCTGGCCAGGGGCCTGACCGGGTGCCTGTCCGGGTGCCTGTCCGGGTGCCTGGGGGTAGCCGTAGCCGGGCTGCTCCCCGGGCGCCTGCGGATAGCCGTAGCCGGGCTGCGCGGGCGGAGGCGTCTGCGGGGCACCCGGCGGCGGCCCCTGCGGGGGTGCGGGCGGCATCTGCGGCGGAGCCGCGGGCGGTGGTGTCTGCGGCGGCTGAGGAGTGCCCTGCGGATCCTGCGGAGCCCCGAAACCCCCCTGCGGCGGTTGCTGGCTGGGCGGCTGGGTCATCAGCACGTCCCCCTTCGTGCGGTCCGGTGCCCGGTCCGGTCTCCCCCGCGATTCCGCTGGGCTCAGAGGTTCAGGTGCGAGAAATCTCTGAATTCCCCCCGGAAAGGAGCGAATCGGGCATGGCTTCCGCGGCGTTACGGCAGTCGAGCGGGGCTTCTTTGTACCACCCGCACCACACCGGGCACCGGCTCGGTCCATCCCCTGTGCCCAAGGGAGAACCGGGCCGTGATGCCGCCGTTACGCACCCGCTGCCGCCAGGGCTCAGGCGTCCTCGGCCAGTTCCAGCCAGCGCATCTCCAACACGTCACGCTCCGCGACCAGTTCACGCAGCTCGGCGTCGAGCGTGGCGACCTTCTCGAAGTCGGTGGCGTTGTCGGCGATCTGCGCGTGCAGCGCCGTCTCCCTCGTCGACATCTTGTCGAGCTGCCGCTCGACCTTCTGGAGTTCCTTCTTCGCGGCGCGCGCCGCCTGCGGCGAGACCGTCTCGGCCGGAGCCGCCGCCCTGGGCGCCGACGGACCGGAGGACGCGGGCGTCGCCGCCTCCTCCATGCGCTGCCTGCGCTCGATGTACTCGTCGATGCCGCGCGGCAGCATCCGCAGCGCGCGGTCGCCGAGGAGCGCCATCACCTTGTCCGTGGTCCGCTCGATGAAGAACCGGTCGTGCGAGATCACGATCATGGACCCGGGCCAGCCGTCGAGGAGGTCCTCCAGCTGGGTCAGCGTCTCGATGTCCAGGTCGTTGGTGGGCTCGTCGAGGAAGAGGACGTTGGGCTCGTCCATCAGCAGCCGCAGGATCTGAAGCCGCCGCCGCTCACCACCGGACAGGTCACCGACGGGGGTCCACTGCTTCTCCTTGGCGAAGCCGAACTGCTCGCAGAGCTGACCCGCCGTCATCTCCCGTCCCTTGCCGAGGTCGACCCGGTCGCGCACCTGCTGAACGGCTTCGAGCACCCGCAGGTTCGGGTTGAGCTCCGCGACCTCCTGGGAGAGGTAGGCGAGCTTCACCGTCCTGCCGACGACGACCTTCCCGGCCTCGGGCTGTACGTCGCCCTGGCTGCGGTAGGCCTCGCCGAGCGCCCGCAGCAGCGAGGTCTTGCCGGCGCCGTTGACGCCGACCAGGCCGACGCGGTCACCGGGGCCGAGCTGCCAGGTGAGGTGGGTGAGCAGCGTCTTGGGCCCGGCCGTGACGGTCACGTCCTCCAGGTCGAAGACGGTCTTGCCGAGCCGGGCGTTGGCGAACTTCATCAGCTCGCTGGTGTCACGCGGGGGCGGCACGTCGGCGATCAGCTCGTTGGCCGCCTCGATGCGGTAGCGCGGCTTGGACGTACGGGCGGGGGCTCCCCGCCGCAGCCAGGCCAGCTCCTTGCGCATCAGGTTCTGCCGCTTGGACTCCTCGGTCGCGGCGATCCGTTCCCGCTCGGCCCGCGCGAACACGTAGTCGCTGTAGCCGCCCTCGTACTCGTGGACCGAGCCCCGCTGGACGTCCCACATGCGGGTGCAGACCTGGTCCAGGAACCACCGGTCGTGGGTGACGCAGACGAGCGCGGAGCGACGGGCCCGCAGATGCCCGGCCAGCCAGGAGATGCCCTCGACGTCGAGGTGGTTGGTGGGCTCGTCGAGTACGACCAGGTCCTGTTCGGCGATGAGCAGCTTCGCCAGCGCGATCCGGCGCCGCTCGCCGCCGGAGAGCGGGGCGATGACGGTGTCGAGGCCGTGCTCGAAGCCGGGGAGTGCCAGGCCGCCGAAGAGACCGGTCAGCACGTCGCGGATCTTGGCGCTGCCCGCCCACTCGTGGTCCTCGAGGTCGCCGATCACCTCGTGCCTGATGGTGGCCGTGGGGTCCAGCGAGTCGTGCTGGGTGAGGACGCCGAGGCGCAGCCCGCCGTTGTGGGTGACGCGGCCGGTGTCCGCCTCCTCCAGCTTGGCGAGCATCCGGATGAGCGTCGTCTTCCCGTCGCCGTTGCGGCCGACGACGCCGATCCGGTCGCCCTCGGACACCCCGAGGGATACACCGTCGAGCAGGGCACGGGTGCCGTACACCTTGGTGACCTGCTCGACATTGACCAGATTGACGGCCATTTCACTCCTGCCTCGGGGGTCCTTGCGTCGGGGACCGCTCGATGTCCCAGCGTAGTCGCCGCGCGGAGTGCGCTCGCCTGCGGTGATCGATCATGAGGCATAAGCGCGGGCCGGAGCGTTCAGGAGCTCCTGCCGAAGCGCTCGCCCGCGGTCAGACGACGGTGGCGCCCGCCGCCGGGGACGTCGCCACGCGGGCCTCGCGGCAGGTGCCGGAGGACAGCAGGGCGTCGGCCACCTTCCGCGCCGACTCCTCGTCGGCCGTCAGGAACGCCGTGGTCGGTCCGGATCCCGAGACCAGGGCGGCCAGGGCGCCCGCGGCGGTGCCCGCCGCGAGGGTGTCGGCCAGCGAGGGGCGCAGGGAGAGCGCCGCGGCCTGGAGGTCGTTGCTGAGGGCGCCGGCGAGCGCCGTGGTGTCCCCCTTGCGCAGGGCCGTCAGGAGCGCGGGGGACGTGGTCGGCTCCGGCACGCGGGTGCCGGCGGTGAGCCGGTCGAACTCGCCGTACACCGCGGGGGTGGAGAGCCCGCCGTCGGCGACGGCGAAGACCCAGTGGAAGCCGCCGCCGACCTCGACGGGCGTCAGCCGCTCACCGCGGCCGACGCCGAGCGCCGCCCCGCCGGTCAGGCTGAAGGGCACGTCGCTGCCCAGCTCGGCGCAGATCTCCAGGAGTTCCTCCCGGGTGGCACCGGTGGCCCACAGGGCGTCGCAGGCCAGCAGGGCGGCGGCGCCGTCGGCGCTGCCGCCCGCCATGCCGCCGGCGACGGGGATGTCCTTGGCGATGTGCAGGTGCACATCGGGGGCGATGCCGTGCCGGGCGGCCAGCGCCGTCGCGGCGCGGGCCGCGAGGTTCGTGGTGTCCAGAGGGACCTGGCCGGCGTCGGGACCCGAGCAGGTGACGCGCAGGGTGTCGGCGGGGGTGACGGTGACCTCGTCGTACAGGCCGACGGCGAGGAAGACGTTGGCCAGGTCGTGGAAGCCGTCGGGGCGTGCGGCGCCCACCGCGAGCTGCACGTTGACCTTGGCGGGTACGCGGACGGTGACGCTGGGGTTCATGCGGAGGGCTCCGGCTTGTTCTCGGCGATGGCGGCGAACTCCTCGACGGTCAGCGCCTCGCCACGCGCCTGCGGCGAGATGCCGGCCGCTGTCAGCGCGGCCTCGGCGGCCGGTGCGGAGCCCGCCCAGCCCGCAAGGGCGGCGCGCAGCGTCTTACGGCGCTGGGCGAACGCGGCGTCCACGACGGCGAAGACCTCGGTCCTGCTCGCGGTGGTACGGATCGGTTCCGTACGCCGGACCAGGGACACCAGACCCGAGTCGACGTTGGGCGCGGGCCAGAACACCGTGCGGCCGATCGACCCGGCGCGCTTGACCTCGGCGTACCAGTTGGCCTTGACCGACGGCACTCCGTAGACCTTGTTGCCCGGGCGGGCGGCCAGCCGGTCGGCGACCTCGGCCTGCACCATCACGAGCGTCCGCTCGATGGTGGGGAAGCGCTCCAGCATGGTGAGCAGGACCGGCACGGCGACGTTGTACGGCAGGTTGGCGACGAGCGCGGTGGGCGCGGGGCCGGGGAGCTCCTTGACCAGCATCGCGTCGGAGTGGACGAGCGCGAAGCGCTCTGCGCGCCGCGGCATCCGTGCGGCGACCGTGGCCGGCAGGGCGCCCGCGAGCACTTCGTCGATCTCCACGGCGACGACCCGGTCGGCCGCCTCCAGCAGGGCCAGCGTCAGCGAACCCAGACCGGGCCCCACCTCGACCACCACGTCGTCGGGCCGCACCTCGGCGGTGCGCACGATCCTGCGGACCGTGTTGGCGTCGATGACGAAATTCTGGCCGCGCTGCTTGGTGGGGCGTACGCCCAGCGCTGCGGCCAGCTCGCGGATGTCTGCGGGGCCCAGGAGGGCGTCGGGCTCTGTGGTGCTCACCCGTCAAGCCTACGGCCGCCGGAGGGGCCCGAAGGCCTCACCCTCGCGCCTCCCGGAGGACGACGACCTCGTCGCCGTCGCCAAGACCCGTGGCGGGCGCGGGGGCGACGTGGTCGCGGGCGCCGACCGTGACGCCCTCGGCATCGAGGAGCTCTCCGACGTCGTCGGCGAAGGTGTGCAGGGTGTGCGTCGTTCCGTCGACGCTGACGCGGACGGCCTTGTCCTGGGCGAGGAACGCGGCGGTGCCGCCGGCCAGCACCACGATGACCAGGGCGCGCGGGACGATCCGCCGCAGGCTCTCCGGGGTGAGGCGGTCCCGCCTGGCCGCCCGGTGTCCGGCCGTCCGCCTGCCGCGCGGGGCGGGCTCGTCGCGCGGCCCCACGGCCTTCCACGGGGCGGCCTGCCGGGGCACCAGGGGGCTGTCCAGCACGGTGGGGTCATGGACCGGCCGGGTGCCCGGCCAGGACCCGGCGACGATCGTCCGCTCCTCGTGGAGGGGGCGCGGCGCTGTCGGGGGCGGTGCGGGGGCCCTCGCCGGGGCCTGCCTCGTGCGCCGACTGCCGCGCGCCGCGCGGTGACTGCCCTGCGAATGGCCCACGACGCTCCAGACGTTCCGGCCGGCCGACCCCATTGCGCGGGCACCCTAGCGGAGGCACCGTCACCGTACAAAGTCGTACGATTACCCAGCGTGTCGGTTCGGCCCGCCCTTCGGACGCCGCGACCACCCTCAGAAGTCGAACGCCCGCGCGGTGTTGTCCTGGACGGCGGCGGCCAGGGTGTCCTCGTCGGTACCCCTCACCTCGGCCATGGCACGGAGCGTGACCGGAATCAGATAGGGCGCGTTGGGCCGTCCGCGGTACGGGGCGGGGGTGAGGAAGGGTGCGTCCGTCTCGACGAGCACGAGCTCGGCGGGGGCGACGGCCAGCGCGTCGCGCAGCGGCTGCGCGTTCTTGAAGGTGACGTTGCCCGCGAAGGACATGTAGTACCCGGCCGCCGCGCAGATCCGGGCCATGTCGGCGTCCCCCGAGTAGCAGTGGAAGACGGTCCGCTCCGGTGCGCCCGCGTCGGCGAGGATGCGCAGGACGTCCGCGTGGGCCTCACGGTCGTGGATGACCAGGGCCTTGCCGTGCCGCTTGGCGATCTCGATGTGGGCCCGGAAGGACTCCTCCTGGGCCGCGATGCCCTCGGGCCCCGTACGGAAGTGGTCGAGTCCCGTCTCGCCGACCGCGCGTACATGACCGAGAGCGGCCAGTGCGTCGATCTCCGCCAGCGCCTCGTCGAGTGCCGCCTTCCCGCCCGGCTCCCGCGCCCCCTGGCGCGACCAGCCGTCCGGGTCGCCGTGCACGATGCGGGGCGCCTCGTTGGGGTGCAGGGCGACGGCGGCGTGGACGGAGGGGTGCGCTGCGGCGGTCTCGGCGGCCCAGTGCGAGCCCTTCACATCACAGCCCACCTGGACGACGGTGGTCACGTTGACCGCGGCGGCCCTGGCGAGGCCCTCCTCGACGGTTCCGTCCTGCATGTCCAGGTGGGTGTGCGAATCGGCGACCGGAACCCTGAGGGGTTCGGGGAGCGGCGGGGCGTCGGTACGGCTCATGCCCACGACTCTACGAGGGCACGCGCCCACAAGGGCGTGAGCCCTCCCATGGGCCCCGGTGCCGGCCCCGGGACCGCCCCGGTGACCTGTGTGGGCCTGTGGGCCTGTGGGCCCCCTACCGCCGCTGGAAGGGACGGAGCAGATCGGACAGCTGCCAGTGGTGCGCTTCGCGGTCATGTGCCGGCACGGCGGTGGCCACGGACATCCGCCCACCCGCCTCGTCCACGTCGTCCTCCTCGGGACGCGCGGTCTCCCTGGGGCGCGCGGTCTCCCCGGGGCGCGCGGTCTCCAGGGGCCTGCTCATCCGCTGGACGGTGGAGACCCGTCCCGCGCGCATGATCCGCACCACGTGCCCGCCGCAGTTCGCGCAGGTCGGGGTGGACAGCGGCGACGGCACGCGCTGCCCGTCCGCCGTGTACACCACGAAGGGGTTGCCGGAGTTGTCGACGTGGTGCGATATCTCGTAGGCCTGTTCCCAGCCGTGTCCGCACCTCATGCAGGCGAAGGCGTACGCCTCATGCACGGTGGTTGCTGCGATCTCACTCATGCCTGCTCCTCTTGTCCGCTGGACAAGCACTCCGGACAAGCTTCTCCGGATGGTGCGTTCCACCCTCAAGTGGACGCCTTCGCCGACGGCGAAGCACGAGGTCTGCCGAGTGTTGGAACGCTTTTGGCCGATCCGTGGCCGAACGGCCCGGTATGCGGCTCGCGCTTTACATTTCAGGCTAGTCCTTTGCCCTGATCCTGGCCGGTCCGAGCCGCGTTCTTTGCCGCGACCAC
This sequence comes from Streptomyces sp. NPDC048565, assembly GCF_040650935.1. Classification (NCBI taxonomy): domain Bacteria; kingdom Bacillati; phylum Actinomycetota; class Actinomycetes; order Kitasatosporales; family Streptomycetaceae; genus Streptomyces; species Streptomyces sp. NPDC048565. The sequence continues at coordinate 119,483 of NZ_JBEZIH010000008.1, forward strand.
CGCATCGAACACCTCGCGCTTGGGCAGCCCGGCGTCGGCGGCGACAGCCGCGATGGCCTCCTTGCGCCGCTCCCCCGCCTCCTCGCGCACCTGCACCCTGCGTACCAGCTCGGCGGCGTCCAGCCCCTCGTTCCCCGAGTCCGTGGCGCCCTCGACGACAACGGTGATCTCGCCGCGCACGCCCTCGGCCGCCCAGCGGGCCAGCTCCCCCAGCGGGCCGCGCTTCACCTCCTCGTAGGTCTTGGTCAGCTCCCGGCAGACTGCCGCCCTGCGGTCCTCCCCGAACACCTCGGCCATCGCGGCCAGGGTGTCGTCCAGCCGGTGCGGGGCCTCGAAGAAGACCATCGTGCGGCGCTCACCGGCGACCTCGCGCAGCTTCCCGAGCCGCTCGCCCGCCTTGCGCGGCAGGAAGCCCTCGAAGCAGAAGCGGTCCACGGGCAGCGCGGACAGTGCCAGCGCGGTCAGTACGGCCGACGGGCCCGGTACGGCGGTGACCTTGATGTCCTGCTCCACGGCCGCCGCCACCAGCCGGTAGCCGGGGTCGGAGACGGACGGCATCCCGGCGTCGGTGACGAGCAGGACACGCGCACCGCCGACCAGCGCCTCGACGAGTTCAGGGGTGCGCGCCGACTCGTTGCCCTCGAAGTAGGACACGACACGCCCCGTCGTGTGGATGCCCATGGCCTGGGTGAGCCGGCGCAGCCGCCGGGTGTCCTCAGCGGCCACGACATCGGCCGTCTCCAGCTCGGTGGCGAGCCGTGGCGGGGCGTCCGCCACATCGCCGATGGGGGTCCCTGCGAGTACGAGCGTTCCAGTCGTTCCAGTCACATCGGCCATCCTCCCAGCCCGGGCGGCACCACTCGCACAGATGCGTTCCCTACGATGGCGCGGTGACGAGTACTGCGCCCGAAGCCCAGCAGGGCAACGACGCCGGGGTTCACACCGGCGACCAGCCGCCTTCCTGGCAGCAGCGGCTGCGCCGCTTCGGCCATTCCCCACGGCCGGAGGCGGGGCTGCGCGAGCGCCTCGACCCGCCCTACGCCCGCCCTGGCAAACAGTTCCGCGACGTGCTCCCGGTGCCGCCGGTCCTCGCCGACCGTCTGGTGCGCTGGTCCGCCTGGGGCGGGCCGCTGCTGGTCGCGCTGGTCGCCGGCGTGCTGCGGTTCTGGAACCTGGGCAGCCCGAAGGCGGTGATATTCGACGAGACGTACTACGCCAAGGACGCCTGGGCGCTGGTCAACCAGGGGTACGAGGGCTCCTGGCCCAAGGACGTCGACAAGCTGATCCTCAAGGACCCGTCGTCGGTGGACATCCCGGTGGACCCGGGTTACGTCGTCCATCCGCCGGTCGGCAAGTGGATCATCGGGTTCGGCGAGCAGATCTTCGGATTCACCCCGTTCGGCTGGCGCTTCATGGTGGCGCTGCTCGGCACCCTCTCGATCCTGATGCTGTGCCGCATCGGGCGACGTCTGTTCCGTTCCACGTTCCTGGGCTGCCTCGCCGGCACCCTGCTGGCGGTGGACGGGCTGCACTTCGTGATGAGCCGCACCGCGCTGCTCGACCTGATCCTGATGTTCTTCGTGCTCGCCGCCTTCGGGTGCTTCCTCATCGACCGTGACCGGTCCCGCCGCAAGCTGGCCGCCGCGCTCCCGGTGGACGAGGAGGGCGTCCTGCGCCCGGACGCCCACGTCGCCGAAACGCTCCGCCTCGGGTGGCGCCCGTGGCGGATCATGGCCGGCCTGATGCTGGGCCTGGCCTTCGCCACGAAGTGGAACGGGCTCTACATCCTGGCCGCGTTCGGTGTGATGTCGGTGCTCTGGGACGTCGGCGCGAGGCGCACGGCGGGCGCCCTGCAGCCGTACCGCGCCGTGGCCCTCAGGGACCTGCTGCCCGCGTTCGTCTCCACGGTGCCGGTCGCGATCGGCACGTACCTCGTCTCGTGGACCGGATGGATCGTCACGGACAAGGGGTACTACCGCAACTGGGCGGCCACCGAGGGCAAGGGCGGCAGCTGGACCTGGCTGCCGGACTGGCTGCGCAGCCTGTGGCACTACGAGAACCAGGTCTACGAGTTCCATGTGGGCCTGACCTCCGGCCACACCTACCAGTCCAATCCATGGAGCTGGATCGTGCTGGGCCGCCCCGTCTCGTACTTCTACGAGGAGAAGACGGGCTGCGCCGAATCCGCGACCGGCAAGTGCGCCCGCGAGGTCCTGGCGCTCGGCACCCCGCTGCTCTGGTGGGCCGGGTGCGTGGCGCTGCTGTACGTGCTGTGGCGCTGGTTCTTCCGCCGCGACTGGCGGGCCGGCGCGATCGCCTGCGGGGTGGCGGCCGGCTGGGTGCCCTGGTTCCTCTACCAGGAGCGCACGATCTTCCTGTTCTACGCGGTCGTCTTCGTGCCGTTCCTCTGTCTGGCGGTCACGATGATGATCGGCGCCCTCCTGGGTCCCGCCTCCGGCACGGGCCCGGGCCACCACCCCGGAGGCGAGATCACCGCCGACCCCGCCGGCGAACGCAGACGCACGCTGGGGGCGATCGCCGCGGGCGTCCTGGTGCTGCTGATCGTCTGGAACTTCATCTACTTCTGGCCGCTCTACACGGGCACGTCGCTCCCGGACACGTCCTGGCGCGACCGGATGTGGCTGGACACCTGGGTGTAGCGGCAGGGAGTGGAAAGCGCTCTCCTGTGAGCGTAGCGGTCCGGTAACAACCATCTCAGGGGCCTCTGCTGTCCCGTAGGGTCTCGAAGGATGACACCCCTCGGAACCCTGTTCAGGGGGTGGTCCTTGGGAGGGGGGACTGCACAGATGCGCAGTGGAGCGAAGGTCGCCGTGATCGGCGGAGCGTTCGTGCTGGTGGCCGGGGGGCTCGGTTACGGCGTGTACGAGGTCGTGCTGGGAGGCGGCGGGTCCGGAGGGATCGGGTCCACGTCCTCCGAGGTGAAGACAGGGCCACCGGACAAGAAGGAGATCGAGGAGACCGCCAAGGGCTTCCTCGAAGCATGGGCGTCGGGCGACGCCTCGGCCGCCGCCCTGCGCACGAACAACGAGACCGTCGCCGAGCCGCTGCTGACCGGCTACGCCAAGGACGCCCATGTCACGAAGGCGGTGATCTCGCCGGGTGCCGCCGTGGGCGCGAAGGTGCCGTTCACGGTGAAGGCGACCGTGTCGTACGGAGGGAAGACCAAGCCCTGGTCGTACTCCTCCGAACTGACCGTGGTGCGCGGTGAGACGACCGGCAAGGCCCTCGTCGACTGGCAGCCTGCGGTGCTCCATCCGCAGCTCACCGAGGGCGCGTCACTGAAGACAGGTGAGGCCCCGACGGCGTCCGTCGAGGCCGTCGACCACAACGGCAAGGTGCTCGACAAGGAGACCTACCCGTCGCTCGGGACGGTCCTGGACAGCCTGCGGGAGAGGTACGGCGACACCGTCGGCGGTTCCCCCGGCATCGAGACCTGGATCGAGCCGGCGGACGAGAAGGTCGCCGACACCACACTGCTGACGCTCACCAAGGGCAAGCCGGGCAAGCTGCGGACGACGCTCGACGCGGGCGCCCAGGCGGCCGCCGAGAAGGCGGTCAAGAAGTTCAGCGAGGCGTCGGTGGTCGCCGTGAAGCCGACCACGGGCGAGATACGCGCGGTCGCCAACAACCCGGCGACCGGCTTCAACGCGGCGATGCAGGGCACGCAGGCACCCGGTTCCACGCTGAAGGTCATGACGGCCGCGATGCTCCTGGAGAAGGGCCTGGTCACGGCGAACGGCCCCACGGAGTGCCCCAAGGAGGTGCTGTACCAGGGCCGTACGTTCCACAACCTCGACAACTTCGAACTGCCCGCGTCCAGCAGCTTCACCACCAGCTTCGCCCGCTCGTGCAACACCGCTTTCATCAAGCTGATCGATGACACGAAGGACGACACGGCGCTGGCCAAGGAGGCCCGGGACGTCTTCGGTATCGGCCTCGACTGGAAGACCGGCATCACCTCCGTCGACGGCAAGGTGCCCGAGGAGGCCGGTGGTGAGGCCGCGGCCCAGTACATAGGCCAGGGCACCGTCCAGATGAACGCGCTCAACGTCGCGTCCATCACGGCGACCGCCCGCACCGGGACGTTCCGTCAGCCGGTGATCGTCCCGCAGTCCCTGGACGACCGCGAACTCGCCAAGGCGTCCCGCTCGCTGCCGGGAGGCGTCACACAGCAGCTGAACGACATGATGCGGGCCACCGCCTCCTGGGGCACGGGCAAGGCTGCCATGGCCTCGGTCGGCGGCGACAAGGGCGCCAAGACGGGCTCGGCCGAGGTCGACGGCCAGGGCGCGTCCAACAGCTGGTTCACCGGCTTCAGCGACGACCTCGCGGCAGCGGCGGTCGTCCAGTCCGGCGGCCACGGCGGCGACGCGGCCGGGCCGGTGGTGGCGGCGGTCCTGAGCGCCGGGTCGTGAGCGAACGCTGCCCGGGGCATCCGCGCCCCGGGCAGCGACGGCCGGGCTGGATCAGGACTTGGACAGCTTGATCGAGTTGATCGGCGTCAGGTTGACATCCAAGGACTTACCGGCCGGGATCTTGGCCCCGCACTGACCGCCGCCGTACGCCTTGCAGAGCTGGACCACGGCGCCACCCGTCTGGTTGTTGAAGATGCGGTGCGTGCCAGTCTGGTTGACCAGGTCGTGGGCTCCGTACGTGTAGTACGAGTGAGACGGCTTGTTGCCGTTCCAGCTCGCACCCGGGTAGATGCAGACGGCGCCCGACGCGCATCCGCGGACGGAAGCGGCCTGGGCTCCTGTCTCGGCCGCCTGCGAACCGGCCCCCGTCGCCAGCACGGCACCCGCCGCGAACGTCAGTGCAACCGTGGCTCGTACGATCTTGCGCATGGTTCCTCCGTTGTGGTTCCCGGACGCTTGTCCCCCGCAACTTCCCCCGTTGCGCGTACGCCCGGCCTGACGGAAGACTGGCACCCCGCGGCCGCGCGCACCGCACCCTTTCATCACGGTGGAAACGTCCGCTTCGTCAGGCCTCCGTCGAATCGAGCAACTGCCGCCCCAGCGGGGACGGAAGGTGCAGCACACGCCGCCCTTCCCTGCGGCTGGCGGCCAGCCCGGCCTCGCGCAGGATGGCCAGCTGCTGACTGGTGTTGGGCAGCGACGAGCCGACGGCGGCGGCCAGTTCGGAGGTCGAGGCACAGCCCTGGACCGCGATCTCGTACAGGAGAGCCGCGCGCGTCGGACCGAGCAGTTTGGCCAGCGACGATCCGGCGGGCGACGCGCCGGGGACGACCTGCTTGTCGACCGGGTAGACCAGCATCGGCAGCAGCGCGTCGTCGACCAGGGTGACCGGCATGCGCCAGCAGAAGTACGAGGGCACGAGCAGGAGACCGCGCCCGTTCAGATGCATGTCCCGCTCCACCGGGTAGGCCATCTCCAGCACCGGCGGGGACCACCGGATTATCGGCCGGAAGGTCTCCAGCAGCGCCCGGGTGCCGCCGGCCGAGAGCTCCCGGGACCGCCAGGCGACATCGGAGGACACCGCGGCGTCGACGGTCTCCCGGAACGGGGCGACGAACAGCCTGTCGTAGGTGCTCAGCGCGCCGCCCAGCGACCGCAGCGCCGACGTGTCACCCCTGGCGAGCTCCGCTCCCGCCAAGGGCCGGCCACCCACCCCGGCCAGCAGCCCCAGTTCGGTGCGCAGCCGGGTGCGCGGGGTGGTGAGCACCCGGTCGATCCCGTGCCGCAGATCGGTGTCGCCGCAGTCCACGGCGGGCGTCAGGAAGTCGGGGAAATAGGGCCCGTACGGCACCAGACCGCACAGGAACCGCGCGGCGTGACGCCCCGGTCCTTCCGCCGTCAGCCGCCCGGCGACACTGCGCCGCCAGGGGCCGAACGCGACCGCCCCCTCCTTGTTCTGCAGCCGGCAGAGGCTGCAGACGATCTCCCACAACGGGTCGGGCCTGCGGGCGATCCGGAGGTACTCCAGGTCCTGGGCGGTGAAATGGATGCGCAGCAAAATATCCCCCCTTGTCGTACTCCTCACCACTCTGGGGGCGTGGGCGGGCGCGAAGGCAGGCGCAGGGGACATTTCCGGCCGGGTGTCCGATTCGGAGCGACGATCGGTACAGCCGCCGGGAGCGCAGTGGTCCGCCCCGGCAGCGGTAGCGTGCGCGGTATGAGCACTTCCGACATCACCCCCGCGACGAGCTCGTCCGATGCCCACCCCCGGTTCGCCGAGGCCCTGCGGGAGCTGGGCCTCGACGTCGAGGTACGCCGCTTCCCCGACGCCACCCGCACCGCGGTCGAGGCCGCCGCCGCGGTCGGCTGCGAACTCGGCCAGATCGTCAAGTCCCTGATCTTCGAGGCCGACGGTGTTCCGGTCCTGGTCCTGATGGACGGCTCGTCCCGGGTGGACGTGGAGCGTGTGCGGGCCGAACTCGGCGCCGGAAAGGTCAAGCGGGCGGGGGCCGACCTCGTCCGGGAGACCACCGGATACGCGATCGGCGGGGTCCCGCCCTTCGGCCACCGTACGAGGACCCGGGTGCTGGCCGACCGGGGGCTGCTCGCCCACGCGACGGTCTGGGCGGCCGCGGGCACCCCGCACACGGTCTTCCCGCTGGACCCGCAGAGCCTGGTCACGCACGCCGGCGGAGCCCTGGTGGACGTGCGCGAGCAGAGCGCGTGACCCCGCTGGTGGCGGTGGCCGTCCTGGCCGCCGCGATCACGCACGCCACCTGGAACGCCATCGCCCACGCCATCCGCGACCAGCTGGTGTCCTTCACCCTGATCTCCGGCGGCGGTGCGCTGATCGGTCTCGTACTGGCCTGTTTCGCGCCGCTCCCGGCGTCCGGCGCCTGGCCGTATCTGCTCGTCTCCGCTGGCCTGCACGTGGCGTACATGCTGCTGCTGATGCGCTCGTTCACCCTGGGCGACTTCGGCCAGATGTATCCGATCGCCCGGGGCACGGCCCCGCTCGTCGTGACGGTCCTGGCGGCCGTGTTCATCGGGGAGCGCCCGGACCGCTGGGCGGCGGCGGGCGTCGCGGTGGCGTCGGCGGGGCTCGTCGGACTGGCGCTGTGGGGCATCCGGGGCTCCGGCAAGCAGCCCCACTGGCCCGCGATCGCGGCGGCTCTCGCGACGGGTCTGGCCATCGCGGGCTACACGACGGTCGACGGGGTGGGGGTACGCACCTCGGGCACCCCGCTCGGCTACATCGCCTGGCTGATGATCCTGGAGGGGATCGCCATCCCCGCCTACGCGTTCTGGCGCCGCCGGGGCGAACTGCTGCCCCGGCTCACCCCGTTCGCAGCACGTGGACTGCTGGGCGCGGCACTGTCGGTCACCGCCTACGGCCTGGTCCTGTGGGCGCAGACGAGAGCCGCGCTCGCCCCGATCGCCGCACTGCGCGAGTCCTCGATCATCGTGGGCGCGGCCATAGGGACGCTGTTCTTCAAGGAGCGGTTCGGGGCTCCACGGCTCGCTGCGGCGGGGCTGATGGTGGTCGGTATCGGCCTGATGCTGCACACGAGCTGAGCGTCCGCCCGCGTCAGGATCCGGCTACGGGGCTTCTGAGACCTCCGATATCGCCGCACGGAAGCCCGTGTTGACGGCCAGCAGGCCGCCGTCCACCCGCAGCGTGATCCCGGTGATCCAGGCCGCGTCCCGGGAGGCGAGGAAGGCGACCGCGGATGCGATGTCGTCCGGTTCTCCGACGCGGCCGAGCGGGTAGAGGGACTCCGCCCGCTCCAGTACGGCTTCGCGGCCCGCCCAGGCGTCCGTGCGGATCGTGCCGGGGGCGATGAGGTTGACGCGGACGCCGCGTGGCCCCGCGTGGCCGGCGAGGGTGCGGGTCAGGCCGGCCAGGCCCGCCTTCGCGGCGCTGTAGGCGTGACCGCCGAAGTCCTGCTCGCCGTTCACCGAGCCGATGTTGACGATCGCGCCACGGCCGGAGGCCACCAGGTGCGGCAGGGCGGCGCGGGAGCAGCGGTAGGGGCCGGTCAAGGTGATGTCGAGGCTGCGGGCCCAGGCCTCGTCCGTCTCGTCCTCGAAGAGCGGGGCGTCCTGGTGCTCGGCGTAGGCGTTGTTGACCAGGGTGTCGAGCCGTCCGAAGGCTGCCACCGCGTGGGCCACCGCCGCCTCGACCGCCGACCGGTCGCCCACGTCGCAGGCCAGGGACTCGGCGATGCCGCCCTTCTCCCGGATCTCCGTGGCGACATGGGAGGCGCGGCCGACGTCCAGGTCCGTGACCAGGACGGCCGCGCCCTCGGATGCGAGCCGGCGGGCGGTGGCCGCCCCTATGCCCCGTCCAGCGCCGGTGAGGAGCGCGGCGTATCCGTCGAGGCGCCCTTCGGTGCTTCCTTGGGTGCTTCCGTCGGTGCTTCCTTCGGTGCGAGGAGTCATAGCGCCGACCGTACTGCCCGGACCAGAGCCTGGGCACGGGGGTCGGCGGTAACTCCCTTCTGCAGACCGTTCGTCACATAACCGAGCGCGATACCCGATTCGGGATCCGCGAAGCCCAGCGAGCCGCCGCGGCCCGGGTGCCCGAAGGACCCGGGGCCGAGCAGCGGCGCGGCCGGACCGTGCAGCATGTAGCCGAGGCCGAAGCGGGTGTTGACGACCAGCACCTGGTCCGGGCCCGCCGACTCCTCGGTGCGGGCCAGGGTGAGGGTGGCGGGGGCGAACAGCCGCTGCCCGTCGACCTGGCCGATCATCGCGGCATAGCAGCGGGCGAGTCCGCGTGCGGTGGCGACGCCGTTGGACGCGGGGAGCTCAGCCGCGCGGTAGTCCGGGGCGTTCTCGTCGGGGAAGGGGTCGATCGCCCCGAAGGCGCGACGGGTCAGCGAGGCCGGATCGGCGTAGGCGTCGACGACGGAGCGCTTGGGCCGCATACGCAGGGCGCCGCTGCCTTCGGCCGGCGGAGGTTCGACGGGGCCGATCCGCCCGATACGGTGCGCCTCGTCGGCCGGCAGCCCGAACCAGAAGTCCAGCCCGAGCGGACGCGCGATCTCCTCGGCGATCCAGCGGCCGATGGTGCGCCCGGTGACCCTGCGCACCAGTTCCGCGACGAGCCAGCTGTAGGTCTGGGCGTGGTACCCGTGGTCGGCTCCCGGTTCCCACTGGGGCCGTTGGGCGGCGACGGCCCGCGGTCCGGTGACCCCGTCCGCTGCCTCCTCGGGCGTGAGTGTCGCGTCCAGGGCGGCCAGCCCCGCACGGTGGGCGAGGAGATGGCGTACGAGGACGCGCTCCTTGCCGTTCGCCTTGAACTCCGGCCAGTACGTGCCGACGGGTGCGTCGAGATCCACCTGTCCGCGCTGATGCAGCAGCAACGGTACGGCGGCGGCGACGCCCTTCCCGGCCGAGCGGACGATCTGCACGGTGTCGACGGCCCAGGGTTCGACGCCGTCGACATCTCTCGTACCGGCCCACAGGTCCACGACCTTGCGGCCGTGCCGGTAGAGGGCGACGGCCGCTCCCCGCTCCCCGCGCTGTTCGAAGTTACGGACGAAAGCGTCCCGTACCGCCTCGAATCCCGGCGCCACCGTGCCCCGTACGTCCACGCCTGCTCCCGCACTCCCGCTCATCCCCCCATGGTGCATCCCTGCGCAGGTGGAACGGGTGCCGGGTCACCCTCTGTTCACGAACGCGGAACGGTCACGGAACGCGGATCGAAACCGAAGGGCAACTCGAGCCGGTGCAGGCGCATCAGTGCGTCGTCGCACAGCAGGTCCTGTGTGCGGTCGTCGGCGGTGATCACCCCGTCGCTGAGGATGACGGCACGCGGGCAGAGTTCGAGTGCGTACGGCAGGTCGTGGGTGACCATCAGCACGGTGACGTCCAAGGAGCGCAGGATGTCGGCGAGTTCACGGCGGGAGGCCGGGTCCAGATTCGAGGAGGGTTCGTCCAGGACGAGGATCTCCGGCTCCATGGCGAGGACCGTGGCGACGGCGACGCGGCGGCGCTGGCCGAAGGAGAGGTGGTGCGGGGGCCGCGCCACGTACTCCTCCATGCCGACCCGTCGCAGCGCGGTCATGACCCGGTCCTCCAGCTCAGGGCCGCGCAGCCCGGCCGATGCGGGTCCGAAGGCGACGTCCTCGCGGACGGTCGGCATGAAGAGCTGGTCGTCGGGGTCCTGGAAGACGATGCCGACACGGCGGCGGATCTCGGCGAGGTGCCGCTTCTCCACGGGCAGCCCGGCGACCCGGACGGTGCCGGCGCCCGCGTCGAGGATGCCGTTGAGGTGGAGGACGAGTGTGGTCTTGCCCGCGCCGTTGGGGCCGAGGAGCGCCACGCGTTCGCCCCTGGCCACGGTCAGGTCGACGCCGAAGAGGGCCTGGTGGCCGTCGGGGTAGGCATAGGCGAGGCCGCTGACCTCCAGGGACGGGACGGGGGCCGCGGTGTTCTGGCTCATATGGTCCATCCCAGCAGACATACGACGAGGGCGAGCACGGGGAGTGCCGCCGCGCGCGCCCACTGGGTGCGGGAGGCGGTCACCTCGTCGATCACCGGCATGGTTCCGGTGTAGCCGCGGCTGACCATCGCGAGGTGGACGCGTTCGCCGCGCTCGTAGGACCGGATGAAGAGGGCGCCGGCCGTCTTGGCGAGGACACCCCAGTGGCGCACTCCGCTTGCCTCGAAGCCGCGGGAGCGGCGCGCGATCGACATCCGGCGCAGCTCGTCGGTGATGACGTCGCCGTACCGGATCATGAAGGACGCGATCTGGACGAGCAGCGGCGGCAGCCGGAGCCGCTGGAGGCCGAGCAGCAGGGAGCGCAGCTCGGTGGTCGAGGCCAGGATCACCGACGCGGCCACACCGAGGGTGCCCTTCGCGAGTACGTTCCAGGCGCCCCAGAGTCCGGGGACGCTGACGGAGATACCGAGCAGCTCGGTCTGCTCGCCGGGTACGACGAAGGGCATGAGGAGCGCGAACGCCACGAACGGCACCTCGATGACCAGCCGCTTCAGCAGGAATCCGGCGGGAATCCGGGCCACCGCCGCGACGGCGGCGAGCAGCACCGCGTACAGGGCGAAGGCCCAGACGGCCTCGCGGGGGGTGGAGACGACGACCACGACGAAGCACAGGACGGCGGCGAGCTTGCAGTGCGGCGGCAGGGCGTGGACCGGGGAGTGACCGTGCCGGTAGAGCTTGTGCGCGTGGCCGGCTCCCATGTCAGACGGACTCGGTGGGGGTGCGGTTCTCGGAAGTCCCCGGCGTACGGCTCCGGCGTACGGCCCAGAAGACGCCGCTGCCGACGGCGATGGTGACGCCGACGCCGATCACTCCGGCGAGGCCCCCGGAGACGCGGGCGTTGCCGATGTCCTTGACGCCGTAGTCGGCCAGCGGGGAGTCGGCTGCGCCATGCTCCTCGACCTTCTCGTCGATGCCCTTGTCCGCGGCGACCTTCTCCAGGCCGTCGGGGCTTGCGGAGGCGTAGAAGGAGACGAAGCCCGCGAGGAGGAGCGCGGCGACCAGACCGGTGACCCAGACCTTGCGCGTGGAGCGGGCGGCCGCGGGAGCCGGGGCGGCCGGTGCGGCGGGGGCATCGATGAGATCGCCGTCGACACGGAGCTTGAGCGGGGCGGCCAGGCCGCGGGCCCCGTGCACCAGGTCGGGGCGCACCGCGATCACGGCGCCGACGGTCAACGCGGTGATCACCGCCTCCCCGATGCCGATCAGGACGTGGACGCCGACCATCGCGGTGAACACCTTGCCGATGGGTACGTCGGTGGTCCCGCCGATCGCGTAGATCAGGGTGAACACGACGGCGGCGGCCGGCACGGAGACGAGCGCGGCCACGAAGGCGGCGACGGTCGTCGAGCGGCGGGTGCGGGGCAGCACACGCGTCAGCCCGCGGAAGAGGGCGTAGGCGACGACGGTGGTGACGACCCCCATCACCGTGATGTTCACGCCGAGCGCGGTGAGCCCGCCGTCGGCGAAGAGGATGCCCTGCATCAGCAGGACGACCGCTATGCAGAGCAGTCCTGTGTAGGGCCCGACCAGGATCGCCGCCAGCGCTCCGCCGAGCAGATGGCCGCTGGTACCCGCCGCGACAGGGAAGTTCAGCATCTGCACGGCGAAGATGAACGCGGCGACGAGCCCTGCCAGCGGCGCGGTGCGTTCGTCCAACTCCCGCCGGGCACCACGGAGGCCGACGGCGACCGCGCCGGCGGCGACGACACCTGCGACAGCGGAGACAGGTGCGTTGATGAAACCGTCGGGTACATGCATGAAGGAGCTCCGCTTCGGGCGTCACTGCTGGCCTGGTCGGGAAACGCTCCATGATAGGGACCTTTTGCGAAGGGTTCGCAAGAGCGCACACATGACAACTACGCCAACCCCAACATGCCCAAACAGGAATATATGGGACATTGGGGGGAGAGATTTTCACACAGGAGGAGCCGGCCATGTCCCTCGTGATCCAAGAACACGCCCGAGCCCGGCTCATCACCGACGGTCCCGACCCGCGGCCGGTCCCTGTCGAGCTTCGCTACGACCCCGATGATCCGGGGACCGTCCACGTCCGGTTCCCCGGGGGTGTCGACCGGACCTTCGGCCTCGACCTCCTGGAGCGCGGGCTGCGCTCCCCCGCCACCCGCGGCGACGTACGGATATGGCCGTGCGGCCGGGCGCAACTGGTCCTGGAGCTGCACGCGACGGACGGCGTCGCCGTCTTCCAGTTCGACAACGCGCCCGTCATCCGCTTCCTGGCGCGGACCGGCGCGATGGCGGCGAAGCGCCCGTCGGCTGCCACCGCCACCACCACCCGCGCCTGAACACGGGCGAGCCCCCGTGCCGCGTGCACGGGGGCTCATCCTTGCCCCGGCCCCCCGTCCCCACAGGTAACCGGCGCTCCGGGGCCGCGTTCCGCTCATCCGCTCAGAAGCAGACCCCGGGGTCCAGGGCGTGTCGGGTCACACGCCGGCCAGCTCCCGCTCGCCGCCGCCCTCGCCCGTGCCGTCGTCCGAGAGCTCCTTGCGCAAGCCCTCACCCTCGACGTCCACGTTGGGCAGCGCACGGTCCAGCCAGCGCGGCAGCCACCAGGCGTGCTTGCCGAGCAGGGCGAGCACCGCCGGGACGATGGCCATCCGCACGACGAAGGCGTCGAAGAAGACCGCGATGGCCAGCGAGAAGCCGATCATCTTGATCATCGACTCGCTGGAGCCGATGAAGCCGGAGAAGACGGCCATCATGATCACCGCGGCTGCCGTGACCACCCGGGCGCCGTGCCGGAATCCGGTGACGATCGCCTGGCCGGGCGTCTCCCCATGGACGTACGCCTCGCGCATCCGTGTGACCAGGAAGACCTCGTAGTCCATCGCGAGACCGAAGACCACACCGACCATGAAGATCGGCATCATGCTCATGATCGGACCGGTCTGCTCGACCCCGAAGAGCGAGCCGAGCCAGCCCCACTGGAAGACCGCGACGACCGCGCCCAGGGCCGCGACGACCGAGAGCAGGAATCCGAGGGCCGCCTTCAGCGGCACCAGGATCGAGCGGAAGACCACCATCAGGAGCAGGAAGGCCAGTCCGACGACGAGCGCCAGGTAGGGCAGCAGCGCGTCGTTCATCTTCTGCGAGAAGTCGATGTTCATCGCCGTGGCACCGGTGACCAGCACCTCGGCGCCGGTGTCGCCCTTGATGTCCTGGCCCGCGTCACGGATGGCGTGGACGACGTTCTCCGTGTCGGTGGAGCTCGGCCTGTCCTTGGGGATGACCGTGATGGTCGCGGCGTCGCCGGCCTTGTTGAAGGCAGCCGGGGTGACGGCGGCGACGTGTCCCGTGCCCTCGATCTCCTGGGAGACCCGGTCGACGGCTGCCTTGCCGTCCGTGCTGTTCTTCGTGTCCACGACGACCAGCAGCGGACCGTTGAATCCGGGGCCGAAGCCGTCGGACAGCATGTCGTAGGCCTGGCGCTGCGTGGTGCTCTTCGGCTGCGAACCGTCGTCCGGCAGGCCCATCTCCAGTGAGGCCGCCGGCAGGGCGATCGCACCGAGGCCGATGACACCGGCCAGCAGGACCCACACCGGCTTCCGCAGCACGAACCGTGACCAGCGGGTGCCCATGTTCGGCTTGGCGTCGGGCCTGTTCTCGGCCTCGGCGGCCTTGCGCGCCCTGCGCCCCATGATCCGCTTGCCCGCGAAACCCAGCATCGCCGGAACGAGGGTGAGCGCGATGAGGACGGCGATCGCGACCGTACCCGCGGCGGCGAAGCCCATCTTCGACAGCATCGGGATGTTGACGACGGCGAGGCCGACCAGCGCGATGACGACGGTCAGACCGGCGAAGACCACCGCGGATCCCGCCGTGCCCACGGCCCGCCCGGCCGCCTCCTCGTGTTTCCGGCCCTCGGCCAGTTCCGCACGGTAGCGGGAGACGATGAACAGGGCGTAGTCGATGCCGACCGCAAGGCCGATCATCATGGCCAGGATGGAGGTGGTGGAGCCCAGGTCGAGCACGTTCGCCAGGGCGGTGATCGACGAGACGCCGACCCCCACACCGATCAGCGCGGTGAGCAGCGGAAGCCCCGCCGCGATCAGCGAGCCGAAGGTGATGACCAGCACCACGGCGGCGATGGCGACTCCGATGACCTCGGTGGCGCCGGTCTCCGGCATCACCTGGAGCGCGTCACCGCCGATCTCCACGGTCATACCGCTGCTCTGCGCGGCCTCACCCGCGTCTTCGAGCGCCTCCCGCGTCCCGTCGGTCAGCTCCATGGAGCTGACCTTGTAGGACACGGAGATGTAGGCCGTCGAGCCGTCCTTGCTGACGGCGTCCGCATCGTACGGGTCGGCGACCGAGGCGATCTGGTCGGAGCCGGACTTCAACTCGCCGACGATCTCCTGGACCTCGGCCTTGTTGGCCGTCGCCGTGACCTTCTCGCCCTCGGGTGCCTTGAAGACGACCCGGGCGGTCGCGCCGTCCGCGCTGCCTCCGGGGAAACGTTCGTCCAGCAGGTCGAAGGCGCGCTGCGCCTCCGTGCCCGGGATCGAGAAGGAGCTGGAGGTCGCGGTGGACGCGGAGGCGGCACCGAATCCGGCCAGCGCCAGCAGGGCCACCCAGATCAGGGCGACGTAACGGCGGCGCCGAAAGGCGAGCCGCCCGAGTTTGTACAGGAATGTAGCCACGGAGGGGTTACTCCCGGTCAGGTCGTGGAGTGGAAAAGGGCGTGAGGAACCAGCCCGACGACGAGAGCGGCGTGTCAGGTGGAGCGTCGGAGACAGGTCGTACGGAAAGGAACGGGGACGTCAGACGCCGAGGGCGGGGAACACCACGGATTCCGCGTAGTCGGTGAGGAACACCTGGTCGACAGGACAGTGGTCGACCAGCTCACGGGCGGCGAGGGCACCGATCATCATGTGCGGGACATAGGGGAGCGCCCGATTGTCCGGACGCACCTCCCCTCTGTCCACGGCCCGCTGGAGCATGGCACCGAGACCGGTGATCTCGGGCTCGATCAGCAGCTCGCGCAGCGCCTGGAAGAGATCGGGGTTGTTGTGGACGGCATGGCTCAGACCCCGCAGCAGCGCGGAGTTCTTCTCCATCTTGCAGTCGTCGGTCTGCCCCATCACGGCCAGGAAGTCACCGCGGAGCGAACCGGTGTCGACATCGGCAAGGTGCACCGGCTTGTCGTTGCGGAGCGCCTTGACGACCAGCTCGGCCTTGCTCCCCCACTGGCGGTAGAGGGTGGCCTTGCTGGATCGGGTGCGGGCGGCAACGGCGTCCATGGTCAGCGCTTCGTAGCCGACCTCGCCGAGCAGGTCGAGCACGGCGGTGTACAGCTCGCTCTCGCGTTCGGGCGTGAGCCGGCTGCGTGCCATGGATCGACCTCCTCTTCCTCTGTGCCCGCTGGATCGTACGCCAGTCGAAGATCAACCAAAACACAAAAGATCAACTAGCGGAACGAAACTGTTTCGTACACATCGAAGATAGCCCCCACCCCTAGCGAAACGGAACAGTTTCGCTTGTGTCCTGCACCACAGGTTCCCGCACCACAAGTTGCCGCGGGCCCTTCACACGGAAAGCATTGGAGGGTGAGTGACGATGTCGCGTATCTCCGTTTCCCGCACCTCCACAAGGACTTGCTCTGCTTCGCGGCGGAGGACGACCTCTGGGTCGCCCCTCTCGCCCCGGCGGGGCAGCGGCCCGGACGGGCGTGGCGGCTGACTGTCGACCGGACCATGGTCAGTCATCCGCGCTTCTCGCCCGACGGCAGCCGTATCGCCTATACGACCTGGCGCACGCTCGATCCAGAGATCAACCTCGTGCCCGTCGCGGGCGGGCCCGCCCGCAGACTCACCTACTGGGGCTCGACCGACGCCCGGGTCTGCGGCTGGAGCCCCGACCCCGGGGACTCGTCCCAGATCCTCGCCGTGTCCTCGCACAACCAGCCGTTCTCGTACTTCTCCTGGGCGTACAGCGTCCCCACCGACGGCAGCCCCGGCGGGAAGCTGCCCTGGGGGCCCGTATCCGACATCGCGGTCGCCGACATCGACGGCGAGCGCCGCACCCTGCTGCTCACCGGGAAGCCGCCGCACGAGCCGGCGGCCTGGAAGCGGTACCGGGGCGGCGCCACCGGGCGGCTGTGGCTGCACGGCGAGCGGCTGCTGCCCGACATCGGCGGACACCTGGACGCGCCGATGTTCGTCGGCCGCCGGATCGCCTTCCTCTCCGACCACGAGGGCGTCGGCAATCTGTACTCCTGCCTGATGGACGGCAGCGACCTGCGCCGGCACACGGACCACGACGCGTTCTACGCCCGCCACGCCTCCAGCGACGGCAGCAGGGTCGTCTACCAGTGCGCGGGCGATCTGTGGCTGGTCGACGACCTGGAGTCGCCGGACGCGAGGCCCCGGAAACTGGAGGTGCGCCTC
Organism: Streptomyces sp. NPDC048565; assembly: GCF_040650935.1. Classification (NCBI taxonomy): domain Bacteria; kingdom Bacillati; phylum Actinomycetota; class Actinomycetes; order Kitasatosporales; family Streptomycetaceae; genus Streptomyces; species Streptomyces sp. NPDC048565. The sequence goes on from NZ_JBEZIH010000008.1 coordinate 136,333, forward strand.
GGCGGCCCACGGACCGGCCGGCGTACGTACCAGGTGCCGGCGTCCAGCCATGTCGACTCGCTGTCCGTGGACGAGACGGGCCGGGCGAGCGCCGTCTCCGTGCGCGGCAGCCTGTACTGGCTCACCCACCGCGACGGCCCCGCCCGGACGATCGCCGACACCCCGGGGGTGCGGGTCCGGCTGCCGGAGATGCTCGGCAGCAGCGGCCAGGTCGCGTACGTCACGGACGCCGAGGGCGACGACGCGGTCGAGATCGCCCACCTCCCCCGTGCCAGTGGCGACCGCCCACCCCGCCGGCTGGCGGCGGGGCAGCTGGGCAGGGTCCACGAGCTCGTCTCCGACCCGGAGGGCGAGCGGCTGGCCATCGCGTCGCACGACGGCCGGCTGCTGCTCCTGGACACCGGCCGGGAAACGGAGACCGGGGTGGTGGACATCGTCGAGATCATCGAGGACGTCGACAGCGGGCGCGTGGAAGGCAGCCTCGTACAAGCCGGGGCCCCCGCGGAAGCCGGAGCCGCCGCCGGGGCCGAAGACGCCGTGGAGGTCACCGAACTCATCCGCTCCGTGAACGGCCCGGTGCGCGACCTCGCGTTCTCCCCCGACGGTCACTGGCTGACCTGGTCGCACCCCGGCGTCGGCCGGTCGCTGCGGCAGATCAAACTGGCCAGGATCACCGGCCCCGACGCCCCGGTGATAGTCGATGTCACCAACGGCCGCTTCGAGGACGAGAACCCCGTCTTCACCGGGGACGGCCGCTACCTCGCCTTCCTCTCCTGGCGCGGGTTCGACCCGGTGTACGACGTCCACACCGGCGACCTCTCCTTCCCCCTGGGCTGCCGCCCGTACCTGGTCCCCCTCTCGTCGGCGACCCCCTCCCCCTTCGCCCTGCTCCCGGACGGCAGGCCCGCGGCGGGCGGTCTGGACCCGGTGGACATCGCCGAAGGACCGGTCGAGGGGCCGACGGTCATGGTGGAGTTCGAGGGCCTGGAGAGCAGGGTGACCCCGTTCCCGGTCTCCGCGTCGAAATACTCGGGGCTCCAGCCGGTCAGCGGCGGCGGCCTGGTCTGGCTGCGCTGGCCGATCTCCGGCGCCCTCGGCGAGACCTTCGCGAACCCGGCGGACATGTCGGGCCGCCCCACACTGGAGCACTTCAACATCGCCAGGGCCCGCAAGACCGAACTGGTCGGCCACCTCGACTGGTTCGCGGTCAGCGGGGACGCGACCCGGCTGGTCGTCATGGACGACGGCGAGCTGCGCGCCGTGCCGTCCAACGAGCCGGGCGACAACGACACGACAGTCTTCCTCGACCTGCGCCGCATCCTGCACGACGTCGACCCGGCGGCGGAATGGCGCCAGGCGTACGAGGAGGCAGGGCGCATCACCCGGTCCTACTTCTGGGAACCGGACATGTGCGGCATCGACTGGGACGGCGTACTGGAGCAGTACCGCCCGCTGGTCGAACGGGTCGCCTCCCCCGCCGAGTTCGCCGACCTGCTGCGCGAGGTGCTCGGCGAGCTCGGTACCTCACACGCGTACGTCTCACCCGCCCGCCGCAACGAAGGCCCCCCGCACTACCAGCGCGCGATCGGGCTGCTGGGCGCCAACCTCGTGTGCCGGGACGGCGACTGGACAGTCCAGCGAGTCCTGCCCGGCGACTCCTCCGACTCCAGGGCCCGTTCGCCGCTCGCCGGTACGGGAATCCGGGAGGGCGCCGTCCTCACCCATGTCGACGGCCGGCCGGTCGACCCGGCGGCGGGGCCGTACCCGCTGCTGACGGCGGCGGGCGGCACGACCGTGGAGCTGACGTTCCGCCCGGCCGGCGGCGAGTGCGGCGGCCGGTCCCGGCGCATCGCGATCGTCCCCCTGATCGACGAGCGCCCCCTGCGCTACCAGGACTGGGTGGCCAAACGCCGCGAGGTCGTACGGGAGTTGAGCCACGGCAAGTGCGGCTACCTGCACATCCCCGACATGGGCGGCTCCGGCTGGGCCCAGTTCAACCGGGACCTGCGGCTCGAGGTGTCGCGCCCGGCACTGATCGTGGACGTACGGGGCAACGCGGGCGGCCACATCAGCGAGCTGGTCGTCGAGAAACTCACCCGCACCATCCTCGGCTGGGACCTGACCCGCAACGCCCAGGCGGTCAGTTACGCCTCCAACGCCCCCCGGGGCCCGGTCGTCGCCCTCGCCGACGAGGCCACGTCCTCGGACGGCGACATGATCACGGCCGCGTTCCGGCTGCTGAAGCTGGGCCCCGTGGTGGGACAGCGCACCTGGGGCGGTGTGGTCGGCATGACCGGCCGGCACCGGCTCGGTGACGGCACGGTGATCACGGTGCCGATGAACGCGGCCTGGTTCGACACGTACGGCTGGTCCGTCGAGAACCACGGGGTCGAACCCGATCTGGAGGCGCTGCGCACCCCGCTGGACTGGGCGGAGGGCCGCCACGCGGTGCTGGACGACGCGGTCAGGGTGGCCCTTGACCTCCTGGCCGCCCATCCCGCGGCCACACCCCCCAGCTACGAGACAGCCCCGAACCTACGCCGCCCACCGCTGCCGCCGCGGTAGGGGGACGGCGTTCGATGCGGCCAGGGCACCGTTCATCGCGGGTGTCAAGATGCCCTGGCCCGCCACGCTATGACCGAATTCAGCGAAGCACTCCCCCGGAGCGCCCACGATGTCGCAGAATATTTGGTACCAACAGGACGCATCGGGGGAATCCACATGGCGCAGTGGAAGGAGCTGCCGCCGCACATTGCCGGCAGCGAACGGCAACTGCTGGGACATTTACGCCGATTGAAGGACCACAGCGGTCTCAGCCTGGCCGCCCTGGCCGGCCGCACCGGCTACAGCCGATCCTCATGGGAGCGGTATCTGAACGGGAAGAAGCCCGTGCCACGCAGGGCGGTCGAGGAACTCGCCCAGGCGTGCGACACGGAACCGACACGGCTCATCGCGCTGCACGAAGTCGCCGAACGGAACCGCACCAAGGCACCCGAGAGACAGACCGACCCGACGCGGCCACCGAAATCCGTACCCACGCAGGCGCGGGAACCGGAACCGGAACAGGAACAGCCGCAGGGCAGGACGGCCGGAACGCCGGGCCGCACGGTGCGCCTGCGGGGCATGCTTCTCGCGCTGGCTCTCGCGGTCGTCGTGTCCTTCGGCGCCGGACTGCTGGCGGCTCGGGCCTGGGACGACGACACTCCGGCGGCCACGACCGGTGGCTCGGCGGCCGGGACCGGGTATCTGCGCGGCCAGACGTACACCTGCGAGGTGCACCGGAAGGACGGCCGGCTGCGGGCGGGCCACAGCGACACCCGGGAGATGCTGCTCGACATCAACAGCACGGGCTTCGACGTGGTCGAAACGCAGTGCCTGCTCCGCGCGAAGGGCTTCAGTCCCGGCGTCTTCGACGGGCTGTACGACGAGCGGACCAAGAAGGCCGTCACGGAGTTCCAGCGCAGTCGCCACCTGGTCACCGACGGCATCATCGGGCCGGACACCTGGCAGGAACTGCGCGGATGACGACCTCGGTGTGCGAACAACTGGCGGAGGAACTACGGGCGATCAGAGCTCGGTCCGGGCTGAGCCTGGCCGCACTCGCGTCCCGTACCCCGTACAGCAAGTCGTCCTGGGAGCGGTACCTCAACGGCAGGAAGCCCGCCCCGCGTCAGGCCGTCGCGGCGCTGTGCGGAGTCACGGGGGAACCATCCGGCCGGCTGCTGGCGCTCTGGGAGCTGGCGGACGCCGAGTGGAGCGGCCGGGCAAGGCCCGCACCCGGGCCGACCGCAACGCCCGGCGCCCGCCGGGACGCCGCTCCTCGTGCCGACCGACGCCGGTGGAGCGCGGCCGTCACGGTTCTCGTGGTGGGGGCGGTGGCGGCCGGCCTGGGCCTCCCGGCCCTGCTCGGCGGGAAGCCGGAGGGAGGGTCGAGAGGCGCGGCGGAGCCGCTGGTACGGAACCCGGGCTGCAGGGCCGACGCGTGCGAGGGCCACAACGCGGTGGCCATGGGATGCGGCGGCGCCGGAATGATCACCACGCTCGCCACCCACACCGCAGCCGACGGACGACGCCTGGAACTCCGCCATGCCGAGCTCTGCCACGCCCTGTGGGTACGGGCCACCGGTCTGACACAGGGCGACCGGATCGAACTGACACTGCCGACCGGGCGCGCGCAGCAGGCAGTGGCCGATGGAAGCGGCGCGCCCGGGGGATATCTGGCGACGCCGATGGCCGCGGGCAACAGCGGTACGGGCACCCGGATCTGCCTGAACAGACCGGGCAGCAGCCCCGAATGCTTCGCGGGCTGAACCCGGAGGCCGGCGTCGTACGTGCCGGAGGCCCGGCCGGCCTCCGGCACGTACGACGGTTCAGGCGTCGATCGGTGGCTGATCAGGAGTTGCAGTACCGCGCGAGCGCGGCCTTGGTACCCGCCCCGGCGACCCCGTCGATCGCTCCGGTGTAGCCCCAGTTCGCCTTCAGCCAACGCTGCAGCGCCTTCACCGTGCCGCTCCCGACGACCCCGTCGATCGAGGCGGTGTAGCCGTAGTTCGCCTTCAGGAAGCGCTGCATCGCCTTCCAGCTGCCGGTGCCGAGCTGGCCGTCGATGGCGCCGGTGTACTTCCAGTTGGCCTTCAGGTCGCGCTGGAGCTTCTTGGCCTGCGTCGCGTTGAGGCCGAGGTTGACCACCGCGAGCGGGGTGGCGGCCTCGGAGATCGCCTCCGCCTTCGCGGACTGACCGGTCGCGGCGAAGCTCGTCCCCGCTGCTGCCACGCCTCCACCGGCGATGGCGATCGCGGTGGTGACACCCACGAGCGTCCTTGTGATGATGCGCATGCTGGTTCCCTCTCCCACGTCGTCGATCCGACCGTGGCGGCCGGTTCGGGAACCAGATTGCGGGGCGGTCAGGAAGCATTTCCACAACCGCCGAAAAGTGACGCGCCTCTGGGACGTCCCATGCGCTGACCTGCGGAAACAATGCCTGTGGTGACGGCTTGGCGGGACGGTGGGACGAGCACGGCGGACCCGGACCGGACACCTCGTCCGTCCCACGCGGAAAGGGGCGCTCCCGGACTCACCCGGGAACGCCCCTCGACACACGACGCTCAGAAGCGCGAGGTCAGCGGTCGAACTTCTCGCGTACGTCGTCCGCCGCACCCTTCGCCTTGTCGCGACCCTGCTCGGACGCCTGGCGGGCCCGGCCGGACGCGTCCTGACGCCGGTCCTGGCCCTCGCCCTGACCCTCGCCCTGACGCCGGCCCTCGTCCTTGCCGCCCTTGGCCTTCTGCTGCTTGGCCTGGTCGGCAAGCTCCTGCGCCTTGTCCTTGAACTGGTCTGCGATGCCCATGCCGTTCACTCCTATGTGGGTGCGTGGGGTCGGCCCCGGTGGGACCTCGCTCAGACTTACACACCCGGACATTCATCGCATTTCGATCATCCTTGCGGGACTCTGGCCTTCCGGTCCGCCTCGCCACCGGCCCCCACGAACCCCTTGCCGACGCCGTCGAGCCTTGGTCCGAACCGCTTCATCTCACGCTGCCCGACAGTCCCTGTCACCATCGGCAGGTACCCCCGGACCGACTGCATTCCCCGCAGCCACCACTGCGCGTACACATGCGCGGAGCGCCGCTCGATCCCGGCCACGATCCGGTCGACCCCAGGACCCAGCGGATACGTACGGTTCGTCGGCCACGGCAGCCGCTGCCTCAACTCCCGCATGACGTCATCCTCGTCCGCGCCCCGCACCATGTCCGTGTCGGTCCAGGACAGATAGCCGACCCCGACCTTCACACCCCGGTGTCCGACCTCGCCGCGCAGGCAGTGCGCGAACGCCTCGACCCCCGATTTGGAGGCGCAGTACGCGCTCATCATCGGCGCCGGGGTGATCGCGGCCAGCGACGCTATCTGGAGGAAGTAGCCGCGGCTCTCCATGAGTACCGGAAGGAAGGCCCGCGCGGTCACCGCCCCGCCTATCAGGTTCACCTCGATGACCCGCCGCCACGCCTCCGGGTCGGAGTCCACCAGCGGTCCCCCTATGGCGATGCCCGCGTTGGCCACGACGACGTCGATCTTCCCGAAACGCGCCTTGACCTCGTCCGCGACCCGGCTCATCGCCGCCTGGTCGGTGACGTCCGCGTACCAGTGGCCGCTCGACGCGTGCAGCCGCTCCGAGACCTTCCTCAGCTCGTCCGGCTCGAGGCCGACCAGCGCCAGCGTGGCACCCCGCGCCGACAGCTTGCGGGCCAGCAGCTCACCCACTCCCCGCGCCGCACCCGTGACGACGACGACCTGACCTTCGAGACTCCGCCTGCCGCTCATGCGACCTCCTCCTCGCTCACGGCTTCCGCCGTACCGCTGCCCGCGTCTTCCACAGTGACGTACAGAGCCACGAGTTCGCGCAGCTTCCCCGTGACCGTCCCGGGCGCCTCGACCGGCGTCATGTGGCCCATGCCCGCCAGCTCGGTGAGCCCGAGGCTCTGCGGCAGCGCGGCCTCTATGGCCCTCGCGTGCACCGGAGGCGTCAACCGGTCCTCCGTGCCCGCGATCACCGCCGTCGGCAGCCGCAGCTCCCGTACGCGCGCCTCCAGGTCGAGCTCCGCGAGCACATGCCCCCAGGCGACCCGCGCCCCACGAGGACACGCATGGACGATCTTCGCACAGAAATCCACCCGTTCCGGGACAGAACCACGCCCCATGGTGGCGTACTTGAGGATCGCCCTGGACACCGCGTTGACCGGCCCGAGCGGTGCACGCGCACCGAGCACGGCCGCGGTCATCCGGGTACGGAGGGCGCCGGCCCGCAGCGGAAGCACCCGGGACTCCGCCGTCAGGCGCGAACTCCCCGTGCTGCACAGCAGTACGGCCGCCCCGTGCTCCCGTACGGCGGCGCGGCCCCCCGCCGCCATCAGCGTCATCCCGCCCATCGAGTGGCCGCCGAGCACCGCCTTCCGCCCCGGCTCCAGGGTGGCGTTCAGGACCGCTTCGAGGTCGTCGGCGAGCGCACGCGTGCTGTATCCGCCGGCACCGGGCTCGGGCGTACGGCCGTGGCCACGCTGGTCGTAGACGACGACCCTGTGGTCCACCGCGAGTTCACGCACCTGGGCGTCCCAGAAGCGGGTGTTGCAGGTCCAGCCGTGGGACAGGACCACGGCCGGGGCGGCCTCGGGTCCGTGCAGTTCGACATGTATGCGCGCGCCGTCCGCGGACACCACGCTCAGCTCGCGTACGGGTACGGGCGGGGTGTCCCCCCGCCGTGTCAGCCTGCTCATCGTGCGGCCTCCTCGGTCACGGCCCGCACCGCGGGGCGGGTTGCGGGCGGGCGGATCACGTCGTACTCACCCAGGTCGACCGAGCGGGTGGCCCGCCGGAATTCGGCCGTGGTGCCGGGCCATACCGTGGTGTTGCGCCCGTTGGGGTCGAGGTACCAGCTGGTGCAGCCGCCGGTGTTCCAGACGGTCCGCTTCATCCGCTCCTGGACCCGCCGGTTCCAGGCGCCCACGGCGGCGGGCCGTGTGTCGAGCGCGACGCGACCGCCCAGGACGTCCAGCTGGCGCAGAAAGTCGGCCATGTAGTTCAGCTGGGCCTCGATCATGAGGATCATGGAGGAGTTACCGAGCCCGGTGTTGGGGCCGATGATGGTCATCCAGTTGGGGAAACCGGCCGCGGTCGCGCCGCGCAGTGCCTGCATCCCGTCCTTCCAGGCCTCGGCCAGGGTGATGCCCTCGGCGCCGACGACCCGGCTCGCGATCGGCATGTCCGTCACATGGAAGCCGGTACCGAGGATGATCACGTCGGCCTCGGTCTCCGTACGGTCGGAACCGACCAGCGTGGAGCCCCGCACCTCGGAGAGGCCGGAGTCGACGACGTCCACATTCGGCTGCGCGAGCGCCGGGTAGTACGCGTTGGAGAGCAGGATGCGCTTGCAGCCGATGCGGTACGAGGGGGTCAGCCTGGCCCGCAGCGCGGGGTCCTTGATCGCCCGCGCCATGTTCGACTTGGCTATCCGCTCGACGAGCCCCAGCTGGTCGGGATGCTTGGTGAAGGCGCCGACCTGCAACTCCCTGATTCCCCAGAGCAGTCCGCGCCGGGCGGTGGCCGTGAAGGGGAACGTCCGGTGCAGCCACTTCTCGGTGCTGCTGATGGCCCGGTCCATGCGCGGCATCACCCAGGGCGGGGTCCGCTGGAAGAGGGTGAGCCGGCCGGCCTTGGGCTGGACCTCCGGGACGATCTGGATCGCGGAGGCGCCGGTGCCGATCACGGCGACGCGCTTGCCGCTCAGGTCGTAGTCGTGGTCCCACCGGGCGGAGTGGAAGACCTTGCCGGGGAATTCGGCCAGCCCCGGGATGTCGGGCAGCTTCGGGTCGGAGAGGGGACCGGTGGCGGACACGACCGCGTCGGCGGTGATCGTGGAGCCGTTCGCCGCTTCGATCACCCAGTGCAGCTCGTCGTTGTCCCACCGCATGACGGTGACTTCGTGGTTCAGCCTGAGGTGCGGGCGCAGTCCGAAGGTGTCGGCCACATGCTCCAGGTAGGCGCGGATGTGCTGCTGCCCGGAGAAGGTGCGCGGCCAGTCGGGGTTGGGCGCGAACGAGAACGAGTACAGGTGGGACGGTACGTCGCAGGCGCAGCCCGGATAGCTGTTGTCCCGCCAGGTGCCGCCGACGGAGCCGGCCCGTTCGAGGACCAGGAAGTCGGTGACGCCCTCGCGGCGGAGCCGGACCGCGGCTCCGAGGCCCCCGAATCCGGATCCGATCACCGCCACTCGTACATGCTCGTGCTGGGCCATGCTGCCGCCTCCCCGCGGTACGTGACACGACTCTGCCAGCAATCACTGGCATTGTTGGGAGGGTAGAGCAGCTCCGTACTGATGGGTAGGGGGCGCGGCAAGGAAAGTTACCGGCGGTACGACATAGGGTGCGGGTGTGGCTGAAGGAGACGAGCACCGCGAGTACCGCATGGAGGAGCTGGCCAGGGAGGCCGGAATCACCGTGCGCACCCTGCGCTTCTACCGCGAGCGCGGCCTGATCCAGCCACCTCGCCGCGAGGGCCGCATCGCCTGGTACGACAACCACCACCTGGCCCGGCTGCGCACCATCACGGGCCTGCTGGAGCGGGGCCACACCCTCAACGGCATCGCCGACCTCGCCAGCACCTTCGACAGCGGCCGCGATGTCGCCGAGGTGCTGGGTCTGGGCGAACCGAGCGAGGAGACCCCGGTCAGGCTCACGCCCGAGCAGCTCGCCGACTACTTCCAGGACCAGGCGACGGCGGAGAACCTCGCCGCCGCCATGGAGCTGGGCTACCTCGGCATCGACGGCGACGAGATCGTCCACATCAGCCGCCGGCTGCTGGACGCCTCCTCGGAACTGGTGCGGGCCGGGGTCCCGCTGGACGCCGTGCTCACCTCGGGCCGCCAGGTTCGCGAGCACGCCGACGCGCTCGCGGACCTCTTCGTACGCGTCCTGCGCGCCCACACCGCGCAGTCCGAACCGGAGCATCTACGCACACTGGCCCAGGCGGTGGTGGACGCCGAGCTGTCGATGGCCCTGGACCGGCGGCTGCACGAGGACGACGGGCGGGCGTAGACCGGCCGACGCGGACCGGCCGACGTAGACCGGCCGACGTAGACCGGCCGACGTAGACCGGCCGACGGATCAGCTCTCGTAGGAGACAGTCACCGGGGCATGGTCGCTCCACCGCTCGTCATGCGTGGCGGCGCGCTCCACCCACGCCTTCACCGCACGGCCGGCGAGACCGGGGGTCGCCACCTGGTAGTCGATGCGCCACCCTGCGTCATTATCGAACGCCCGCCCACGGTAGGACCACCAGGAGTAGGGGCCCTCCTCCTCCGGATGCTGCGCGCGGACCACGTCGACGTACGACGCCTCGTCGAACACCCGGGTCAGCCACTCCCGCTCCTCGGGGAGGAAGCCGGACTTCTTCTTGTTGGACTTCCAGTTCTTGAGGTCGGCCTCGCGGTGGGCGATGTTCCAGTCGCCGCAGACGACCACCTCGCGCCCCTCGGCCGCAGCCCGCGCCTTCAGTCCCTGGAGATAGGGGAGGAAGGCCGCCATGAAGCGCTCCTTCTCCTCCTGCCTCGGGGTGCCGACCTCACCGGAGGGCAGATAGAGACTGGCGACCGTCACACCCGGGAGATCCACCTCGACATAGCGGCCCGAGGTGTCGAATTCGTCACTTCCCGGGATATCGAATCCACCGAACCCGATCTGGACGCGCTCCGGCTCACGCCGCGTGTAGACGGCCACCCCTGCACGCCCCTTGGCCTCGGCCGGGGCCAACACGACGTGCCAGCCCTCGGGCTCACGCACCTCGTCAGGGAGCTGCTGCGCCTCGGAGCGGACTTCCTGGAGGCAGATCACATCGGCCTCGGTCTGCCCCAGCCACTCGACGAAACCCTTCTTCGCGGCGGCACGGAGCCCGTTCACGTTTACCGTGGTAACAGTCAGCATCCCCGTAGAGTACCTACAGACGCTAGTGCATAGCTGTACTATGGCTCGCATGATTATCCGGCCTCGTCCTTTCGACCACCCTGACGCCGTCAAACTCAACGACCAGGTGCAGCTCGAATACGACGAGCGCTACGGCGACGGGGGCGACATCACACCGCTCGACGCCACCATGTTCGATCCGCCCCTCGGCCTGTACCTGCTGGCCTACGACGAGCAGGACCGCCCCGTGGGCACCGGCGGCTGGCGCAGCCAGGAGCAGAACGACGAGGGGTACTCCGACGGCGACGCCGAGATCAAGCGGATGTACGTGATCCCCGAGGGCCGTGGCCGGGGCCTCGCACGCCGCCTCCTCGCCGCCCTGGAGGCCGACGCCCTCGCGGCCGGCCGCACCCGCATGGTCCTGGAGACCGGCGATCAGCAGCCCGAGGCGATCGCGCTGTACACATCGAGCGGCTACACGTTCTGCGAGAAGTTCGGCCACTACCGGCTGTACGACAGCAGCATCTGCATGGCCAAGCCGCTGGGTCCGGCGTCGATCTAGACCGTGCCCTTCACGAACCCCCGGCCGACGGCGTCCGCGAGCACGAGTGCCGACTGCTGGACCAGGAGCCGCGCGGCGGCCACACAATCGAGCGCTTCGGCGATTCCAGGCGTTAAGAGTGAAGCCGACATGCACGGAATAGAATACTCCGATTAAGGAGAGCGACCTCTCACGCGCTTCGACACCCCTACACCCTATCTGGACTTACAGAGCGCCGCCAATAAAACAAACCAATATCCCCGAGCACCCGATCAAGCCATGAGGGCACTCTGACCATGGACTTCAGGCCACACTGAGGCCTTCCCCTCGGCGATGAGCCCGAAGATCGGCCTGAAATGGATTGTTTTACTTCTGCGTAATAAGCAATCTCGGTTATCGTGATTCCTTTGCCGCCAGACGTGCTCCGACGCCGATATCAGGGGTCAGCGCCGACGCTCATGAAACCCGCCGTCGCTTCCCATCAGCCTTTTCCCATCTGGCTGATTCCGGTGGTGTGGACCGTCGCCCTCGGCATGTGGGGCCTCTCCCGGCAGGCCAGTGTCTGGCGTGACGAAGCCGCGACCTGGCAGGTGGCCCTGCGGTCCACCGAGGACATAGGGCGCATGCTGGAGCACGTCGACGTCGTGCACGGCTTGTACTACCTCTCGATGCATGGCCTCTTCGAGTGCTTCGGGCCCTCCACCACCGTCCTGCGACTCCCGTCCGTGCTCGCCATAGCGGCGGGGGCGGCCTGTGTCTCGCTGATCGGTCAGCGACTGGCGGGCACGCACGTCGGCCTCGGGGGCGGGCTGGTGTTCGGAATGCTCCCGGCCGTGCAGTTCCACCTCCAGGAAGGGCGCCCGTACGCCCTGGTGGCAGCCGGGGCCGGCATCTCGACCCTGCTGCTCGTGACGGTGCTGCAGGGACGCGACCGCGGGCGATACTGGGTGGCCTACGGCTGCACGGTCCTCGTGTGCGGCTACCTGAACTGGCTGGCGCTGCTGATCCTCCCCGCGCACCTGGCCAGCCTGTTGTGGACACGGGCCGCACGGCGGGTCCAGGTGCGCTGGGCCATAGCCTCGACGGCCGCCACGGCTGGTGTCCTGCCCCTGATCCTCTTCAGCATGACCCAGTCCGCCCAGGTGTCCTGGGTGCCGCCGCTGACCTGGCACATGCTCATCGGCCCGGCGGTGCTCCTGGCCATCGGCGGGCTCGGTTGCCTGGTCAGCCGGCCGACGGCTTCGCGGTTGTCGGTGGCGGCCGTCGGACTGCCCCTGCTGGCAGTTCCACAGATCGGCCTGATCGGCCTCTCCCTGTTCCAACCACTCTTCGTGGACCGCTACATCCTGTTCAGCCTGCTCGGTCTGGCACTGCTGACCGGCGGGATCATCGGCGCGGCGGTGCGCGAGGCCGCGCGACGTTCAGCCAAGGCCTCGAGATGGGTACTTCCCGTCGTGATCGCCGTGGCCGTGGTCTCGCTGCTTCCTCAGTCGCTGGCGAAGAGGTCCCCGGCGAGCCGGGTCGACGACGTACTCGCTGCCGCCGAACAGATGCGACGCCTTGAACAGGACGGACGCGGCGTGCTGTTCATACCCGCAGCACGACGGGACACCAGGCTGGTCTCCCCCGACGCCTTCGCAGGCCTGCGGGACATAGCCCTCGCCCGGACGCCCGAGGAGTCCGGCACGCTGAAAGGAGTGGAGGCGAGCCCTTCGCGAGTCCGGACGGCGATGCTCGCCGAGCGACGGATAGTCCTGATCACGGATGCGCCGCAGGTGGCGAGGCCGACGAGCGGGGAGCGGGACCGGACGAAGACCGAGGTGCTCAAGAAGTACTTCACACCGGTGTCCGACGAACAGGTCCGCGGCCGAAGGGTGACGGTGTACGAGCATCTCGCGTCCGCCCCATGACCGTCGGCGGGGCCACGAGGCCGGTCATGGGGACCGACCACCGCTCTCTCCGGCCGTTCTCAGGAGACCCGCGCCACCCCGACGTAGAACCCGCTCCGCTCGTACGCCGGCGCGGGCTCGTCCCGGTACCACTCGGGCGCCGTGACGAGCCCCGGCTCGACGAGCTCAAGCCCCTCGAAGAACGGCTCGACCTCCGCACGCGTACGCATGCGCAGCGCGATGGCGCCCTTCTTGTACGCCGACTCCGTCTCCTGCTTGAGCTCCGGGTGCTGATCGGCGGTCCCGTGCGACAGCACGAGGTAACTGCCCCGTGGCAGCGCCTCGACCAGCGTGCGGGTGATGCCGTACGGGTCCTGCTCATCGGGCAGGAAGTGCATCAACGCGATGAGGGACAGCGCGACGGGCCTGGCGAAGTCCAGTGACTTCGCCGCCTGTTCGAGAATCGCCTCGGGCTGTCGCACATCCGCCTGGATGTAATCGGTCGCCCCCTCGGGGTGGCTCACCAGCAGCGCTTCCGCGTGACGCAGCACGATGGGGTCGTTGTCCGCGTAGACGACCTTGGCGCTCGGGATGACGGCCTGGACGACCTGGTGGAGGTTCGGCGCGGTGGGAATGCCGGTCCCGATGTCCATGAACTGATCGACGCCCTGCTGGGCCAGCCAGGCGGAGGCCCGGTGCATGAACGCCCGGTTCCGCGCGGCGTTGGCGCGCGCCTCGGCGGGAAGCTTCTCCGCGACCTCCTGATCGACCGGGTAGTTGTCCTTCCCGCCGAGCAGCCAGTCGTAGACCCGCGCCGGGTGCGGCTTGCTGGTGTCGATGCTGGTGCTGGGTATGCCGGCAGTCACGATGCGCCCTCCATGCGGAACCTCGAACAGCCACCCCCGCCCTGACTCCACGCGACCCTCAACAGCGGTCACCGACAGGGCGGGTGAGCGAAGAGGCCCAGATTACCGGTCGGTCGCGGCGGCGGACACCGCCGCTCCTCCCCTCCGTCCGCTCCCCAGGGATCACCCATCCACCGGCACCGTCGGGAGCAGACGCATCCCGCGCGATTCGGCGACCCGCAGAGCGTCACCGAGGCATTCAGCGAGTCTGATGCCGGCGTAGCGCACCTCGCTGTAGGGGGACATCGTGTCGCCCAGCACCGCAAGGGCGTTGTCGAGAACCTCGGCTCCCATGTCCAGTTGCGCGGCCTCCATCTCGTCAGCCACCTGCGAGAGGTGACTGCTCTCGTCGTCCGTGACGAGGAAACAGGGCTGGCCGTCAGGGGACGGCCACGGCAGCAGGCGGGGTCTCGTCGCGGCCTGCGGGACGGGCCGGGCCTCGGGGTTCGGCGGGGCACCCATCAGGCCGCCGCCCCCGGCGCGGCGACACCGGCACGGGGGCCGCTGACCGGCCTCAGCAGGCATGCAGAAATCCAGCGGATAAGGTCGTACACATCGACGCTCCAAGCGCAGCGTTGGCCATGCCCCGGGAGGTCTAGCCACCTCGCCGGGGTCTGTCGTATCGACCACACCCGCAACCGCGTCCCCCTGCACCCCTCTGCATTAGTCCGCGTCCGGACGCTGTCCGCCGCTACTTACCTCTGTGCTCTGCGTCATAGTGCACCACTGTTGAGAGATGAGCGATTTCCCGCGCTACGAATACGTCAAGCTTGCCGACGCCATCGCCGCTGATATCGCGTCAGGCACACTCCCGAAGGGCGCCGCACTTCCGGGCGAGCGCGCCATGACGGAACTGCATGGGGTGAGCATCGGGACCGTGCGTCGCGCCATCGTGGAACTGCGCAGGCGCGAACTCGTCGCCACCCTGCCCGCGAAAGGGACGTACGTGATCGGTACTCCGGAGGCAGCCGCCGACACATCGAACAAAGACAGGCCCACCTGAGGGCCAGGGCCTCAAACGACGAGATCCCGCCCGATCTTTCGATCGGACGGGATCTCGTGTGTGCGGTGGACCTGTGGGGATTTGAACCCCAGACCCCCTCGATGCGAACGAGGTGCGCTACCAGACTGCGCCACAGGCCCTTGCAACGAGTGAAACTCTAGCACCCCGATCGGGGTGCTCGGAAATCCGTATCCCGGCAGGTCACCGAGTCGGGTTCGCCGTCGGTGTCACTCGTTGGCCGCGCGCGGCCGGTCCTCGTCGTCGTACTGGTCGAAGAGGGGTGTCCGGCCGCGGTCGCGGGTGCGCCTGGGTCCGTTGCCGCGGCGGCGCGGGGCCGGTTCGGCGTCGGGTGCGGCCGCTTCCTGGTCGGCCCGGGTGCCCGTGCGGGTGGGCTCGGCCGAGCTGGAGCGGGCCGCGCTCCAGGTCTCCGGGTCGCCGACCTCGACCCCGCCCGTGGCGCGCGGGGCGACCGGGGCGGTGACGTAGGTCGGCAGCGGGACCGGCACCGGGTCCCAGCTGTCGCCCTGAGCCGGTCCGCGTTCGCGCTGCTGGTCGACCCACTCCGCGTGGTCCGTCTGCTCGACGAGGGCGCGGCGGCCTGCCTCCTGGGGCGAGACCGTGGGAACGGGCGTGACCGCTTCGGGCTCCTCGTCGGCCTCGGCGGGAGCCGAGGAGGCGGCCTGGTGCCTGCGGGGCCGGTTCTCGCGCAGCCGCTGCGCGGCCACCTCGGCACGGCGCCGGTCCATGGTGAAGACGAACCTGCGGCGCTCCTGGCCGCGCAGATGCACGATGTACGTGCTCAGCAGCACGGCAGGCACGGCAGGCGCCCAGAGGAAGCGGAGTCCACCTACGGCCGCGACGACCGCACCGAGCGTGAACGCCATGAACAGGATCGTGGTGGTACGCCGCCGGCGCGCCAGGACCTGCGAGCGCCGTCGGCGTTCCCGCTCGGTCTCGGCGCCGGAAGGCCGTCGGCCCTCGCGTCGCCCCTCCCGCCGCGCGGGCGCCGGGCGGGAGTCCCGGTCCTGCGGACGCTCCTGGTCCGCGCGGGCGGCGGGAACCGGGGGGCGCAACCGTGCTTCCGTACGGTCCGGGGGCGCGGAAAAGGCCCGGACGTCGACGGACTCCAACTGGTCCGTGACGGCATCCGGGTCCACGTCGCCAGGCGCCTGCTCGGCATCCCGCTCCCGCAGCTCCTTGGCGTAACGGCGCTCCATGGCCGCCCGTCCGGACAGCAGCCGGATGGCGGTGCTGAAGCGTTCCGTCGGACGGGCTTCATTGAGCTCGTCCTGCCTGCGGAGCCACATCGGCACCAAGTAGGCGGCCCAGGCCCCGACGATGACTGCGTAGATGAGGCCGCTGCTGCTCACGCTCACACCGTAGAGGGGTTTGCACGGCGGCATCCGCCAATTGGGCCGGTGTGTCGCACGATCCGGCTGATATCGCGGACTTTTTTTGTGATTGTTCGGGTCAACAGTCGCCGAAAGTGAGGCTGATTACTGTCAGAGAGCGATCAAATTCGAACACTTATTTCATTTCGCCGGGCGTGCGGGGCGAACCCGGTCGCATCCTGCGCCAACGCCGCAGCAACCCGTCGGGGACTTCCTCCGCGGTGAGCGCGAAGATCAGGTGATCACGCCATGCGCCGTCGATGTGAAGATAACGTGGACGTAGTCCCTCCGCGCGGAATCCGAGTTTCTCCACGACCCGTCGGCTGGGGGTGTTCTCGGGCCGAATGCATACCTCGATCCGGTGCAGTCCGACCGTACGGAAACAGTGGTCGACGGCGAGTGCCACCGCGGTCGGCATGACACCGCGGCCCGCCACGGCCTGGTCGACCCAGTAGCCGACATGGCCCGAGCACATCGAGCCCCAGGTGATGCCCGCCACCGTCAACTGCCCGACGAGGCGCCCCTCGTACTCGATGGCGAAGGGCAGCATCCGGCCGGCGTTGGCCTCGGCGCGCAGATGGCGGACCATCTGACGGTAGGTGGGGCGGTGGGCCACCGGGCCGCCCGGGGCGGGCGGCGGGACGGTCGCCTCCCAGGGCCGCAGCCAGTCGCGGTTACGCCGGTTGACCTCACGCCACATGCTCTGGTCGCGCAGCTTTATCGGGCGGAGGGTGACAGCGCCGTCGGTCAGGATCACCGGCCAGGTCCGGACGTTCAGCTCGGGCTCCCTGGTCGGGGGTGATCGCCGCCGCGCAGTTGGTCGACGGCGTGCACCAGTAGCCTGCCCAGGACCGCGAGTCCGTCGCGCACGCCGCCGGTCGAGCCGGGCAGGTTCACGACGAGGGTGCGGTCCGCGATGCCCGCGAGGCCGCGGGAGAGCGCGGCGGTAGGGACCTTGTCCCGGCCCTCGGCGCGGATCGCCTCGGCGATACCCGGGATCTCCCGGTCCAGGACGCGGCGGGTGGCCTCGGGGGTGCGGTCGGTGGGCGAGATGCCCGTACCGCCGGTGGTGACGATGACGTCGTAGCCGGCGGCCGCTCCTGCTCGGAGGGCCGCTTCCACCGGGTCTCCGTCCGGGACGATCTGGGGGCCCTCGACGGTGAATCCGAGACCGGTGAGTGCCTCGGCGATGAGGGGGCCGCCCTTGTCGGCGTACAGCCCGGCGGAGGCACGGTTGGAGGCGGTCACGACGAGGGCGCGGTATCCGGTGGTGGGCGGGGAGCCGACGGTGGTGGGCGGGGAGCCGACGGTGGCGGGCGGGCCCCCGGCGGCCGGGGCCCCGTCGGTGGCCGATTGGCTGTCGGCCGGCCGGCTGCCGGCCCCGGCGTGGTGGCCCCCGGCCCCGGCGTGGCCCCCGGCCTCCGCGTGGCCCCCGGCCTCCGTCATGCGTCGGCCCCGTCCGGTGCGGCGGACCGCCGGTAGTCGCCGGACTTGCCGCCCGACTTCGCCTCGACCCGGACGTCCGTGATCACCGCGCCCTTGTCCACCGCCTTGACCATGTCGATCACCGTGAGCGCGGCGACCGTCACCGCGGTCAGCGCCTCCATCTCGACACCCGTACGGTCCGTGGTCTTCACGGTGGCCAGGATCTCCACCGCGTCGTCCGCGACGCTCAGGTCGACCTTCACACCGGAGACGGCGAGCGGGTGACAGAGCGGGATCAGGTCCGGGGTGCGCTTGGCCCCCATGATCCCGGCGATGCGCGCGGTGGCGAGCGCGTCGCCCTTGGGGACGCCCTCGCCCCTGAGGAGTTCGACGACACGCGGCGACACGAGGACCCGGCCGCTCGCCCGGGCGACACGAGCCGTGACGTCCTTCTCCGACACGTCGACCATGCGGGCCGCACCCGCCTCGTCGATGTGCGTCAGCCTGTTCTGCGTACTCAACTCACTCCGCCTAGCGGTAGGGCGCCGGTTGCCCGCCCGTCGCGCTCCGGAGCGCGCACCAGGGGACCCGGGGGCTTCCCCCGGTAAGGCACAGCGCCAGATACCGTACCGTCACCGCGCCCGGGTCAGCGGAGGAGGACCACCTCGGCTTCCGTGCCGGGCTCGGCCTTCGTGACGTCCTCGGGCAGCACGATCAGCGCGTCCGCCTGGGCGAGGGCGGCGATCAGATGCGATCCGGGCCCTCCGACAGGGGTCACGGTGCCCGACTCGGCGTCATAGGTCCCGCGCAGGAACTGGCGTCTGCCGGCCGGTGAGGTGAGCGCCTCGTCGGCGTTGAGCGTGGCCCGCACCGTCGGACGGTGGACGTCCTCGATCCCCATCAGCGCCAGGATCGCCGGCCGGACGAACAGCTCGAAGGAGACGTACGAGGAGACCGGATTGCCGGGCAACGCCAGCAGAGGCGTGTGGTCGGGGCCGATCGAGCCGAAGCCCTGCGGCTTGCCCGGCTGCATGGCGAGCGTGCGGAAGTCGACACCGCTGCCTGGCTCGTCCTCGTCACCCACGGAGGACAGGGCCTCCTTGACCACGTCGTACGCGCCGACGCTCACACCGCCCGTGGTGACGACGATGTCGGCGCGGATCAGCTGGTCGTCGATCGTGGCCCGCAGCGTCTCGGCGTCGTCGGCGACCGCCGGCACGCGGTAGGCGATGGCTCCCGCGTCCCGCGCGGCGGCGGTCAGCGCGAAGCTGTTGGAGTCGTAGATCCGGCCGGCGGTCAGCTCGTCGCCGGGCTGGACCAGCTCGCTGCCGGTCGACAGCACGACGACGCGCGGACGGGGCCGCACCCGCACCGTCGAGCGGCCGATGGCCGCGAGCAGTCCGATCTGCGGCGGTCCGACGACCGAACCCGCGCGCAACGCCAGGTCTCCTGGGGTCACATCGCTGCCCTTGGCCCGGACATGGGCGCGTGGCTCGACGGAGCGGTGGACGCGGACCTCGCCGCTCGCCCCCTCCGGGGCGTCGCTGTGGGCCCGCATGGCGGAGGCGGGGCCGCCGCCCGTGCCGCCGTCGGTCCACTCGACCGGGACGACCGCCTCGGCGCCCTTGGGAAGCGGCGCACCGGTCATGATGCGCGCGGCCTCACCCGGGCCGACGGACCGGTCGCCGGCCAGACCTACGTCGCCCGCCGCGACGTCACCGATGACGGTGAGCACGGCGGGGAACTCCTCGCTGGCGCCCTCGACATCGGAGATCCGGACGGCGTATCCGTCCATCGAGCTGTTGTCGAAGGGCGGCAGGGAGACCTCCACCACGACGTCCTCGACCAGGACACAGCCCTGGGCGTCGGGCAGTTGCAGCTCGATGGGTTCGAGCGGCTTCACCGCGGCGAGGATGTCGTCCAGGTGCTCGTCCACCGACCAGATGGTGCTGCTCAAGCTGTTACAACTCCTCGTCGACGTAACTGCGCAGCCAGGTCCGGAAGTCCGGGCCCAGGTCTTCACGTTCGCACGCGAGTCTGACAATGGCACGCAGATAGTCGCCGCGGTCACCGGTGTCGTAGCGGCGGCCCTTGAAGACCACGCCGTGCACAGGACCGCCGGTCTTCTCGTCCTCGGCCAGCAGCTGGAGGGCGTCGGTGAGCTGGATCTCGCCGCCGCGGCCCGGCTCGGTGCGACGCAGTATGCCGAAGATCTCCGGGTCCAGGACGTAGCGGCCGATGACGGCGAGATTGCTGGGGGCGTCGGTCGGGTCGGGCTTCTCGACGAGCCCGGTGACCCGGACGACGTCGCTGTCGGCGGTGGCCTCGGTGGCAGCGCAGCCGTACATGTGGATCTGCGCGGGGTCGACCTCCATCAGCGCGACGACGCTGCCGCCCTCGCGCTCCTGGACCTCGACCATCCTGGCGAGAAGAGGGTCGCGCGGGTCGATGAGGTCGTCACCGAGAAGCACGGCGAACGGCTCGTCGCCGACGTGCGGTGCGGCGCAGAGGACGGCGTGGCCGAGACCGCGCGGGTCGCCCTGGCGTACGTAGTGCATGGTGGCCAGGTCGCTGGACTCCTGGACCTTGGAGAGGCGTTCGGCGTCTCCCTTGCGGGTCAGCGCGGACTCCAGCTCGTAGTTCCGGTCGAAGTGGTCCTCCAGGGGACGCTTGTTGCGACCGGTGATCATCAGTACGTCGGAGAGGCCTGCTGCGACGGCTTCCTCGACGACATACTGGATGGCGGGCTTGTCGACGACAGGCAGCATCTCTTTGGGAGTGGCCTTGGTGGCCGGCAGGAACCGGGTGCCGAGGCCTGCAGCTGGAATGACAGCTTTGCTGATCCTGCGGGGCGACTGAGTCATGCCCAGCACTGTAACCGGTGAGTATGGGCGGAAGATGATCGTCCGGTTAACTTCGTCCCCATACACCCTCATAAACGAACTATGCGAGCACCCGTTGAACGACGACATGTCCCGAAAGGCAACACTACGGCGTGATTTGCTCGCCGCACGACGCCTCCTCACCCCGGAAGACGTGAGAAAGGCCGCTTCGGTTCTCGTCCCGGCCACCGAGAATCTTCCCGAGCTGGCCGGCGCCCGAACCGTGGCGGCCTATGTGTCCGTGGGGCGCGAGCCGGGGACCCACGCGCTCCTGGACGCCCTGCGAGCCCGGGGCGTACGCGTACTGCTGCCGGTGCTCATGGCGGACAACGACCTGGACTGGGCCGAGTTCGAGGGCGCGGAGCGCCTCCTGCCCGCCGGCCGGGGCCTCCTGGAGCCGGACGGCGCACGCCTCGGGCCGGGGGCGGTCCTGGACGCGGACGTGGTCCTGCTGCCCGGACTGGCCGTGGACGGGCGCGGGATGCGGCTGGGGCGCGGCGGGGGCAGCTACGACCGCGTACTGGCCCGCCTCGCGTCCGCCGGGGCGCACCCCGCCCTGGTCGTCCTGCTGTACGACGACGAGGTGGTCGCGCGGGTCCCCGAGGAACCGCACGACCACCCCGTGGACGCCGTGGTCACACCTGCCGGAGCCCGGCGCTTCCCGCACAGGGACAGAGGGCCAGGGCGGGAAGGGCTGAGCGGCCCTTCCCGCCCTGGCCCGGACGAAAGGCCCTGGGGCGCGTTTCGAAAGTAGCGCCGTCCGCCCGGAGGGCGGGCCCGGCGGCGTCCGGTGCGTGCGATCGCAAGGCGGAGGGTCGCCCCGATACTGGGTGTATCGGGGTGATCCCGACAACGCGGCGAGCGTGCGTGCCAGGCGTCGCCGGGCATGCGGGACTTTCGAAACCCGCCCTAGTCCTCCGTCCGTGCCACCGAGGCCGGAGGCAGGTCCGGGCTCGCGGCACCGTCCTGCGCGGTGGCGGTCCCGTCCTGCACGGCGGACGGCTTCGTGCCTCCGCCCTGTCGTACGACCTGCCCGGCGGGCACCGCGGCCGGGCGCGGGGCGCGCAGGAGGACGAAGGCGAGTACGGCGGCCAGGAAGGTCAACGCGGCGGCGACGATCAGGCACAGGCGCATGCCGTCGAGGAAGGAGTCGCCGACGGCGGCCCACACCCGTCCCGCCTCCGCGCCCAGCGGCACCCCGTTGGCGCCGCCGAGGCCGTTGGCGCTCACGGCCTCCTCGACGCGGGAGCCCGTCGCGTCCGAGACACCCGCTTCGGCGAGGTGGCCGGGCAGAGCACTGGCGGCACGGCTGGTGAGCAGGGCGCCGAGCACCGCAGGACCGAGGGCACCGCCGACCTGCCGGAAGGCGTTGTTCCCCGCGGCGGCCATCCCCGCGAGCTGGTGCGGGACGGAACCGACCGCGGTCGCCGTCATGGGTGTGGTGACCAGGCCCATCCCGAGCCCGAGCAGGATCAGCCGCCAGGACAGGGCCCCGAAGGACGTGTCGGCCTCCGCGCCCAGCAGGGTCAGCAGCGAGACCGTCACCATGAGCAGGCCGACGGTGATCATGCCGCGCGTGGAGAGCCGGTGCATGAGACGGCCGGCCGGCCCGCTGACGATCAGCGACGTCCCGGTCATCAGCAGCATCCGCCAGGCCGCGTCCAGGGTGTCGAGGTGCTGCACCATCCCGAAGTACAGGCTCAGGACGAAGAAGAACCCGATCATGGCCATGAACATCACCATCGCGACGAGGGTGGTCGCGGCGAAGCCCGGGCTGCGGAACAGGGACAGGTCGAGCATGGGGCTCGCGGAGCGGCGTTCGACGAGCACGAACAGGACGCCGCTGACCACGGCCACGGCGAGCGCCACCAGGACCTGGGCGTCGCCGAAGGAACCGGCTCCGCCCTCGATGACGCCGTAGACGAGCCCGGTGATCGCGAGAGCGGCGGTGATCTGGCCGGGCCAGTCGAGGCGCCGCCCGTGCGGGGCGCGGGAGTCCGCGAGCAGCCGTACGGCGATGACGAAGGCGATCAGCGCGACAGGTATGGGCGCCACGAAGATCCAGCGCCACTCGGCGTGGGACAGGACGGTGCCGGCCAGGACACCGCCGACGGCGAGCGCTCCGAGCAGGCACATCGCCCATATACCGATGTACTTGCCGCGCTCCCGGAAGTCGGGCACGGCGTGACTGATGAGGGCGAGTGTCGTGGGCAGGAGGGCGGCGGCACCGAGGCCGGACAGCGCCTGGCCGATCCACAGGACCTGCACGGTGCCGGCGCTCAGCGCGGTCGCCGCTCCGGCGGCCGTCAGCGCGATACCGGTGAGGAAGACCTTCTTACGGCCGTGTACGTCGCCGAACACCCCCGCTGTCAGGATGAACGCGGCCATGGGCAGGACGAACGCGTCCGAGACCCAGGACAGTTGGGCGGTCGAGGCGCCCAGCGCCTCCTGGATGGCCGGGAGGCTCACCGACACCGTCGTGACCGGGAGGTACGCGACGAAGACCCCCAGGCAGGCCATGACGATGGTGGCGCGGCGGTGGGCGACCGGCGGCGCGGACGCCTGGCGGCCGGAGGCGTTGGCGCCACCCGGCTCGGCGGTCTGGCCCGGCGCGGTGGCCGGACTGCTGTGGGACACGTGGACAGCTCCTTCTGAGCATGTAGCTGCGTGGACGGCCGCCCGGCGACTTCTTCACGCCGAGCCGGACCGCGGGCTCCTGCGCGCACGTCCGTGCGGGCACAGATGACCCGACAGCCTCACCGCGCGCCCTGTCGGGCCTGCGCGATGGTCCGTCCGATCGGAACCAGTTCAGTCGTCAGGACGAGACGACGAAACGGAGCGTGGTCGGGGCGCTCCCGACGCCGTACGGCTCGGGTCTGCCCGCTCTCCCACGCCCGGCCGTCGCGGCGCCGGGCTTCCTTGCCCCGCGCTCCGCGGTACGGCCGCATCTGATTCCGTCGACCAGTCTCAGGCAAGGGGCACCTGACTACCCCCTCCAAACACCCTCTGCGCGGCAAAATTGCACCATGAGTTCGAAAGAGAGATATTCACTCCATGGTCGACCCGGTGGACGCACAAATCCTCCACTCCCTCCAGATCTCGCCCCGGGCGCCGTTCCGCCTGATCAGCGAGGTCGCGGGAGTGTCCGAGCAGACGGTGGCGCGGCGCTTCCAGGCGCTGCTGCGCCGCGGAGTGGTGCGCGTGGTGGGCCTGGTGGATCCGGCGGTCCACGGCCGGGCCACCTGGGTCGCGCGCGTGACCTGCCGTCCGGACCGGGTGGACGCGATCGCTGAGGCGCTGACCCGTCGGCCCGACGTGTCCTACGCCCACCTCGCCTCGGGCGGCGCGGAGATCATCTGCACCCTCCACGCGCCGATCGCCGAGGACCGCGGCCCGGACCTGCTGCCGCGCCGTCTCCAGCGTTCCTCCGGAGTGCTCGGCGTCGACATGTCCCTCCTGCTGCACCCCTTCCACGCGCCCTGGGCACACTGGGCGGGCTTCGGGCCTCCGCTGAGCGCGGAAGCGGTCGCACTGCTGACCGCGCACGAATCGCGACCCGAGACCCGGCCCGGGCCCTCACCGGGCACGCCCGTCCCGCCGAAGGAGGAGGACCAGCCCCTGCTGGCCGCGCTCGCCGAGGACGGCCGTGCGAGCCATGCCCGGCTGGCCCAGCTCACCGGATGGTCGACAAGCCGTGTAGCGCGCCGTATGGAGACCCTGGTGGAGGCGGGGACCCTCTACTTCGACGTGGACCTGCTGTCCCAGCGCCTGGGCTGGAACCTCCAGGCGACCCTGTGGCTGCGGACGGCCCCCGCGCACCTCCACCAGGTCGGCTCCGACCTCGTCCATCACCCGGAGGTCGCCTTCACCGCTGCCATCGCGGGCGAGCACAACCTCATGTGCATCGTCATCTGCACCGGTACGCAGGACTTCTACCGCTACCTGACGACGAGCCTCGCCGCGATCACCGACATCGACGCCTACACGGTCAGCATCCGCGTACGCCACCTCAAACAGGCGGCATCCCTCATCAACCAGGGGCGCCTGGTTTCCTACTCGGGCGGCGGCTGAGGGGCCCTAGGGTTTCTTGAGCGTGAGGGTGTCGACGGTGGACTTGTTCACCGCTTGAGCCCCGAAGGACCAGTTGAGCAGTTCACCGTCGACCCACTTGCCGGTCTGGTCGGTGTAGTGCGCGCTGAACGCGTGTCCGGACGCTCCGGTGAGGTTGATCCAGCGGGACTTGTCCCATTGGCCCACGTTGACGACCATCCGCATCGACGGGACCCAGACGACCTGGTAGCCGCCCGCCGCGTTCCATCCGGTGGCGTCGACGGCCGCCTCGCCGCCGCCGAGGTCCCAGGGCCCCCGGTTGAGTGCCCGCTGAAGAAGGCTGGGGCCCTCCTTGCCGAGCGTCTGGTTGCGCAGGGTCAGCTGGTGCAGCCTGCCCCAGCTCCAGGTGGTGATGTCCTTGCCGAGCTTGGCGGTCAGCTCCCAGCGCGCGTCCTTCATGGCGCGGGCGAAGAGCTCGTCACGGTTGTCGATGGCCTTGTCGCGCCCCTTGGCCGGGACCTTCCACCAGTCGTTGTCCTGGTCGTCCAGGATGTTCTCGACGACCTCGTACCAGCGGTCACCGCCGTCCGGCTGCGCGGCGTCATGGGCACGCTGTCCGCATTCGCGTACGAGCTTCTTCTGCTCGTCCACCGGCCCGGTGCCGGCGACCGGCTCGACATAGATGCAGTCGTCCTCTGCGCGCATCTCCTTGGGGAGCTTGTCGCCGAACGCCAGCTTGAGGATGTTGCGCCAGACACCGTTGAAGTACGCGGCCGCCGCCGAGTCGGACTCCTGGGTGTAGTCCCAGCCCTCCAGCAGCTTCTGCGCCTCGCGGACGCTCTTGTCGGAGATGGAGATCTTCTTCAGCTCGGGCACCAGCTGCGCGGCGATCGCGCTCTGGTTGTCCATCTGCATCGTCTGCATGTCGTCGGTCGAGATCTTCTCGCCGCCGTCGATCTTCGTCTGTATGAGGTCGTTGATCCTCTGGCTGCGGGTGCCGTATCCCCAGTCCTTGGTGAGCATGTGCTCGTAACCCTTGCCGATGACCGCCTGGTTCGCGGTGACGATGTAGCCACGGTCCGGGTTGTACTCGTACGGCAGCTCGTCGAACGGGATGGGGTCCTTCTCCCAGCCGTACTTCGAGCTCCAGCCTGGGCTCGGCCTCGTACCGTCGCCCTGCAGGCGGACCGGGATCGTGCCGGGCGCCTGGTAACCGATGTTGCCGTCGGTGTCGGCGTAGATGAGGTTCTGCGACGGCACCTCGAAGTGCGAGGCGGCCTTACGGAAGCTCGTGAAGTCCTTGGCCCGGTTGAGCTCGAAGACCGCGTCCATGGACTTCCCCGGCTGCAACGCCGTCCACTTCAGGGCGACGCCGTACCCCTCGCCCCGGTCGGGCGCGGAGGTGGTGACGGGGGCCTTCTTGCCGACCTTCTCCAGCTCGGTGTCGCGATCGGAGACCAGGGGGCCGTTGTTGGTCTCGCGGATGGTGATCTTCCGGCTCTTGCCGCCCGCGACCTTGATGGTCTCCACACGGGTGGTGAAGGGCTTGGTCTTTCCGTCGTACTGGTAGCCGTCGGCGGAGACCTTCTCCAGGAAGAGGTCGGTGACGTCCGCGCCGAGGTTGGTGAAGCCCCAGGCGACGTCCTGGTTGTGGCCGATGATCACACCGGGCATCCCTGAGAACGTGTAACCGGCCGTGTCGTACTGGCAGGAGTCCGAGAGCTGACGGCAGTGCAGCCCCATCTGGTACCAGAGCGAGGGAAGCTGCGGTGCCAGGTGCGGGTCGTTGGCCAGCAGTGGTTCACCGGTCGTCGTGTACTTGCCTGAGACGACCCAGGAGTTCGATCCGATGCCGTTGCCACTGGGGCCGAGCAGCGCCGGGATCTGGTCCAGGGTGTCGGAGAGCGAGGAGAGCTGGGTGTTCAGTCCTTCGGTGGCGCCCTCGATCGTCTGCGAGCCGATGTCGTCCGACGGGTTCGCCTCGGGGTCGAACGTGCCGGTGGCCGGAGAGATCCCGCCCTCCTCGACGATCGGCTTGTTCTTCTTGTACGGGTAGTCCGGGTACAGGTCCTTGATCTGCTTCGCGCTGAGCCTGCTGGTCATCAGCGAGCGGTCGATCTCGTCCTGCATGTTCCCGCGCAGGTCCCAGGCCATCGCCTTCAGCCAGGCGACCGAGTCGACAGGGGTCCACTCGGTGGGCTTGTAGTCGTTGGTCAGGCCGAGCGCCGCGTACTCGACGGAGATGTCCTTGCCGTCCTTGCCGTCCAGATACGCGTTCACCCCGGCCGCGTACGCCTGGAGGTTCTTCTTGGTGTCCTCGTCGAGGACCGTGTCGTACTCCTCCTGCGCGACCTTGCGCCAGCCCAGCGTGCGCAGGAAGGAGTCGGTCCCGACCTGGTCGGCGCCGAACATCTCGGAGAGCCGTCCGGAGGTCATGTGACGGCGTACGTCCATCTCCCAGAAGCGGTCCTGGGCCTGGACGAAGCCCTGGGCGCGGAAGAGGTCGCTGTCGGTGTCGGCGTAGATCTGCGGGATCCCGTAGTCGTCGCGTTTGACCTCGACGTCGCCGGAAAGACCCTTCATCTCTATCGACCCGGTGGTCTGCGGGTAGGAGGCCCTGACCGTGGAAACGGACCAGTAGGCGCCATATCCGACACCCGCGACAAGCGCCAGCACCAGGACGATCACGAGCAGGCGGGCGCGTCGCCCCTTCTTCCTGCCGGCCTTCTTCGCAGCGGAAGACCCGGAAGGGGCGGTTGTGTTGGCGGGCATCGCTGTCCTTCGAGGGGCAGGGTGGTCCTGGGAGTGCAGGAGCAACCATAAGCGCCCCGCCGAAGCCACTCGGACGCGGTATGGGGATGCATCCATTTGCGCACCGGTTCGCACGGACACTCGAAGGCGTCAAGAAAACGTTAACGATTAGGTAAGGTAACGAAGTACTGGCCGCCCGGAGGTCGATCCGGAAGGCGTACGCAGGGAAGGAACGGACCCTGACTGTCCACACGCTCAACGAACTTCTGCTCGTCTGCTCACTCGTCCTGCTGGTCGCCGTGGTGGCCGTACGCATTTCGTCCCGCAGCGGGCTCCCCAGCCTGCTCCTGTACCTCGGCATCGGCATTGTCATGGGGCAGGACGGCATCTTCGACGTCAAGTTCGACAACGCCGAGCTGACGCAGGTGATCGGCTACGCCGCCCTGGTCGTCATCCTGGCCGAGGGCGGCCTGGGCACGAAGTGGAAAGAAGTGAAACCCGTGCTGCCGGCGGCAGCCATGCTGTCGACCCTCGGCGTGGGCGTCAGCGTGGGTGTCACCGCGACCGCGGCGCACTTCCTCGTCGGTCTCGACTGGCGGCAGGCCCTCATCGTCGGCGCCGTCGTCTCCTCCACCGACGCGGCGGCGGTCTTCTCCGTCCTGCGCAGGGTCCCTCTGCCCTCCCGGATCACCGGTGTCCTGGAGGCTGAATCCGGCTTCAACGACGCCCCCGTGGTCATCCTCGTGGTGGCCTTCTCCGCCGTCGGCCCGGTGGAGCACTGGTACGTCCTGATCGGCGAGATAGCCCTGGAGCTGGCCATCGGCGCGGCGATCGGCCTCGCGGTGGGGTGGCTCGGCTCCTACGGGATCCGTCATGTCGCGCTGCCCGCGTCCGGGCTCTACCCGATCGCCGTGATGGCCGTCGCGGTGACCGCGTACGCGGCGGGCGCCATGGCCCACGGCAGTGGCTTCCTGGCCGTCTATCTGGCCGCCATGATCCTCGGCAACTCCAAGCTCCCGCACTGGCCGGCCACCCGGGGCTTCGCCGACGGACTCGGCTGGCTGGCACAGATCGGCATGTTCGTCCTGCTCGGTCTGCTGGTCACCCCGCACGACCTGGTCGACGACTTCTGGCCCGCCGTGGTCGTGGGGCTGGCGCTGACCGCCGTCGCCCGGCCGCTGTCGGTCTTCATCAGCCTGGCGCCGTTCCGGCTGCCGAGACGTGAGAAAGCCCTGATGTCGTGGGCCGGCCTCCGTGGCGCCGTACCCATCGTCCTGGCGACGATTCCCATGGTGTCCGGGGTCGACGGCAGCACGCGGGTCTTCAACATCGTCTTCGTACTCGTCATCGTCTACACGCTGATCCAGGGACCGACGCTGCCCTGGCTGGCGAAGACCCTGAAGATCTCCGACGCCCCGTCGGAGACCGCCGACCTCGGTATCGAGTCGGCCCCCCTGGAGCGGCTGCGCGGCCATCTGCTGTCCGTCGCGGTCCCCGGCAAGTCCAAGATGCACGGCGTGGAGGTCGCGGAGCTGCGGCTGCCCGCCGGGGCCGCGGTCACCCTCGTCGTACGGGACGGCAAGAGCTTCGTCCCGGCGCCGTCGACCGTGCTGCACCGCGGGGACGAGCTGCTGGTCGTCGCGACCGACCCGGTGCGCGACGCGGCGGAGGCCCGGCTGCGGGCGGTCGGCCAGGGCGGAAAGCTGGCCGGCTGGCTGGGGACGGGCGGGACGGACGGACCGGACGACGCCGTGGTGGAGGTGCCGGGCCTCGCGAAGCTGGCCAGAAAGCTGGGCAAGGGCGACGAGAGCCGCCCAGGCGACAAGGCCGACGGCAGCAAGGCCGCGCGTCACTGACCCGCGGCGGACTCGATGCAGCCGGGGCCCGCACAGAATCGCAGGTGCGGCAGGGCTGGGGCCTGTAAGATGAAGGACTGGATCTTCTGATCCAGTGACTTACCCACCTGATCGACACCATTCACCAACACCGACCAACGTCGACCAACGTCGACCAACGTCGACCAACGTCGACCAACGTCGACCAACTCTGCCTGACGCAGAGCTGGCGCGACCGTATGGCGGTCGTGGCGTCCTCATCGCCTCCGGGCGAGCGCCCGGCATCTACCGCAGTCCCGCGCGAAGAGGACAGCTCTCGGCAGCCCCCGCACGCCCACCGCGCCCCGGCGCGGGCCGGCCAGGGAGCACGGCCACCAGGCGGCAGAAAGGCAAGGACCGTGGCGTCCACGGTCTCCGACCGCCCCGGTTACGGGCAGTTGCTGCGCACCCCGGGTGCGTGGACCTTCCTCCTCCCGGGCTTCGCCGCCCGGCAGCCCTTCGCGATGCTGACCATCGGCATCGTGCTCCTGGTGCAGCACACCTCCGGCTCGTACGGCAGTGCGGGCGCGGTGGCCGCCGTGTCCGGCGTCTCCATGGCCCTGTTCGCGCCGCAGAGCGGCAGGCTCGCCGACCGGTTCGGCCAGCGCGCCGTGCTGCTGCCCGGCGTCCTCGCGCACGCCGCATCCGTCGGCGCCCTCACGGCGCTCGCCCTCGCGGACGCGCCCCTGTGGGCGCTGTTCCTTGCGGCGGTGCCCACAGGTGCGTCCATCCCCCAGGTCGGGCCGATGGTGCGGGCCCGCTGGGCGGCCCGGCTCGGCGCGGCACCGGGGCGCCCGGCGTCCCCGCTGATGGTGACGGCCACCGCCTTCGAGTCCGTGACGGACGAATTCACCTTCGTCGTCGGACCCGTGCTCGCGACGGCGCTGTGCACCGGCGTGCACCCGGCCGCCGGACTGATCGCCGAGGCCGCGCTGACGCTGCTGGGCGGCGCGCTGTTCGCCGCCCAGCGCTCCACCCAGCCCGCCCCCCGTGTCGCCGCCACGGCGGCCGAACCGCACCGCTCGGCGCTCTCCGTGCCCGGGGTCCGGGTCCTCGCGGTCACCTTCCTGGGCATCGGCGCCGTCTTCGGCGGCATGCAGGTCTCCCTGACGGCGTTCTCGGAGGAGATCGGACGGCCCGGTGTGAACGGGCTGCTGTACGGGATATTCGCGGCCGGCAACATGCTGGCGGGCATCGCCTGCGGGGCCATCGCGTGGAAGAGCAGCCCGCGCCGCCGGCTGATCATCGGCTACGTGGCCCTGACACTGACCGCGTCCGGGCTCTGGGCCGTGCACTCCGTACCGCTGCTGGCGGGACTCGGACTGCTGGTCGGACTGTGCATCGCGCCCGCGCTGATCAGCGGCTACACCCTGGTCGACGCGCTGGTGCCCGCGTCCGCGCGTACCGAGGCCTTCACCTGGCTGACGGGTGCGGTGGCGCTCGGCCAGGCGGCGGCCGTCACGGCGGCGGGACAGCTGGCTGACACCCATGGCGCGAGCACCGGTTTCGTGGTCCCGCTGGCCGGCACCGCACTGGCGCTGGCGACCCTGCTGACCCTGCGTTCACGACTGACACCGAGACACGGAGGGCGGACCGTGGCGCGTGGGATCGGTCACCGAGAGCCGGTCACGGTGGACTGATCGCGCGGAATAGGTCACTATAGAACGTCGTTAGCACTCATTGAGTGAGAGTGCCAGGAGGAGCAAGTGCCGACCTATCAGTACCAGTGCACCGAGTGCGGCGAGGGCCTCGAAGCGGTGCAGAAGTTCACCGATGATGCCCTGACCGTGTGCCCGAACTGCGAAGGACGCCTCAAGAAGGTGTTCTCGGCCGTCGGCATCGTCTTCAAGGGATCCGGTTTCTACCGGAACGACAGCCGTGGCTCCTCGTCGAGCAGCACACCGGCCACGTCGTCCTCCAAGGGATCGGACAAGGCGTCGGATTCGTCTTCCGGGTCGGACTCGTCCGCCGGATCGTCGACGTCGGACGCGAAGCCGGCCGCTTCGGCTGCTTCCTCGTCCCCCTCCTCGGCTTCTTCCACGTCGTCGAGCGGTTCGTCGGCCGCCTGAGGCCGTCTGCCACCCACGTACACCACGCCTTTCGCAAGGACCCCGCCGATCGACCCGGCGGGGTCCTTGTCGTGCCCGCCCGGCAGCGCGGAACTGCCCGCGGTGCAGCGGCCCGTGGCGCGACGGCCCGTAGTGTGACCGCATGGTGAACGCAGAAACGGGTACAGCGGAAATCGGTGTCATCGGCGGATCGGGCTTCTACTCCTTCCTGGAGGACGTGACCGAGGTCCAGGTGAACACCCCGTACGGGGCTCCGAGCGACTCCCTCTTCCTGGGTGAGCTCGCCGGCCGCCGGGTGGCCTTCCTCCCGCGCCACGGGCGCGGCCACCATCTCCCGCCGCACAGGATCAACTACCGCGCCAATCTCTGGGCGCTGCGCTCCGTCGGCGTGCGCCAGGTGCTCGGCCCGTGCGCGGTCGGCGGGCTCCGACCGGAGTACGGCCCCGGCACCCTGCTCGTACCGGACCAGATGGTCGACCGCACCAAGGCCCGCACGCAGACGTTCTACGACGGTGAGCCCCTGGCGGACGGGACCCAGCCGAAGGTGGTGCACCTCGGCTTCGCCGACCCCTACTGCCCCGACGGCCGCAAGGCGGCTCTGGCGGCGGCACGTGGCCGCGACTGGGAGCCGGTGGACGGCGGAACCCTGGTCGTGGTCGAGGGCCCGCGTTTCTCGACCCGTGCCGAGTCGCGCTGGCATGCCGCGATGGGCTGGTCCGTCGTCGGGATGACGGGACACCCGGAGGCGGTGCTCGCCCGTGAACTGAACCTCTGCTACACGACGTTGACGCTGGTGACGGACCTCGACGCGGGGGCCGAGGCCGGTGAGGGCGTCAGCCACACGGAGGTGCTCGAGGTGTTCGCGGCCAATGTGGACCGGCTGCGGTCGGTGCTCTTCGACGCGGTCGCCGCTCTGCCCGGGACCAAGGACCGTGACTGCGTCTGCGCGCACGCGCTGGACGGGCTCGACACGGGGATCGCACTGCCGTAGGGCGGGCTCGACACGGCAATCACGCTGCCGTAGGGCGGGCTCGACACGGCAATCACGCTGCCGTAGCGCGGGCTCGACACGGGGTCGAACTGCCTCGGGCCGGCGCGTGCGGGTGGCCGAGTTGTCCACATCGGGCGGGCTGTCCACAGGTCAGGGCAGGATTTCCGCGGAGGGTGGATCGTGAGGGAATCCGGCGGGGCCGCCCGCGGGACTCCCCTCACGGCAGGTGGTGTTGGCCATGTTCCCCTCGGTTCCCGATACACATCCCGCTTCCCTCGCGCCTCCCGCGCCTCCCGCGCCGTGCGGGGTCCCGCCCTTCGGGCCCCTGCGGGTGCGCGGCGGCGGTGGACGGCGGCTGAGGAGGGTCCTGCGCGGGCAGCGCCGGGCGCTGGCGGCGGGCTTCGCGCTGGCCTCCGCCGTGCTCGCGGCTTCGGGTGCGGTCGGTGAGAGAGGGGCGGCCGCCGTCGCCGGGAGCGCGCCACCGGGGCCCGACAGGCCGGCCGTACAGCTGGTGTCAGCTCCGGTGCGGATCGCCGACGCGGCGACGGTCGGGCTGCTGCGGCCGGGCGATCGCGTCGATGTGATCGCCGCGGGCGACGGCGGGACCGAGGCCGAGGTGGTGGCGCGCGACGTACGGGTGGCGGAGGTCCCGCGCGGTGCGCCGGAAGTCCCACGTGGTGCGGCGGACGGCTCTGGCTCGCACGTCTCGGCGGATGGCTCGCGTGGTGCGGGTGCCGGGGAGGCGCCGTTCCCAGGGGCTGACGGAAAGGGACCGGCGGACGGGGAGACGCCGTTCCTGGCGGCCGACGGCGGGGCGGGCATGGGCCATGGCGCGCTGGTGGTCCTGTCCGTGGAGCGGGACACCGCGGCGGCTCTGGCGGGGGCCGGTGCGTCGGGGCAGCTCGCAGTGGCGGTGTCCCATGCCGAATAGGACAGGCTCAGACGTGGTGGGGCGGCTTCTCGTCGAGGAAGCGGGCCAGGTCGGCAGCGCCGCCGCCGGCAGGAGCCCGCTCGCCCCACCCCTGGTCCGTGTCGTCCGTGGACTGCCGGTCCAACGGATCGTCGAAGATCAGAGCTGGAGGCCGGGGCCCGGACTCCTGCGGTGGCCGCTGCTGTGGCTTCGGCGGCTTCGACTCGCGCGGTCCGGAGGTGGGGGCGGTACTCATACCTCCAGAGTACGGCCGAGCTCAGCGGTCCTTGAGGTCGAGCAGCCACAGCCCCAGCACGACGAGGACGGACAGGCACAGAAAACCGGCTCCCCACCAGGCCGTGACCGTGTCGCCCCCCATCCGGACGCTGACGACCTCGGCCAGCGCCCACAGCTGACCGATGACGACGCTCATCGCCAGCACGAGGCGGGCCGTCAGCTTGGTGGAACGCTCCGGTTCCTGCTCGGAGCCGGCCCCGGGGCCCGGCCCGGTGTGACGCACCCGGGGGTCGGCGTAGCCGCTGGTGGGCCGGATCTGGGGATAGGGCGGCCGATGGTCACGGCCCCGCGGAAGCCGTCCACGGACACCGACGACATGGCCGACATGGTGTCCAGCGACGCGTCGGGGACGGGCAGCATATGGGCGTCGACCCAGGTGTCCCCCGCGACCGCGTGGGCCCACGGGTCCTCGATCACGACGGCCCCGGGTACGACGCCGTGGCAGAGCACCCAGTGCGGCACGTCGAACCCCTGCATCCCGTCGAGCGAGACCAGGAGCAGCACATGCTCCCGGCGGCCGATCGCGCTCCGGATCCCGGCCAGGGGAAGCCGGTTCGGGTCGACCGGGACGCCGATCCGCCCGGCCTCGGTACGCGAGGTGCGCTGGAGCAGGGCACGCCACTCCTGTTCCTCCGCCGCGTAGTGGTCGAGCAGGACGGGCAGGTCCGTATCGAGGTGGATCGTGACGGGGGACGTCGGCCATGCCCGGCGCACGGCGACACCCAGCCCGACGGGCTCGCACGCGGGGAAGTTGGTCGCGCCGCGCCACAACGTCAGCTCCGCCTCGCGGTCGAGCGCCGCCCCCTCCCCCGGCAGCGTTCCCGCGTGCGCCTGCGCCACCAGGGCGGTGACCGCGCCGCACGTGAAGTGCGTGGTCTGCCGGTAGTACGGCGGCTCGGTCTCGGTCTCCGGGTAGTGCGGCGGCTCGGTCTCCGGGTGGTACGGCGGCTCGGTCCCCGCGCCGTCGCGCAGCCAGCGGACGTAACCGGCGGCGGGCCCGGCCCCGTCCTCCGGCGGCACGGACGGAGGACGCAGCGGGGCGAAGCCGGCAGCGGCGGCGTCCTCCGGACTCGCCGTCCACCCTTCCCACTTGACCTGTACGAGCCCCTGCTCGCGCGCGTGCGCGACGACGGCCGTGACGGCTGCCCGCACATCCCCGACGACGTCGACGATCTTCAGGTACCCCGTGTGCGGGCGCGCCGTCACGAGCGCGGCAGCGATCCAGTCGTCAGCGTCCTCGCCAGGAACGGCCACGATGCGGGGGGCGTGGGCGGAGCGGTCGACCGTCTTCCATCGCTCCGGCACCTCGTGCCCGAATCGGCTCAGCGGGTCCGGTGA
Source organism: Streptomyces sp. NPDC048565 (assembly GCF_040650935.1). Lineage (NCBI taxonomy): Bacteria > Bacillati > Actinomycetota > Actinomycetes > Kitasatosporales > Streptomycetaceae > Streptomyces > Streptomyces sp. NPDC048565. The sequence goes on from NZ_JBEZIH010000008.1 coordinate 171,097, forward strand.
CGTGTCCGGGTCGAAGGGGACGACGACGCTTCGCACGGGTGCTCCTGACGGGTCGAAGGGGGCGAAGGATGGGGGGCGGGTGCGTCATGCGCGGGACTGCCGGAGCACCCACACGAAGTACGGGGCACCGACCAGGGCGATCATGAGACCCGCCGGCACCTGGGAGGGTGCGACGAGCGTGCGGCCGAGGGCGTCGGCCACGCAGACCAGCAGCGCGCCGAGCAGCATCGAGACCGGGATCGACCGTCCGTGCCGGGCGCCCACCAGTGAGCGGGCGAGGTGCGGGGCGACGAGTCCCACGAAGCCGACGACACCGACGGCGATCACGCTGAGCGCCGCCAGCACCGCGGCGACCGTCAGGGCCGTGAAGCGCACGCGTGCGGGCCGGACGCCGACGATGCGCGGGGTGTCCTCGTCGACCGCGAGCAGGTCGAGCCGGCTGCGCAGGGCGAGCAGCAGGGGAAGCGCGAGCGCCAGCGCCACGACGACCGGTACGACGTCGGAGAACGTGCGCCCGTACGTCGTCCCGGAGAGCCAGGTGAAGATCCGGGGCGTGTTGTACGGGTCGGCGCGCAGCAGGAGGAAGGTGGTGATGGCGTTGATGCCGTATCCACAGCCGATGCCGATCAGCACGAACCGGTCGGGCAGGAAGCCTCCGCGCCACGACAGCAGGGCGATCACCGCGAACGTGGCGAGACCTGTCACGATCGCCGCCACGATGAGCAGCGGCCGTCCGCCGGACAGACCCGACGTGACGATGCACACCGCGCCGAGCCCGGCGCCCGCCGTGATGCCGAGGATGCCCGGCTCCGCCAGCGGGTTGCGTACCGCGCCCTGTACGACGCATCCGGCCAGTCCGAGTGCCGCGCCGGCGACGATCGCGGCCATCACGCGCGGGACCCGGTCGTCGAGCGCCTGCCCGATCAGGTCGGGGGCGGTTCCCTGGACCCAGAGCCCGATGTCCCCCGTTCGCAGCCAGAGGCTCCCCGCCAGCACCGCCACGACGGCCGCAACGATCAGGAGTACCACCGCTCCCAGCACCACCAGGAGGAACGCGCGGCGCGACCGTGCGGCGACCCGCGCGTGCGGTGGCCGCACGATCCGGCCCGTGTCGCGCAGGCGGAGCGCGAGGACCACGATCACGATCGAGCCGAGCAGCGCGGTCGGCACTCCGGTGGGTATGGAGGCCGCTCCGTCCGCGCCCTGCACGGCGCGCAGTGTCGCGTCCACGAGCAGGATGAGCAGCGCGCCGAGCAGCCCGGCCGCCGGTACGAGGAGCAGGTGCGGGCGCAGCGCCTTGATCCGTCCCGCGAGCAGTCGCGCCAGGACCGGGGCGCCGAGGCCGACGAAGGCGATCGGGCCCGCGAGTGTCACCGCGGTGCTGGACAGCAGCACCGCACAGATCACGGCGGTCACGCGGGTGGCCCGGATCGGCACCCCGAGGGTGGACGCGGCGTCGTCACCGAGGTTCATCACGTCGAGCCGCCGGGACAGCGCCAGGGCGACGCACAGCACGACGGCCACGAGCGGGAAGGCGCGTACGGACGCGTCGATGTTCAGCTGGGCGAGCGAACCGCTGCCCCAGGCGAACAGGCCGGTCGTGTTCTGCTTGAAGAGGATGAGGACCATCGCGGTCGCCGAGTCCAGGGCCATGGCCATCGCCGATCCGGCGAGGATCAGGCGGGTGCCCGACGTGCCGGCGGACCGGCCCGCGAGTGCCAGTACGACCGCCGCCGCTGCCAGGCCGCCGGCGAAGGCGACTGCGCCCGACGCCCAGAGCGGTACGGAGAGACCGAAGGCCGCGACGAGCGAGAGCATGAAGTAGGCCCCGGCCGAGACCGCGAGGGTGTCGGGGGAGGCGAGCGTGTTGTGCGTGACGGACTGCAGCAGCGCGCCGGCGGAGCCGAGGGCGATCCCCACCGCCGCGCCCGCGAGCAGGCGCGGCAGGCGCGATCCGGTGAGGATCTCGCCGACCGGCGCCCCGCCGGTGCTGTCCCGGTCCCCCGCGAGGTACCGCACCAGGTCGCCGAACCCGACGCCCGACGTCCCCTGCGTCAGGTGCCACATGCCCACCAGCGCGGTCAGGACGAGAAGGAGGACCAGGACGGCCACCCCGGTGGGGCCGCTGCCGCGCTCCGCGCGCGGCAGCGCTTCCCCCCGGGGTGCCGGTGTACGCGGTGAGCCCGCCTTCGGCGATGTACCCACGTCCTGCGGTGCGTTCACTTCACGTCCTGCCGGTTCACGTCCTGCGGTGCGTTCACGTCGTGCGTTGCGCTCGCGTCGTACGGTGAGCTCGCGTCGTGCGGTGTGCTCACGTCGTACGGTGAGCTCACCTCGTGCGGTGAGCTCACGTCGTGCGGTGAGCTCACTTCTTGTCGAGCACGTCGACGTAGGCGTCGATCGCCTGCTCGCAGGAGCGCGGACCCCCGGCCCCCCACACCCGCGCCGGGAAGGCGTGCGTGCGGCCTTCCTTCACCGCCGGGATGGTCTTCCAGAGCGGGTTCTTCTCCATCGCGGCGACGTATCCGCCGGCCCCCTCGTCATTGGCGTAGAAGAGGTTGGCGTTGCCCACCGAGGTGAGTCCCTCGACATCGGTCTGCGCGAGGCCGTAGGAGGGGTCGACGCCTCCGTCACCGTGGGCCTTGTTGACGTCGTCGGTCCACGCGGACTTCATGCCGAGCTCTTCACCGATCTCGGTGAACAGGGCGCCCTTGCTGTAGGGGCGGATCGTGAGGTTGCCGCCCTCCAGCCATCCGTCGAAGAACAGGAAGTCCTTCGTCGGCAGATCGGCGTCGTTGACCTGCTTCTTCGCCGTCACGAGGTGCTCGTCGAACTCCTTGAGCACCTGGTCGGCCCGCTCGGTGCGCCCCGTCGCCTTGCCGATCATGCTGAACACGTCCCGCATGTTCCCGATCGGGTCCTTCGGATTCGCCCCCCGCGTGGCCATCACGGGGACGCCTCGCTTCTCCAGCTTCGCGAGGGTCTCGTCGTCGGCGTCGAACGCCTCCACGACGATCAGGTCGGGCTTCGCCGCGTAGAGGGTGTCGAGGTCGGGCTCCTCACGGGTGCCGATGTCGGTCACCCCGCCGGGCAGCCTCTCCGCGCTGACCCAGGTGCTGTAGCCCTTCGCGTCGGAGACCGCGGTGGGGGTGACGCACAGGGTCAGCGCGTCCTCGACCTGCTGCCATTCCAGGACCGCGATCCGCTTGGCCGGCTTGTCGAGCTTCACCTGCCGGCCCACGCCGTCCTTGAAGGAGACCGGCTTCGTCGAGGTGGCCGTGGTGTCCGCCGCGCAGTCCTTCGACGCGGGCGAGGCGCTGGCGCTGCTGGTGGCCGTGGCCTTGTCGACATCGGTCGTGCCGCAAGCCGTTGCGGCGAGGACTATGAGCCCTGTGGAGGCTGACGCCGCAAGGCGATGGGCACGGTTCATGAACGATCCTCTTTCTTGTTCTTGCGATGAAGCGACGAGATGCAAGGGGGCGCGATGGGTTGCGAGGAGTTGCAGCGGCGGATGTGCCGCTTCAGGCACGGGGGTGACGTCCGGCCGCCTCAGGCGGGGTGGCGTCCGATCGGGTCGATGCGGAGACGGCCCGTGCGCGGGTCGATGCCGACATCGACCCGGATGTCGTAGACCTCGCCGATGTTCCGGGCCGTGAGGACGTCGGCGGGTGCGCCCGCCGCGTGCACGCGGCCGGAGCGCATCAGGACCAGGGTGTCCGCGACGCGCGACGCCTGGTCGAGGTCGTGCAGCACGATCCCGACCGCGATGCCGTGGTCCTCGACGAGATCGCGTACGAGGTCGAGGGTCTCGACCTGGTAGCGCAGATCCAGGTGGTTGGTCGGTTCGTCCAGCAGTACGACGCCGGTGTCCTGGGCCAGACAGGCCGCGAGCCAGACGCGCTGCATCTCGCCGCCGGAGAGCTCCCCGACCGGCCTGCCCGACATCTCCCGCACACCGGTGACACCCATGGCGCGGTCGATGGCGCTCCGGTCATCGGCGGTCAGCCCGGCGAAGCCGCGCCGGTAGGGGTGCCGTCCGAACGCCACGACCTCCGTGACCGTCAGTCCCTGGGGTGCGGGCCTCGACTGGGAGAACAGCGTGACCTCCCGGGCGAACTGCCGGGCGCTGAGCAGAGCCGCGTCGCGCTCGGACGGGCCGTCGGGGGCGCCGAGCGTGACCCGGCCGCCGTCCACCCGGTGCAGCCGGGAGAGCGCACGCAGCAGCGTGGACTTCCCACTGCCGTTCGGCCCCACCAGGGCGGTCGCACGGCCGGGTTCCAGGGCCAGCGAGACGCCGTGGACGACCTGGGTGCCGCTGTAACGCAGCACCAGGTCGTGCCCGTTGAGAGCCGAGGCCGCCGGCGTGGCGGGATCGGCCACGGGCCGGTCGGCGCGCCGGGAGGGGCTTGTGAACATGGGTGGTCCGGATGCTCGGAGGGGCAGGACTGCGGCACCCTCCGCCGTATCCGGCGAGCAAAACTAAGGGTTACCTAACTCCAGAAGGGTATGTTCCGCTTGTCATGTCGGCAATCAGGAGTTTTGGACAGGCAATACGGGATTCCGGACATCCCGTGGGCTGTCATCGGCGACGTCGAAGAACGCGCCAGGTGTGGTGCCCATGACCCTCCGGAAAGAGGCGATGAAGGTGCTGGGCTGCGCGTAGCCGAGTGTCTCGGACACGGTTGTCACGTCGAGCCCGTCGGAGAGCAGCGTCAGCGCCTGATGCACCCGCAGCACCTGCCGCCACTGCGCGAAGGACAGCCCCGTCGCGTGACGGAACGCACGGGTGATGGTGCGCTCGCTGATCCCCAGCCGTCGCGCCCACTCCTCCAGCGAGCGGCAGTCGGCCGGGTCGTCCAGCAGGGCTTCGGCGATCGCGTCGATCCGGGCGTCGCCGGGCAGCTGCAGGACGAACTGGCGCTCCGACGGCTGGAGCACGTCGAACACGACCGACTCCGCCCGCGCCCTGGCCGCCGCGTCCAGGTCCGAGCTGGACAGATGGTTCAGCAGTGACTCCAGGAGCGGCGTCATCGCGATCGCCCTCGGCTCCTCGAAGGCGACCGGCGCGCGGTCGGGGGCGAAGAGGGCCTCGTAGAACCTCGCGCCCGCCGTCGCCCTGCCGCCGTGCACCAGCCCGGCGGGCATCCACAGCCCCTGCCCCTCGGACACGGTGAAGACGCGGTCCGCCACCCGGGACGTCAGCGTCCCGCCGCGCACCCAGACGAGCTCGTGCAGGGCATGCGCGTGGGGTGCCCACTCCGTGGGGACGCGGGGAATCCGGAGCCCGGCCATGATGGCGAAAGGGGCTGTCGCCTGCTCGGGGATCGGTGCGACCTCGCGCAGCACGGTGCCCGCCTCGCGCCGCCACATCCCGGGGCGCGCGTCGCCACGGGACGGTCGGACCATGTGGCCGATTCTATCCGGGGCGGGTGCCGCGCCGGGTGGTGCGTTCCGACACATCTCCCCCTCCCCCGGCTGCCGCCTGTACGTTCGCCGGTACGCGGCATCCCCGCACTCACTCACACACCCTCGCTCAGGAGGAGCTCGCCATGACCGAGGAACGGCCCGGCCAGGGCCCGCTGGACGCGCTCACGGACGTCGCGGGAATCCGCGTCGGGCACGCCCGGGTGCCGGGCGAGGGCGCGCTGAGCGGGACCACCGTCGTCCTCGCCCCCGAGGGCGGAGCCGTGGCGGCCGTCGACGTACGAGGAGGGGGTCCCGGCACCAGGGAGACCGACGCGCTCGACCCGCGCAATCTGGTGCAGCGGATCGACGCGGTCGTCCTGACCGGCGGCAGCGCGTACGGCCTCGACGCTGCGTCCGGCGTGATGGCCTGGCTGGAGGAGCGGGGGCGGGGCGTCCAGGTCGGCCCCGACCCCTCCCAGGTGGTGCCGGTGGTTCCGGCGGCCTGCCTCTTCGATCTGGGCCGGGGCGGCGCATGGCGGGCCCGCCCCGACGCGTCGACCGGCCGTGCCGCCGTGGAGGCCGCCGCCGCTTCCGAGCCGGGCGCACAGGTCCCCGAGGGCACGGTGGGCGCGGGCACGGGTGCGGTGGCCGGAGGGCTCAAGGGCGGTGTCGGCACGGCGAGCATCCGCCTGGCCTCAGGCACCACGGTCGCCGCACTGGCCGTCGTCAACGCCGCCGGTTCGGTCCTCGACCCGGTGACAGGGGTGCTGTACGGGGAGTACGGCGCCGGGGAACCGCCCGCGCACCCCGCGCCGGAGGTGCACGAGGCCGCGCGCCGGCGGCTGGCCGGGATCCGGGGCGCGCGGGAGGCGCACGCGAAACGGGCGGGCGCGCCGGAGGCCGACACACGGAGCGGCGACCCACGGGCGGGCAGCGACCTCAACACCACGATCGCCGTCGTCGCCACCGACGCCGCCCTCACCCGCGCCCAGGCGCAGAAGCTCGCGGGCACGGCGCACGATGGGCTGGCGCGCGCCGTCAGGCCGGTCCATCTGCTCACCGACGGGGACACCGTCTTCGCGCTCTCCACCGGCCGGCTCCCGCTGCCCCCCGAGCCCGTGGCCGCGCTCAACGGCATTCTGGCTGCTGGGGCAGATGCCCTGGCCCGCGCCATCGTGAAGGCCGTCAGGGCGGCCCGGGGCGTCGATGGCCCCGGTGGCACGTTCCCCTCGTACGGCGAGCTCTACGGCGCGCCCTGAGGACGCCGGCACGCAGTGGCGAAAAGCCGGGAACTTTCTGCGTGCGCGGTACGTTTTTTGCGAACCCCGGTCACGATGTCAGACCCAGGGACTACGTTATGCACGCATCAGGTAACACGCGGCAACGGCCTGGAGACAGCACCTTGAGCGATCCGTACGAGACAACCGAGCAGCACCTCGAGCGACTCCTGCGATGCGCCCTCAACTCCTTCGACCTGTCCGACACCACGGTCGGCCGGCTCGGGACGGCGCTGGCGCACAGCAGCGCCCTGCATTCGTCCCACCACAGCGCCGTGCTGCACCGCGAGACCTACAAGCACACCTACCTGCTCTCCGACGGCACCACGGTCACCCTGTGGGAGCTGGTGCACGGCGGCGGCAGAGACGTCGTCCCCGCCCCCCTCCGCCACGAGCTGTACGACGACGAGGGCGATGCCCAGCTCGCCGCGGCGCGCCTCGCCGGTAGCTTCTGGGACACCCCCGCCCTCGGTGACGAGGGCCTGCGGGACGAGCTGGAGGCGTTCACCCTGCTCATGAGCGTCCCGCCCGCCCCCGTGCCCCGTACGTACGCCCCGGACAATTCGGCGGACCACGCCCGCCGGGTCCTGCGCCGCGCGGAGAACGGCGACCGGCCGGGCGACGGGACGGCCGGACTCCTCCGGGCCGCCTTCGCCCACCACATCACCCAGGTCTTCGGCCGCCAGTATCACGTCGACGGACGGGATGCCGGTTTCACGCTCTACGAGCACGCCTTCCTCCTCCTGGACGGCAGCGAGACGAGCCTGTGGGAGGTCGAACACACGGCCACACCCGACGGCCGGCACATGTGCGAGGTCTACGACGACGAGCAGGCCGCGCGCCTGGCCATGGAGGACCGCACCCGGATCTGCTGACCCGGGTGCGGCAGGTTCAGCTCGTCAGCGCGGGCTCGTTCGGCAGACCGTCGTCCTGAGCCTGATCCGAACCCTCGGCCCGGTCCGAGGCCGGGACCTGATCCGAGGACTCGGCCTGGTCCGAGGCCGGGATCTGACCCGGGCTCACCCGGGGCCTCGCAGGCAGGGCGAACATCACGAGGAAGATCACCGCGAGCACCCCGGCCACCCACCACAGCGACCGCTGGAACGCGTCCACGAACGCCGCACCCATCGCCTCCGGCGGCAGCCGGTCCCCGATCGAGCCGAAGAAGACCACCGAGACGAGGCCGAGCCCCAGCGCCGTACCCATCTGCTGCACCGTGTTGATCAGCCCGGACGCCGAGCCGGAGTGCTCCTTCGGCACCCCGGAGAGCACCGCGTCCGTCAGCGGAGCCACGATCAGCCCCATGCCCACGCCCATGACCACCAGCGGGAGCACCATCTGCCAGGGGGTGACGGCTGATCCGTACCGTCCGGCCACCCAGATGTACAGCAGCAGCCCGGCGATCATCAGCAGCGCGCCCGCCTGAAGCACCTTGCGGCCGAAGCGGGACACCAGCTTCTGTACAGAGATCCCGGCGGCGCAGGAGACGGCGACCGAGAACGGGATCCCCGTCGAGCCGGCGCGCAGGGCGCTCCAGCCGAGCCCCATCTGGAGGTAGAGCGTCCAGACCAGGAAGTAGATCCCCATGACGACACCGAAGGTCAGCTGCACGGCTGTGCCCGCCGCGAAGCTCTTCACCCGGAACAGCGACAGTTCGATGAGCGGCGAGCCGTCCCGGTCCGCCTTCCGGCGCTCGAACACGACGAGTGCAGCGAACACCAGGAGGCTGGCGACCATCGAGACATGGCCCCAGAGCGGCCAGCCCAGGTCGCGTCCCCGGGTCAGCGGGTAGAGCAGCATGAGGAGCCCGAGCGTCACCAGGGCCACGCCGGTCAGGTCCAGCCGGAGGGCCTTCGGCGCCTTGGACTCGCTGATGAACTTCCGCCCGAGCAGCAGTCCCGCGATGCCGACCGGCAGGTTGATCAGGAAGATCGGCCGCCATTCGAGACCGAAGAAGTTCCACTCGGTGAGCAGGGCGCCCAGCAGGGGTCCCGACACCGCGCCGAGCCCGACGATCGCCCCGAACAACCCGAAGACCTTTCCGCGCTCGTGCGCCGGGAAGGTGGCGTGCACGATCGACAGCACCTGCGGCACCATCAGCGCGGCCATGCCGCCCTGGAGGATGCGCGAGGCGACCAGCATCTCCGGATTCGCGGCGAAGCCGCAGAGGGCGGAGGCGATCGTGAAGCCGCCGATGCCGATGAGGAAGAGCCGCTTGCGGCCATGGATGTCGCCGAGCCGGCCGCCGGTGATCAGGCCGGCGGCGAAGGCCAGCGCGTATCCGGCGGTGATCCACTGGATCGAGGTGAACGAGGCCCCGGTGTCCCGCGTGATGCTCGGGATGGCGATGTTCACGATCGTGACATCGACCAGGTCCATGAAGGCCGCGGTCATCACGATCGCGAGCGCGAACCAGCGACGCCGGTCCGCCGGCTGCGGCGGCAGGGCCGGCAGAGATTCGGATGAAGTCATGCGGCGAAGCTAGAGGGCCAACAGGTCAGATAGTGACCTATTGGATGGGCATCCTGTACGCATGACCGACACCCCGGCACGACTGCTGAAACTGCTGTCGCTCCTCCAGACCCCGCGCGAGTGGCCGGGCAGCGAACTGGCCGACCGGCTCGACGTCACCGCGCGCACCATCCGCCGCGACATCGACCGACTCCGTGACCTCGGCTATCCGGTCGAGGCCTCGCGCGGTTCGGTCGGCGGATACCGCCTGGTCGCGGGCTCCGCCATGCCGCCGCTCCTCCTGGACGACGAGGAGGCGGTGGCCATCGCGGTGGGCCTGCGGGCCGGGGCAGGTCACGCCATCGAAGGCGTCGACGAGGCGTCCGTACGGGCCCTGGCCAAACTGGAGCAGGTCCTTCCGTCCCGGCTGCGGCACCGGGTCTCCTCCTTGCAGAACGCCACCGTGCCGCTCACTCGCGGCGACGGCTCGACCATCGACCCGCACACGCTCACCACGATCGCCTCGGCCGTCACCGGGCGGGAGCGGCTGCGCTTCGCCTACCGGGCGGGGGACGGCACCGACTCCAGACGGCAGGCCGAGCCGTACCGCCTGGTGAGCACGGGCAGCCGCTGGTATCTCGTGGCGTACGACATGGACCGCGAGGACTGGCGCACCTTCCGGGTGGACCGGGTCAGCGAGCCCTTCGCCACCGGGTCCCGCTTCACCCCGCGCGAGCTGCCCACCGGGGACGGGGACGCGGCGGAGTTCCTGACGCGCTCGATGGCGCGTACGCAGCCCGGGCTGCACCTGGACGTGACCTTCAGGGCGCCGGCGGGCTTCGTGGCGGCGCGGCTGCCCGCGACGCTCGGAGCGGTGGAAGCGACGGGTGAGCAGAGCTGCCGGCTGCGCACGGTCTCCTCCGACTCGCTGGAGTGGGTGGCCCTGCGGCTGGCGCTCGTGGACTGCGAGTTCGAGGTGCACGGGCCCGACCGCCTGGTGGAGTACCTCAGCGGCCTGGGCGCCCGCCTGACCCGCGCCGCGTCACTCGGCAGGAGTCGGGGCCGACATGGATGAGCCCCGGCGCCGGGGGGGGTGGGCGCCGGGACTCAGCTCAGGGGACCGGAAGGAGACCGGTCGTCGGGCCGGTGAAAACCGGCTTGATGGGGAGATTACGGGTTATTCGCTCACGCCGCAGCGTCAAAGCCCGTGTCGTGAGCCATTCGCTTCAATTCGAGCAATGCGTGCTTCTCGATCTGGCGGATCCGCTCGCGCGTCAGACCGTGCTGCTTGCCCACCTCGGTGAGGGTCCGCTCGCGGCCGTCCTCGATGCCGTACCGCATCTTGATGATGGAGGCGGTGCGGTTGTCGAGCTTGCCGATCAGGTCCTCGAGCTCCTCGCTGCGCAGCAGCGTCATGACGGACTGCTCGGGCGACACGGCGGATGTGTCCTCCAGCAGGTCCCCGAACTGCGTGTCGCCGTCGTCGTCCACGGACATGTTCAGGCTGACCGGGTCGCGGGCCCAGTCCAGGACGTTACCGACGCGCTCGGCGTTGGAGTCGAGCTCGGCGGCGATCTCCGTGTGGTCCGGGTCGCGCCCGTGTTCACGGTTGAATTCACGCTGCACGCGCCTGATCCTGCCGAGCTCCTCGACGAGGTGGACGGGCAGCCGGATCGTGCGGGACTGATCGGCGATGGAACGGGTGATGGCCTGCCGGATCCACCAGGTGGCGTACGTGGAGAACTTGAAGCCCTTGGCGTAGTCGAACTTCTCGACCGCGCGCACCAGGCCCGCGTTCCCCTCCTGGATCAGGTCGAGCAGAGGCAGGCCCGCCCTGGGGTAGCGCCTGGCCACGGCAACGACGAGCCGGAGGTTGGAGCGGATGAATATGTCCTTGGCGCGCTCGCTCTCGGCGACCAGCGCCTCCAGCTCCTCACGCTTCGCTCCGCCGGCTTCGCTCTCCACCACTCCGTCGAGGATCTGCTGGGCGAAGACGCCCGCCTCGATCGTCTGGGAGAGCTCGACCTCCTTGGCGGCGTCGAGCAGTGGTGTGCGAGCGATCTCGTCCAGGTACATGCCGACCAGGTCGCGATCGGCGATCTCCCCGCCTGTGGCGCGAACACTGCTTGCCCGGTCGGTCCCGCCGGTGCTGGCGGACGTACGACGGGCGACGGCACGGGTTGCCATGCGTGCTCCCTTGCTGAGTAGGTCGCGACACCCTCCCGGGTGCCCTGCATCCGATGGAAACAACGACTGGAATCCGGACAGAATTCCCACGGGGGCCATTCACTTTCGAGATCATGCAGTACCCTGTCGCCCATAAAATAAGGACACAACGTGCAGATACCCTCAAAAGTGCAGGTCAGGCCAGGCGTGGAGGCCGACCTGGGGGCCCTGACGGACATCTACAACCATTACGTCCGTGAGACCGCGCTCACCTTCGACACGGTCGCCTTCACCCGGGACGAGCGCCTGCCGTGGTTGCACTCCCACCCGGAAGACGGCCCCCACCGGCTCCTGGTTGCTTCGGGTCCGGATACCCGGCACGACGCGCCGTATGTCCTCGGCTACGCCACCAGCCGGTGCGGCCGCACGACACCTTCGGCTTCCGGCACCTCGGGAGGGCCCGGCCGCTCAGCCGAACTGCACCGAGCGCTTCGCCAGGCCCAGCCAGAAGCCGTCGATGACACTGCGCCCCTGATCGAGCTCCCCCTCGGCCGCACCCAGGGTCACGAACAGCGGCGCGAAGTGCTCCGTGCGGGGGTGGGCGAGGCGGCCCGCCGGTGACACGTGCTCGAAGTCCAGCAGGGAGTCGATGTCCTGCGCCTGGAGCGCCCGGTGCCCCCAGTCGTCGAACTCCGCCGACCAGCCCGGAGTGCCGCCACCGGGATGCCGCAGCGCCGCCAGGTTGTGCGTGAAGAAGCCGCTCCCGACGATCAGCACACCCTCGTCGCGCAGCGGGGCCAGCTTGCGTCCGACGGCCATCAGCTTCTGGGGATCGAGCGTCGGCATCGAGATCTGGAGCACGGGGATGTCGGCACCCGGGAACATCTCGACCAGCGGCACGTACGCCCCGTGGTCGAGGCCACGGTCGGGGATGTCCTGGACCGGGGTCCCGGCGCCGCGCAGCAGCTTACGGACGTCGTCCGCGAGCTTCGGGGCGCCCGGGGCGGCGTAACGCACCTGGTAGTAGTGCTCGGGAAAGCCCCAGAAGTCGTAGACCAGCGGCACGGTCTCGATCGCACCGAGGGCGAGCGGGGCCTCCTCCCAGTGCGCGGACACCATCAGGATCGCCTTGGGGCGCGGCAGCCCGGCCGACCAGGCGGCCAGTTCGCCGGGCCAGACCGGATCGTCGGCGAGCGGCGGAGCGCCATGGGAGAGGTAGAGGGCGGGCATGCGCTCCGTGGTGGTTGTCATGACGCTCCCATTCCGCTGCCGATCAAGGTATGTGTGTTCCATACAGGTAAAGTTGGAACTTGAAACTTCAAGTTCCAACTACCAGAGACCTTAGCTCTATCTAGTTCAACTTTCAAGAAAAGGTCGTACAGTGGAGTACATGACCACGGCATCCCACGGCGGGCCCCGGTGGCTCACCGACGAAGAGCAGAGCGTGTGGCGCGCCTATCTCCAGGCCACCACGCTCATGGAGGACCACCTCGACCGTCAGTTGCAGCGCGATGCCGGCATGCCGCACGTCTACTACGGACTGCTCGTCCACCTCTCCCAGGCCCCTCGGCGGCGCAAGCGCATGACCGAGCTGGCCAAGGACGCCAAGATCACGCGCTCGCGTCTCTCGCACGCCGTCGCCCGGCTGGAGAAGAACGGCTGGGTCCGCCGCGAGGACTGCCCCACCGACAAGCGCGGCCAGAACGCGATCCTCACCGATGAGGGCTACGCCATGCTGTCGCGGTCCGCACCGGGGCATGTCGATGCCGTGCGCCAGGCGATTTTCTCCCGGCTCAGCCCTGAACAGGCGAAGAACCTCGGCGAGATCATGCGAGTCATCGCCTCAGGCCTGCAGCCGGAAGGCGCGGACACAGATCTGCCCTGGCTCCGCTGAGCGGAACCAGGGCAGATGCACGATGCCTGTCAGCAGCCCGTCAGGTCAGTGCGCGACGACCGGGATCCTGAACTCGTCCTCGGCACCCTCCGTCAGCTCCCCCGAGCCGCCGGTCGCACCCGTGCCGGGGCGTCCGGTGTTGATCAGGGTCACCGCGATCGCCGAGGCGGCGACCAGGATGCCGACCGCCCACCAGATCGCGCCGGAGAAGCCCGCGACCATGGCCTGCAGCTGGAGCACCTTCGGGTCGCTCGCCCCTGCGGCGTGATCGGCGATGTAGGCCGTGGTGGCGCCGGCGGCGATGGTGTTGAGCAGCGCCGTACCGATGGCGCCGCCGACCTGCTGCGAGGTGTTCACCATCGCGGAGGCCACCCCCGCGTCACGCGGCTCGATGCCGTGCGTGGCCAGCGACATGGCCGGCATGAACGCGGTACCCATGCCGAGGCCGAGCAGCAACTGGCCCGGCAGGATGACGGACGTGTAGGACGTGTTGAGATCCAGCTGGGTCAGCAGCAGCATGCCGACGGCCGCCACCAGGAAGCCGGGACCCATCAGGAGCCGCGGCGGGACGCGGGTCATCAGCCGCGCGCCGATCTGCGTGGAGCCGGTGATCATTCCCGCGATCATCGGCAGGAACGCGAAGCCGGTCTTCACCGGCGAGTAGCCCTGGACGACCTGGAGGTAGTACGTCAGGAAGAGGAAGAGCCCGAACATCCCGATGATGGCGAGGCCCAGCGAGAGGTAGACACCACCACGGTTGCGCTCGGTCAGGACGCGCAGCGGCAGCAGCGGGGACTTGACCCGCGCCTCGGTGACGACGAAGGCCAGCAGCAGCACACCGGCCGCGACGAACATGCCGATGGTCAGCGAGTCCGACCATCCTGCCGACTCGGCGCGGGTGAAGCCGTAGACCAGGGACACCAGGCCCAGCGTGGACAGGACGACACCGGGGATGTCCAGCGGGGAGCGGTTGCGGCCACCGGCCGGCTCCCGGATGACGAAGTACGCGCCCGCGGCGGCGATGATCGCGAACGGGATGTTGACGAAGAACGTCCAGCGCCAGTTCAGGTACTCGGTGAGGAAGCCGCCCAGGATCAGGCCGACCGCGCCACCGCCACCCGCGATGGCTCCGTAGATACCGAAGGCCTTGGCGCGCTCCTTGGCGTCGGTGAACATCACCGCGAGCAGCGAGAGCGCGGCCGGTGCGAGCAGGGCGCCGAAGACACCCTGGAGGGCGCGCGAACCGAACATCATGGCCTGGCCGGTGGCGGCGCCACCGAGCGCGGAGGCCAGAGCGAAGCCGATCAGACCTACCAGGAAGGTCCGCTTACGGCCCCAGAGGTCGGCTATGCGCCCACCGAAGAGCAGGAGCCCGCCGAACGCGAGCGCGTACGCGGTGATCACCCACTGCTTGTTGCCGTCGGAGATGCCCAGGTCGGTCTGGGCGGAAGGCAGGGCGATGTTCACGATGGTCGCGTCGAGCACGACCATCAGCTGGGCGAGGGCGATGAACGCCAACGCTTTCCAGCGACTGGGATCCGGAAGGGTTCCGGCTGTTTTCGACATGGAACTAGCCACCTAAGGACACGAAGAGTGGTGAATCCGGCGGAACGGGCCGCGACGGGGCCGCGTACGAAGCCGAAAAAGGGCGAGCGATTCCGGCGGCCGGACCTGCGTGTCAGGTCCGGTCCGGCTTCATGGGACTGGGGTGGGCCGCTGGGGGCCGGGAGTCTGTGGGTCGGTTCTCCGGTGCGCGGGCGTCACCGCCCGCTGCGCAGGTCCTCCAAGGTCGCCGCCGATCCCGGCAGCTCGGAGCGGGCCGGATTTTCCAGGCCGTCCAGGAAGAGCTGCAGATGGCGGTGGGTGAACCGGTCGATGTCCGGGCAGGCGATGCCGGGCAGTGGCCGGGTGAGCTGGGAGAGGGCGACGAGTACGTCACCGACGGCGATGTCGGTGCGCAGCCTCCCTGCGGACATGGCACGCTCCACGAGCCCCTCGACGGCCTCTTCGAGGCGACGGCGCTCGGTGAGCAGTTCGGGGTGGGTGCTGTCGAAGCCACCGGACAGCATCGGGCACAGGGCGCCGATCCTCTCGCCGGCAGCCGCGTGCACGAAGCGGCTGAGAGCGGCGAACGGGTCGGACTCGGCCGCGACGGCCTCCTGCGCCCTCTCGATGGTGCGAGAGGTGACGGCGAGGACGACCTCATGGATCAGAGCCGACCGGTCGGGGAAGTTCCGGTAGAGCGTGGCGTTGCCGACGCCCGCCCTCCGCGCGACCTCGTCGAGCGGCACGTCAGGACCGAACTCGACGAACATCTCGCGCGCGGCCGTCACGATCCGCTCCCGGTTGCGCAGCGCGTCGGCCCGCGTGCGGGTCGTACGGTGCTGCGCCGCACAGGCGGCGATGTCGGCGACGGACTTCACGGCTTCCTTCTTCCGGTGTCTGGCCGGTCCCCCGATCGGAACCGGGGACCGTGTCCCCGCTTCATGGGGACACACGTGCAAACGGGGACGGGATCCCCAGTTATTTCCCTCACGTCATGTGATCTACGTCACAGGGCATGTCGGACAGAAACCCTCCATCGGCGCACCCGACGAGCGGTCCCCCACCACCCGGCAGAGGCTGATCGCCAGAGCGCAGTCAGGGCCGGCCGACTGCCGCGGACCCGAAGGCGTCGCCCCATGCCGCAGCCCCGCCACCGGATACGCCGATACCACCGTCCCCTCGCACTCGCCGGAGCGACGGCCCTGGTCATCGCGACCGTGGCAACGGCCAGCTCCACCCTCCCCGTCGCCAGCCGCGCCTCCGCCGGGCCGGCGTCCGCACCACGGGGAACCGGGCTCGCACCGTGCCGAATACCCTCGACCATGGGCGTACAGATGTCGGAGGGCATGCCGACACCGCCCGGCTACGCCCGCTCCACCGGCCGGATCAAAGCACTGAACCTGATGATCGACTTCCCGGACGCGCAGGCCACGGAACCGGCATCCGACCGGCTCGAGGAATTCTTCCCGCAGACCTCCGACTGGTACCGCACCAGCTCCTACGGCCGGCTCACCTATGTGCCCGAAGCACCCGTGAAGGACTGGCTGCGGATGCCGAAGCCGTTCTCCGAGTACGGGATCGAGCGCGGCTCACCGTACGAACCCGGCTACCGCGAGATGGTCAAGGACCTGGTGTCCGTCGCCGATCCGAAGGTCGACTTCTCGGCGTACGACCTGGTCAACGTCCTGGCCACCCCGAACGCCGGCCCCTCGGCACTGGACACCGTCCTGTCGGTGACCTTCTCCGGCAACGACGACGCCCCGTTCGCCGACGGCACTCCGCTGGCCAACACGTCCTTCGTCTACAGCCGCCAGGACGACGGCTCCGGCTCGTACGCGAAGACCGGCTACCGGGTCCTGCCCCACGAGAACGGCCATGTCTTCGGGCTGCCCGACCTCTACACGATGGAGGGCGGCGGCTCGGTGGGGCACTGGGACATCATGTCCGAGGACTGGGGAGCCAACAACGACTTCCTGGGCTGGCACAAGTGGAAGCTCGGCTGGCTGGACAGCGACCAGATCAGCTGCGCCGCCATGCCCGGCACCAGCGAGCACACGCTCGGGCCGCTGGCCACGCCGGGCGGCCCGAAGCTGGCCTTCGTGCCGGTGAGCGCGGAGTCCGGCTACGCGGTGGAGGTACGGACCGCCGAGGGCAACGACGAAGCGGTCTGCCGGCCCGGCGTCCTCATCTACAAGGTGAGCTCCGACGTGGACACCGGTCGGGGCCCGGTGTCCGTCGAGGACAGCACCGAGGACAGCGGCGGCTGCACCCGGCGGCCGAACGTCCACGCCGAGCTCTCCGACGCCCCGTTCCAGCCCGGCGAGACGTTCACCGACCGGACCGACGGCATACGCATATCCGTGCTGGACAAGGACGCCGACGGGAACTACCGGGTGCGGATCACCCGGCCTTGAGGCCGTGGACCGTCCCGCCGACGAGGCGCCCGGCCGTGGGGCCGTGGACCGTCCAGCCGCCGGGGCGCCCGGCCGTGGGGCCTCCCGGGGCCGCTCCGTCACCCGGCCCGAGGGCGGCCTTCTCGCGCGCACTCCTGAACCACGCCGCGCAGCTCCCGCTTGAGGATCTTCCCCGTGGCGTTGCGGGGCAGCGGCTCCGCCGTCACCAGCACATGGGCCGGCACCTTGAACGCGGCCAGTCCACGGCCCACGTGCTCCCGCAGCGCGTCCGCCGTGACGAGGGACCCCGGGCGCACCCGGACGACCGCCGCGACCTCCTCGCCCAGCACCGGATGCGGGACGCCGAGCACCGCCGCGTCCCGGACGTCGGGATGGTCGTGCAGCGCGGCCTCGATCTCCACGCAGTACACGTTCTCGCCGCCCCGGATCACCATGTCCTTGATCCGGTCCACGACGGTCACCCGCCCGTCCCGGACGACAGCGAGGTCCCCGGTGCGGAACCAGCCTCCCGTGAACGCCTCGGCCGTCGCCGCCTCGTCGCGCCAGTAGCCACGTGCCAGGGACTGGCCGCGCAACCACAGCTCGCCCGCCTCGCCGTCCGGGACCGCCTCGCCCGCGGGTCCGGAGATCCGCGTCTCGGTGACCGGCGTCGGGGTGCCCGCGGAGTCGGGGTGCGCCCGGTACGCCGCGCCGAAGGCGGCCAGCACCCCGCCGCTGGTCTCGGTCAGGCCGTAACCGTTGCGCGGCTCGATGCGCTCGCCGTGCCGGGCCGTGAGCTGCGCGACCAGGTCGGGAGGGGCCGCCGCCCCGCCGGTGTTCAGTCCCTTCAGGCTCTCCAGGCCGTCGCCCGCGGCGTCCGCCGCCGCGAGCAGCTGGAGCGCGGTCGCGGGAACGCCCGCGTAGTGGGTGACCCCGTGGCGGCGGATCAACCGCAGGGCCTCGCCCGCGTCCCACCTCGGCATCAGGACGAGGGCGCCGCCCGACGCCATCGCCGCGTACAGCCCGGTGAACGCCGCGACATGGAAGAACGGGAACGTCATCAGGGTGGCCAACGCGGGGCCCTGGCCCGGGACGACGCCACGGCAGAGCGCCGATACGGCCGCCTGGTAGCGCGGGTTGAGGGCGGCGCCCGCCTGCGCGAGGTGGGTGGCCACGGCACCCTTGGGCCGCCCGGTGGTGCCTGAGGTGTAGATGATGGTGGCGTCGTCCTCCGGCCTGATCTCCACCTCGGGCGGTGCCGCGTACGGATCGGGCTCCGGCAGGTCGGCGTACCGCTCGGCCCCGGGCGGGAGTTCGGGCCCTGCCGCGTGCGCGGGGCCGCCTTCGTCTTCGTCTTCGTCGGCTTCTTCATCATGGAAGACGACGAGCCGCGCCCCGGCCGCGCGGACCCAGCCCACCACCTTCGGCACCTGCTCGGCGTCGGCCAGGAGCACCGCAGGCTCGCAGTCGTCGAGCGCGTAGCCGAACTCCCCCTCGGTCCACCAGGTGTTGAGGGGTACGGCGACGAGGCCTGCCAGTTGCACCGCCCAGAAGGCGATCTGCCACTCGGGGTGGTTACGCATCGCCAGCACGGCCCGGTCCCCGGGGCGGAGTCCGTACGCGTCGGTGAGCCGCCGGGCCAGCGAGGAGGCGGCGGCGAAGAACTCACCGTACGAGCACGTCCGTTCACCCGAGATCAGGAACGGCTGGTCGCCGAACGCCCAGGTGGCCTCCACGAACTCCCGCAGTGTGCGCGGGCCGTTCGCGTAGACGAGAGGCCCGTGCTCCGCCCGCACCACGGCGAACGGGGCCCCCGGGCCGGTCAGTGACGCCTCGATCCGGGCGAGGTCCGCCGGGCCGGATGAACTGCTGTGCGGCACGAGCGGCCTCCCACGTACTGCGTACTGGCTCAGCGACCCGGCGACGCTATGCCCGCGCCCCGCCTCCGTCAACCGGCTCCCCTTCGTCCGAACCGGCGCCGGGCACGCCGGGTGCGCCCGGTGCATCGGGCACGTCACCGCCGGACATCCAGTCGGCGCTGATCACGGTGCGCACCACCGAATCGACCAGGGCGTCGATCTGGTGGGGTTCGGGGTCACCGAGGCGACCGTCGAGCAGCAGGAGGCTGAGTCCGTAGAGGAGTGCCCAGACCCCGACCTTGAGAGGCTCACGGTGTTCCGGGGCCGCGAAAGCGGCGATGTGCGCCGTCACGACGGCCAACGCCGCGTCGGAGGCCGCGCTCACCTCGGCATGACTGACGCACGGATGCCCGAACATCAGGTGGAAGAGGCCAGGGTGGCCGAGGGCGTAGTGCACGGTGGCCCGCGCCACGGGCGCCAGAGCGCCGGCCAGGTCCGCAGGGGCGGAGGCCGTGCCACCCTTCGAGCCGTCCGAGGCCTCCTCGAAGCGCGCCTTGAGTTCCATGAAGCCGTGTGCGGCCAGCGCCGCGAGCAGGGCCTCCTTGTCCTGGTAGTGCCGGTACGGGGCGTTGGCGGAGACACCGGCGTGCCGGGCCACGGCCCGCAGGGACAGTGCGTCCGCGCCGTCGGCGTCCAGCAGGTCCAGAGCGGACCGGAGCAGCGCGGCACGCAGATCACCGTGGTGATAGCTCCGCCGATCAGATGTTGACACTGAACACTTCCTTGAGTGATTGTTGGCGCTGTACACATTGTGCCGCCACACGGCGCGCCCTGCGGACGGAGTGTCCTCCCTTGCCCAGGATCGATGACCGGCTCGTGCTCCCCGGCGGCCTGACCCTGCCCAACCGGCTGGTGAAGTCCGCGATGGAGGAAAACCTGGCCACCGAAGGACAGTTGCCCGGCGAGCAGCTGCTGGAGCTGTACCGGCGCTGGGCGATGGGCGGCGCCGGACTGTTGATCACCGGCCACGTCATGATCGACGGCAGCGCCCTGGCCGACCCTTCCGACGTGGTCCTTCAGGACGGCACGCCACTCGAACCGTTCACCCGCTGGGCCGGAGCCGTACGCGGCGCGGGCGGGCGGGTCCTGATGCAGATCAACCACCCCGGCCGCGTGGTCAATTCCGACATGCCGGGTCCCGCCCTGTCCGCATCGGACGTCGCGGTCGACGCCGGGCGCTACTCCCGTATGTTCGGCCGGCCCCGCGCCATGACCGAGACGGAGATAGCCGGGACCGTCGCCCGCTTCGCCGCGACGGCGGCGCTGGCCGCCGAGGCAGGGTTCCACGGCGTACAGATCCACGCCGCGCACGGCTACTTGCTGGCCCAGTTCCTCTCCCCCCTGACCAACCGGCGCACCGACCGGTGGGGCGGCGAGCTGGACAACCGGGCGCGGATGCTCCTCGACGTGGTGCACGCCGTACGCGCCGCCGTGCCCGAGGGCTTCGCGGTGGCCGTCAAACTGAACACCGCCGACTTCCAGCGGGGCGGATTCGACGAGGGCGAAGCCGTCCAGGTCGTGGACGCACTCGCCTCGGCCGGCTGCGACCTGGTCGAACTCTCCGGCGGCTCCGTCGAAAGCCTGGCAACCCATGGACACCCCGCCGATGAGCGGACTCTGGCACGGGAGGCCTACTTCCTGGACCTGGCCTCCGACATCATCCGCACCGCACGGCTGCCGGTCATGGTGACCGGCGGAATCAGACGGGCCGCGGTGGCACAGCGCGTCCTTGACCAGGGAGGCTCGCTGGCCGGCATGGCAACGGCGCTGGCCTGTGTCCCGGATCTCCCGCAGCGGTGGCTCAGCGGCGAGGAGACCGTCGTCGAGCCGGTGCAGCCGCGGTGGAAGGACAAGGCACTGACCGCCGCCGCGACCCAGGCCGTGGTCCGCCACCGGCTCGCACGCCTCGGCGCGGAACGCGACACCCGCAGGCCCCTGTCGCCCGCCCTGGCACTGCTGCGCGAACGGCTCCACCGCCATCGGGCGCTGCGCCGCTACCGGCGCTGGTACGCGAGAGGGGACCACGCACACGCGCCCCACCCCTCCACGCACCCCACCCCCGACCCTCACTGAAAGGCTCCCGGTCGCATGTACGGCTACAACGGCACCACCACCTTGGTCACCGGAGCTTCCAAAGGGCTCGGGAGGGCCTACGCCCAGGAACTCGCCCGGCGAGGCTCGCACCTGGTTCTCGTCGCCCGCTCGACCCCGGCCCTCGATCAGCTCGCCTCCGAGATCCGCGCGGCACACCCGGTGGACGTCCATGTGATCGGAGCGGACCTCTCGGACCCGACGGGCCCCGCCGCCATCGTCGAAGAACTGCACAGGCAGGGCCTGACCGTCGATCTGCTGGTGAACAACGCGGGGATGGGCTCCGTCGGCCCCTTCTTCGACCGCCCTCTCGATCAGAACCTGCGGTCGGTCGATCTCAACATCACCGGTCTGATGCTGATGACCCGGCTCATCGGGACGAGCATGCTCGAACGCGGCTCGGGCGGGATCATCAACGTCGCCTCGACCGCCGCGTTCCTGCCCATGCCCTACCAGGCGAGCTACGGCGCGACGAAGGCGTTCGTCCTCTCCTTCACCGAGGCACTCGCGGAGGAACTCCAGAACACGGAGGTACGCGTCATGGCTGCCCACCCCGGCGCGACCGCGACCGGCTTCTTCGACAACACCACGGCCGTCATGGACCCGGGCAGAACGGACACCCCCGCGGCGGTCGCCGCGAAGACACTGGACGACTTCGCACGCGGCAGGACGACCTCGTACCCGGGCCGGCCAAGCAACCGGGCGTCCACCTGGGCGGTAAGACTGCTGCCCCGCAGGACGGTCACACGCGTGGCCGGGGGCATCAACCGCAGAGCGGGCTTCCACCAGGCCCAGGACACCCGGCCCCGGCGAACAGGGCTCGATGGAGGTGCTCCTGTCGGCGCGCAGGCGTAAGTGCTCGGCCGTGCGCCGTGCTCAGCCGAGCGCACTCGCGCTGAGCCCACATCCCCCGCACCATTCGAACGTAGCCGGTCAACCGCCTGCGAACCTGCGACACCCGCTTTAGGAGAGCAGTGCTCTCCGCCCCCCGTTGATCCGACATGGAGAACCATCCGCGGCTGCGGCTGCGGCTGCGGCTGCGTCAGTCATGCGGACGGCCCCAGTCCGTGACGCTGAGGCCGGCGCGCATCAGCAAGTCGTTACTGAGGCCGAGTCGCTGTATCGGGGATCTTCCATAGCGTCGGAGCCAGCGCCTTCTGCGATCGCGTTCCTGGGGGCTGAGCCAGGTCCAGTCGTCGGAGCGGAGACCGGTTCCGCCCTCTGCGCCGCCTTCCCTTGCCGCCTGCTCGATGAAGCCGAACTCCCCCGGGGCGTATCGGAGAGCTATCAGGGCCCAGGCGGTCGCGTAGTCGAGAGCGGGGCCGTGCTGCCTCATGAGGCGGTAGGTGCGTCGTTGACGTAGAGGCGCGAGGAGCCAGCGTCTGGTCTTCACGTTCATGCGGGGTCGTCTCCCGAATCGGTCCGAGTAGTGGGGAGCCAGGCCGCGGCCGTCTGATGCAGTTCGGTGCTGCCGAGCGCCTGCAGGGTCTGGGTCAGGGCTCGGAGGAAGATCTCCCGCTGGTGCGGCGTGCGGATGTCCATGAGCAGCTGGTCGATGAAGCGGACGATCTCGTCGCGCAGTGCGTGGTGTTCGAGGCTGCGTGGGGGCTTGAGCCCCTGCACTGCCGTATTCAGCTGATTGAGATCGTTGATGCGCTCGGGGTACCGGTCGATCCACCAGACCGGACGGAGATCAGGGTCGGCAAGGATGCGCTGGCGGAAGACGAGCCGACGGTGTTCGTCTCCTCGGTCGAGGTCTCCCTGCTGTTCTCGGCGAAGGTGTTCCTCCGCCAGCGCCAGATCTGGGCCGGTGACGGTCAGGGATGCAGTGCCTCTCACGGTGAGCGCATCGTGGACCGGATCCGGCGGGTAGGCGATGGCCAGGTTCACGGCGTCCTGGGCGGCGCCGAGTTCGAGCACCGTGTGGCGGGTGAGCGCCCGTCGGGTGCGCTCACGCAGACGGTGACGTGCGAGAACCGCCGGATCCCGGCGATCCCTCGGGCCAGTTTCCGCCAGCTGCCACGAGCCGTCGATGCACACGGTGAAGAACACACTCGGCACGCGACTAGGGAGGCGTTCGTCGAGTTCGACGGCTCCCGCTGCCACTGCCTCTGTCGTTGACGCGTCCGGGACCGCCGCCGGGCGCTTGGCGAGAGGCGGCGGGCCCGGACGCGTACGCCGTCGGGCGAACAGGCTCATACCGGTGTCGCGTCCAGCGCTCCCGGTTCGATGACCCCGGAACTGGTCACGTCCGCCGGCGGCTCGGAGGTCCCTTCGGGCGACGGATCAAGGGCTGCTTCGGACGACGCCGACGCCAGGATGCTTTCGAGCAGGATCTGACGTCGTCGTCGCCCGGTCTCCGTGATGCCGCACTCCACTCCCAGAAGGAGGTGGGACACCCCGGCGTCACCGAGGTTGCCGCGGAGCACGGCCTCCGCCGTGCCCAGCACCTGCCTGTCGGGTACGGCAGGAGAGTTCAGCCAGGCAGCCAGCGCTTGCATCGCCTGGTCGGTCGTCGGCGCGTGACTCCATGCCGCCCGCCAGCCGCGCACGAACAGTTCTCCCTCGGCTCCGTCCTCCTCGGTGGCAGAGGCGAGGTCGGGCTCGCCCCCTGCTTCGGCGAACTCCAGGGCGACGGGAGTCTCGTCCTCGACCAAGGCCGTTAGGGCGAGGAATGCCGTGGCCCCGGCCTGCCGGATCACGGCGTCACCGTCCTCGGCCCATTCGACGATCTCGCCGAGGACCAGGTCCCGAAGGTCCTTCTCGGCGGCCAGAGTCCGGATGCTCCGGGCTACGGCGTCGGCGCCGCGCCGGTCGGTGCGCGAGGCGAGGAGCCGGAGGCGGGTAAGGGCGACACGGGGATAGACCTGCCCCAGGCGGCCGGCGCAGACGTCCGCGATCGTGGTGGCGAGTGACTCACTGAGCTTCTTGTGCCCGGCCATGTCGTACAGGCGCTTTCGCACTGCCACTCCGATGCCGGGGTGGGTCGCCGTGCTGTCCAGGATGCCGACCGCGAGCTTGCGGTGGGTGGCGGTGTCCATGGCAGTCCAGACGCTGACGACGCTCAGGACCACGTGGCCTCCGGGGGCGGCCGCCAGTCGTGTGATCGCCTCGGCGACGTGGCCACGGTACTTCGCGGCGATGCCCTTGGGGCCGGTGATGTCCGAGGCCCAGCGCAGAAGCACATCTCTCAGCAACGGCCGCTGCTTCCAGACGTGCGCCAGGACCGCTTCGTGCAAGCCGTGCCGCAGCTCGCTCAGGGAGAGGGCGTCGTCGCCGACGCGCTCCGCCCCGATGATCTCCAGCCGGGTCTCCAGATCGGGCCCGCCCAGCGCGCCACCTGGCGGCAACGTGCCATCCACCTCACTGAACAGCCGGTCTCCGGCCGCCATGACGACATCGGCGGGCACCCCTTCCAGCAGAGCCGCAGCGATCAGCAGCGCCCGATCACGCAAGTGCTCAACGCCCTCATGTTTCTCGAACCAGCCCACAAGGTGGCCGTGCCAGTTCTCGAACTCGCTCTTGGCGTCCGCCTCGCCATCGGAGGCAGCCACCGCGGCGATCCGGGCCAGGCGCACCGCGACAGCCGGCGGGGTCGTAGCGCTGAGCACCGCGGCAAGGGTCCGACCTTCGTCGAGCCAGTCAAGTCGATCGGGCCGGTTCTGCCGCAGGTGTCCCTTGGCCACCGCGGTTCCGGAAGGCTGAGCGTGTTCGACGCGGGCGATGGAGGCCATCGTGCCGGGTTTCCAGGTAGAGGGCGCGGCCAGGATCACGAGATACGCGCCGACGCTGGCGGCCTTCTTCTGATAGCCACTCAGCCCTTGGTAGAAGTCCTCGGGAAGCGTCCTGTAGTCCGAGAGGTCCAGGAGGAAGCCGTTCCCGGGTGTACAGGGAATCTGCTCGGTACGCGGGCGGTCCCAGTCGAGGATGAGGCTGTGGATGTTCTCTCCCGCAACGCCCACGCCCTGGAGCACGCGCAGTGCCGTCGTACGCCTCCCCGTATCGGCCGTTCCGGTCAGGGCCACGATGTTGTGCCGGCCCACGGGCCTCTTCAGCAGTCGCACAGCACGGTCGACCTGGCGCTCCTGGCCGGCCTCCGCCAC
Organism: Streptomyces sp. NPDC048565; assembly: GCF_040650935.1. Taxonomy (NCBI): domain Bacteria; kingdom Bacillati; phylum Actinomycetota; class Actinomycetes; order Kitasatosporales; family Streptomycetaceae; genus Streptomyces; species Streptomyces sp. NPDC048565. The sequence goes on from NZ_JBEZIH010000008.1 coordinate 196,342, forward strand.
TGCGTGGACGTACTCCTTCTCCACCATGGCGAGTTCGGCCGGATCCACACCGACCGCCCCCAGGTACTCCCATCCGCGGACGTACGTGTGGTGGTGTTCCGCGTAGTCCCCGGAGACCTGGGTGACCTGACCGTTCTCGGACGCTTCGGCCTCCTGGTGAACACTCCCCGGGGCCTCCTCCTCGCCACTCATGTCCGCCTCGCGTGGAAGACGGTCTGGTTGCCGCCGACCTGGTTGACACGCGCCTTCCCACTCGCCTTCGCGTTCTGCCGGATCACCGTCTCCTTCTGCGCGGCCTCAGGATGCTCCGCCCTCCATCGGGACACGAACTCCAGCAGTTCACCCGCCGCGGACGGATCTTCATCTGCCGCGTCCTGCAACCGCACAGCCCAGGAGGCCGACACCTCTCTTGCCCGGTCCTCGGCTTCGTCCTCCGGGGCAGCAAGCAGCGACTCTCTGTCACGGTCGAGCCGAGTGAGCGTACGGGCCTCCGTGCCCGATCCTCCTCGGCCGAACCACTGCGCGATCCATTGCCTGCAGCCGTGCCAACCATCCACCGTCATGGATGCGACCAGGGCGGATGCGCCCGCCACTCCTACGGTCGTCAGATCCCCGGTTACGTCCAACGCGTTCCCCTCGCCGTGCGGCAACAGTGACGAGGCCCATTCGTTCCCTTTGCCGTCCGCGCTATGGCTACGGAGAGAAAACAGGCGGATTCATTGCGTTGGACGACTGAAAACGGTGCGTTTATCACCATGGGGGCGTATTGAATGGAAAGGGGCCTTCATACGGGCCATTCGCACGCCCGCGCTCGGGTGTATCAGGGGTCGACGAGGTACCCGACAATCGCGGCCCGGTATGTCCGGAGCCCCTCCGGACATACCGACAAGTAGGCAGGCCACCCTCTACAGCCACCCGCCGCCCGGGCCACCCCCCATATCCATGACCCGGTCCGGACCGCAATCCGCTACGCTGGTCCCTGCGTCTTCGCCTTCGTAGCTCAGGGGATAGAGCACCGCTCTCCTAAAGCGGGTGTCGCAGGTTCGAATCCTGCCGGGGGCACAGAGACACGCCAGGTCAGTGGCCCTGTCGTCCAAGTGGGCGGCAGGGCCACTGGTCTCGCAGCGCACATATGGCACACATGGGTCCGCACCGAGGACGGGGAGCTGTCACCAGATGCCTGCGAAGGACGAGCTGGCCCCGCGCCGACACGAGAAGCTGGTCGACCGCCTGGAATCGCTGATGAGGTCCGCCGTCAAGCCCACGTACAAGGGGGTACTACGGGCAGCTCACTGAGCAGCGGTGACCTCGAAGAGCTGGGCGAGCTGAAGATTGTCCGGCGTGCTGCCCAGGAGGCGGGTCGGCGCCTCGGCTGGAATCCCACCACCAGGCTCGTCGGGGGCCGACTCTTTGTTCTCGACGAGCGCGAGGTGCCCGAGGAGATCGAGGAGCTCACCGAGAAAGCTGCCGCCGAGGCGCTGGACCGGGCATGGCGGGAGCATCAGTGAGCCTGGCGGACCTGCCCGACCCCGTTGTGGTTTTGGCCGAGACCGACTGGAGGCCAAGGGGCGCAATGGGACTGCGGACAACACGTCCCTTTCTTGCCTGAAGCACCAGCCCACATAGCCGAGTTACTGATTCACTACCAGTCGAACATGTGGGCACAACGGGGAGGCGACACCGTGGACCCGACGCTTATGGCCTCAGCCGGCGCGGGCGGTACAGCCGTGGTGACGACCGCTTGCTCGCAAGCTCGGCCCTCTGTGATCCCGCCCCAAGCATGTGCTTGCTGCCCACCAGCATCAGGAGTATCCAGCCATGACGGCCGAAGGACGGCGCGATGAAGAGCACTCCCGATGGAGTATGCATGCCCAGGCCGCGGGCAAGGGGCGCGTGTATCAAGCTGGTGGCGACCAGCATGTGACGGTTCACGTTCACAGAGTGCAGCCGAAGCCTCTGTCGGCCGGGAGCCTGCGTAACGCCCTTGCGCCGCTCTACGTTCTGCTTCAACTCGTGGGGACGATCGCGTTCGTGGTCGGCGGCCTCATAGCCTCTAAGACCCTCGGGAAAGCGCCTTTCAGCACCCTGGCCCTCCAGTCCTGCGGGATCATGGTCGCGAGCTTGGCGCTGATGATGCTCGTTGAACGGCTCTTCACAGGCCGCTGGCACAGGTGGTCACGCACCCGCCGGCGAGCACCGCGCCTGTAAAATCCTGTCCGCGCACTGATCATTCGATGAACGACCTGCTCCAGGGACGACGTGGTACTCCCAGGCCAAGTCCGTCGGATACCCCGCCCGCGAAGACAGCAGCCACAGACGCCCCGGAACCGTCGCTGTTCTGTCATACGACAGTGATCGCGACGCGGGCGCGAACTGTTCGACTGGAGGGATGCCCTCCTCAGAAGCTGTTGCTCCGCGCCGCCGCTCCCCCGCACCCCGCGCTTGGCTGCCCGCTCTCGGCCTGCTGGTCGGCGTTCTCGCGGTGCTCGGCTTATACGTCCTCCTGCCGAATACCGGCCCCGCCGACGAGAACGGCTCCGCGTCAGGGCTCTCGGCACCCGCGTCGTTCCGTGTCGCCCCGTACGGCGGAAAGCCGCGTCCCGACCGCGAGAAGAACCTCCTCGTCAGTTACGACCGAGGAGTGCCGCGCGGTGTCGGGAACGAGTCCACGCTCACCATGGACGTCTCCGGCTCCTCCGGCGTGCTGCGGCTCAAGGGGTACAGCACCAGTTGCTCGGGGACGGACCACAAGGTGGTGTGCCGTGTCGGCGAGGCGTATGACAGCTGGACCGACGGAGCCCGTGTCCTGCCCCGCGCGGCGCCCACGAGCAAGCCCGGGGACAAGGGCGAACTGCACATCACCTTCCGTAACGCGAACGGCGAGGTGAGTCGGGCGACGACCCGTATCGCGGTCGGCGGCCCCGTCCTTGCCCTGCGCGAACAGGACCCTCTTCGTATGGAATCGGGCAAGCGGCACGCTGCCGCGCTGGACGTCCGCAACACCGGGGAACTGCCGGCGGACGGCTTCACCGTGACCGCGACGGTCGACGGCGCAATGGGCCCTGTCCGCCGTTCCCGGTCGTGCGACTACGTTTCCCACCGCGGCGCCACGGTCGTGACGTGCCGCTTCCCCGGACTGCGCATCGAACCCGGCGAAGAGGCCCACGTCCCGAACTGGCTCGTTCTCCGCGGCTCACGCACCCAGATGGGCTCCTTCTTCCGCGCCACCGTCGAACTCCTGGGCAGTGGTGCCGACAACGGAGGCCTCGACGGCTCCTCCCGCTCGACCTCGGGCCCCTCCCCGTCCGGCACCCCGCGCGCGGGCGCCGGCCCGGCGCTCGCCCCGCAGGTACATGCGGCACCCTCCAAGGGCGCGAAGTACAGCGAGGAGAAAGAGGTCTGGACGACAGTGCGCATCGCCAATCACCCCGACTACGTACTCGTGTCGGACCTCTCCGCCGCAGACGGCGACGGGCGCCACCTCCGGGTGGGGCTGCGCAACAACGGCCCGGGCAGGCCGAGCGGCGGGAGCGCCACGCTCGTCCTCACGCTGCCGGAGGGCACCGACGTGCACAAGGAGCCGATGGAGGAGATCGATACGGACACGTTCGATCCGGTCTGCCGGCACCAGGGGCTCACCTACACCTGTCCCCTGAGAACAGCGGTGCCCGGCGAGTCCTACACCCTCGACTTCGAGGTACGCGGGAGCAAGAGCGTGGGGAGCGGAAAGGCCAAGGCCGCGCTCAGGATCGGCGACATGGAGGAGGACCATGCCGATCTCGACGCCACGAACAATTCGCGCACCTTCGACCTGTTCGGGCCGGTGCCCGACGAGGCCGAATCCGACGCGGGGACAAACGTCGGCGTCGGGGTTGCCGGCGCGCTCGGGGGCTGCGTGGTCCTCGCGGTAGCCGGCGTACTGGTGCGGCGGAAGCTGCGCAGGCGGTGATTCCCACCTGAGGGTGTGGGTGCGGCATCCGGTGACCGCGCCCACACCACCCAGGCGACGCCGACACCGCGCGTGGGCGGTGGCCGACAGACCGACCCGAGGGACAGGCCGGCCCTATTTCTTGGGGAGCTTGAGCTTCTGGCCGACGGTGAGCGTGTCGGACTTCAGGCCGTTGAGGGTCTTGATCTCGGTGTAGCGGGCGCCGTCGCCCAGCTTGTCGGCCGCGATCGACCAGAGCGTGTCGCCCTGCGCGACGGTGTACACAGCAGTGGTGGTGGGGCGCGACCATGACGCGGCGTGTTCCAGGCGCTCGGCGACACGGCGCCGGAGCCCGCCCATGCTGACGCCCTTCGGGTCGACCTTCCCGGGCTGCCACTCCAGGTGTCCGATGACGGACGTCGTTCCCTGCTTGCCCCATCCGTGCGCCCGGACCAGTGCGGCCGACGCCCGCACCATCGCCTCGACCTGGACGTCGGGCCACGGGTCCTTCCCGTCGCCCAGGTTCTCGCACTCGAAGCCGTAGAAGCGGGCGTTGCCGTCGGTGTTCGCCTCGTTGTCGGTGGGCAGCCTGCGCTCGGCGATGACCGCGGCGAGCACGTCGTCGTCGCCGAGGCCGGCGTGGTTCGCCCGGCCGTAACCGACGAGGTGCACCCGCCCGTCCTTCGCGATCATGCCGTGGCACAGCGGTCCCGGCAGGCCCGCGTAACCGTCGCGCACGATCTTCACGGTGTTCGCCGTGCCCTTCGTGACGGTGTGATGGATCATCACCCCGTGCACCGGGCCCCATGCACCGTGTCCGGCGCGGTTGTGGGTGCGCCAGTTGCCCACCTCGACGACGGTGACGCCCTCGGCCTTCAGCGCGGCGAGGAACTTTGCGGCAGACAGTGGTGTGGCCACATGGATCTCCTGACGTACAGGGAGCTCCGGCCGGTCGGCGCGGGGCTCGTCTCCCTTACACCGTGCCCGACATTCCTCATCGACACGCCAGAACCGGCGAGTTGTCGATGTGTCAGGTCAGGTCAGGTCAGGTCAGGTCAGGTCAGAAGATCGATGAGTCGTTCCCGCACGTCGTCCTTGCCCGCCTCGGGGTCCGGCACCAGCTTCTCCCGGTCGTCGGGGTCCCGGGCGAGGACGTGCAGCCGTCCGCCGCTGCGGGCCAGCACCAGGTCCCTGCTGCTGCCCGCGGTCTCGGCCGATCCCTGCGCCGTGTAGTCGGTGACGGTGATCAGCGCGGAGCGCTCCGATTCGGCGAGTACGGCCTCGGTGTCCGCCGACTCTCCGCGGTCCGCCGCCGAGCCCCGCGGCAGCCACTCGGTGAGCGCGTTCAGGGCCTCGTCGATCTTGTACAGCCCCAGCTGGTGCACGCCGAGCGCGTCGATGCGGACCATGAGGCAGATCCGCTCGGGCTGGGGGAGCAACAGGATCCGCCACGGCTCGCCCGGACCCGACCCGGTCGTACGGGCATCGAGCACCTTGCGGGCCCGCTGCTGGAACGCCACAGCGATGCCCAGGTCTCCCTGCACCTGAACCTCCTCGCCCGTGTCACCCGCCAGCAGCAGCTGTCGGGCCGCCAGCGAGCGGACGGCCTCGGCGATCACGTCGTCCGACGGTCTGGCCTCCAGGAAGTCGACGATCGCGTCCACGGCGGTGAGCTCCGCGATGGTGTACGCACCGAGCAGCACCGGTCCTGTGTCGACCAGGTTCACCACGGCCGACACCAGCCCCGCGGGTCTGGACACCGCACCCGTGGCCCCCGGCGCCGCCGGGGGGACATCGCGCTGTTCGTCGTCGCTCATGAGGGCCCTCCCGGCTGCAACAGTTCCACCACAGGCGGCACGCGACTCTCCCTGAGCACGGCGGCTGCGCTGCGCGAGAGGGTCTCCGTCACCCACACCTCGGAGTTGCCGAACAGCCCACGGCCCGCCCTGCCGGACAGCGACCGCCCCAGCTCGCCGGCCAGATCCTCCCGGTCCGGGGGCGGGAAGCGGGCCGCCAGGTCCGCGGAAACGGCGGTGACGTCGTCCCCCTCCTCGATCCGGCGCAGCGCCTGGGTCAGCACCCGCGCGACGGGAGGCGACAGGGACGTCGGCACGGCGAGGAACGGCGACAGGTACATCGGTCGTCGTTCGGTCATCCGGGACAGCCCCCAGGGGCCGACATTGCTGCGCGTGATCCGGTAGACGACGTAGTCCACGAGGTGGCGCAGGTCGCTCACGCTGGGCAGCCTCCGCCCGCCGAACGCAGCCGGTGTCTTCTCCAGCTGCACCCAGGTGCCCTGGGCCGTGCGCCCGTGCAGCTTCTCCCGCACCACGACCCCGCGCATCCCGATGTCGGGATAGAGCGTCTTGTCGATGTCACGGTGGTGGCTGGACAGGCGCTCATGACTCACGTCGGCGAACCGCCAGTCCTCGTACAGCCGCGGTTCGTCCACCAGCACATGGCCGCCGCACAGCACATCGTGCAACTGGGGCACCTGCAGTCCGTGGCGCTCCAGATCCGAGAGGATCGTCGCTTCCTCCGGGCTGAGGCGGCGAGCGGCCTCCAGCAGGCCCTTGCGGTACGCCCCTGCCCGCGCGGTGATCTCGATCATCAGCCGGACCCTGGTGCGTACCTTCTCGGCGCGCCGGGCACTCTCACTGTCCGGAGCCGCCCCACCGGGTCGCCTCAGATGGACGACCGATGCCAGTGCGTGCTTTCGCTCCACCTGGCCAGTACAGCACGGCGGGCCCCTGCCCGCACGGGCTGCCCGCACCGGTGCGGAGGGGTGATCGGCGGTGTCACCGGGCGCCTCGGTTCACTCGGCGGAGTGGAGTCGGCCGCCCGCGCGGGACTGTCGGCTGCGACATGCTTCGGCATCGCTGTGGTCCGTCGAACGATGAGCGCATGTCACTGAACATTCTGCGTTCGCCGGCCCGCCGCGTGATTCCCGCACTGCTGGTCGCCCAAGCCGCTTTCCTCCCTCTTCAGCCTGCCTCCGCCGCTGCCGCCCAGCACCTGACGCACCCCTGCCGGGCGCTCGCCGGCTGCGGTTCGGTCATCGTCGCCCCTGTCTCCCAGGCGGCCCCTGACCACGGTCGCTGCACCAGCCCGGAACCGGTCGTGTGCCTGATCCGGAGCGAGACCCCGGAGGAGCGCGAGGTCGCCCGCGACCAGCGGATGCGCTATCACGACCTACTCGAGGACATGGAGCGCACGGAGTGCGCCATGCGCGCGGAAGGGCGCTCGGAGGAGGACATCGCCCGGACACTGGTCCGGATGCGCAACGACGCCAAGGACGTCGTCCGCGCCGGCATGACCCCGGAACAGGTCGCGGAACTGGAGACACGCAACGAGAAGAAGTACGGCAACCCGCTCGGCCCGACAGCGGACCAGCTCTACCTGAAGTACGGCTCCTGGGAGAAGGTCGCCGAGGCCGCCACCCGTTCGAGCACGGCCGTGGACCAGGAACTCGGACTGGAATTCCGCCACTGCTCCTGTGAGGTGCTCCAGCCGGCGGCGTGACGCGCGGAGGCAGCGGACGACCGTGTCGGGGCCGCCGAAAAAACAGGTCCGCTCGAAAGCGCTCCGCCTCTATGGTGGTCCGATGCCGTCGATCAAGCAGGTCCAGATCACCTTCGACTGCGCGGAACCTGAGCGCGTCGCCCGCTTCTGGTGCGAGGTGCTGGGGTACGTCGTACCACCGGTACCGGAGGGGTTCGCCACGTGGGCCGATTACGATCGCTCGCTGCCGCCCGAGCGTCAGGGTGCCGGGTTCGTCTGCATGGATCCCACAGGGGTGGGCCCCCGCATGTACTTCCAGCGTGTACCCGAGGGCAAGGTCGTCAAGAACCGGGTGCACCTCGACGTGCGGGTCGGTACGGGGCTCGTGGGCGCCGAGCGGCTGGCCGCGCTCGAGGCCGAGTGCGCACGGCTGATCCCGCTCGGCGCGGTGCGCGTACAGCTGCTGACCGCCGATGACTTCGACGAGTCGTGCCTCGTGATGCAGGACATCGAGGGCAACGAATTCTGCCTCGACTGAGCGGCCGTTTCGTCGTGAGCGCGCGCCGCCCTACGGGTGCAGTTCCTCGGGGCACGGGGTCCCCGGCTGCAGCTGGTACGGGGCCGCAAGGCGGTAGACGCCGGGGCGTGGCGCGAGGAGCTCGGTCCACTCGTCGCCGTCCCCGTCCTCCTCCACCTTGATCAGACAGCCGTGGTCGTTGGTGAAGTCCTTCGGGGCGTCCCCGTCCTCCTCCGAACGCTTCTTGGACGCCTCCGTCTCCTGCGGCCGCTCCACACTCTTGCCGTCGTCGTCCACGACGGCGAGCCACCTGGAGTACGGGATACGGATCAGGACGCGGCCGGCCGACTGCACGCGGATCGTCAGCTTGTCGTCACCTGCCCGCTCCACCGTCGCGGGCGGGTCGGCGAGCGGCACCGGGTCCAGGACCCGGAACAGCTTCCAGTTGGCATCGCTCCAGACCGCCTTCAGGTACGGCTGCCCCTCCTCGACGAGCCCCGCCTCCTGCTCGCCCCCGGAGTCCGGCATCCCGGTCGGCAGCACCACGTAGTGCACCGCCCAGCGGTCCAGCCACTCCCGGTAGTTCATGGCGTTGAGGGTGTCGTCGTAGAAGAGCGGGTTGCGCTTCATGTCGGCCTGCCGGTTCCAGCCGCGGGCCAGATTGACGTACGGCGTGAGCGCGGAGGCCTCACGGTGGCTGCTGGCGGGCACGACCTCGACCCGACCCCGCTCCGCGCCGACCTTCTGGAGCTGGTTGACCAGCGGGGCCAGTTCACGGTTCCAGGAGGCGGTGGGGGCGGTACGGACGATGTCGTCGACGCCCTTGAAGCCGATCCAGAAGTTCAGCCCCGCGAAGACGACGAGCAGCGCGTACCAGCGCCGGGTGCGCGGCGCCGTGTACGGGAGCGCGGCGAGCAGGACGACACCGGCGAACAGCATCGCCATCCGCGACACGTTCGAGCCGATCTGCGAGTCGACCACATAGGTCAGCAGTGTCCCGGCGCCGTAGACCGCGGCGGCCGTCCGCACGGTGCGCCAGTCGCGGGGCACCAGGAAGAAGACGAACACCGCGTACACGAAGGGCAGCGAGAGGGTGCCGATGGACATCGGCTGTGTGCCGGAGAACGGGAACAGCCAGGCGGACAGGACCACCACCGCGACGGGGGCCAGGCCCAGCGCGTACGCCCCTGGCCGTCGTTTGTTCAGGAACAGCGCCGCCGCGACCACGCCGAGGAAGAGCCCGGCGACCGGGCTGCTCGCCGTCGCGAGCCCGGCCAGCGGTGCGGCGACGGCGGCCTTCGCCCACCGCCGGTAGCGCCAGCGGTGCGGCCAGCAGAAGACGGCGGCGACGGCACCGAGCGCGAACATCATGCCGAGCCCGAACGTCACCCGGCCGGACAGGGCGTTGCACAGATACGCGAAGACCCCGGCGAGCGCGCACGCGAGGGGGTTACGGACGGCGGGCACCCGCACCAGGATCAGGGCGGTGAGGGCCGATGACACCGTGCCGGCGACCATCATCGTCGACCGGACCCCGAGCAGTGACATCAGATACGGCGACACCACGCTGTACGAGACCGGGTGCATGCCCCCGTACCAAGCGAGGTTGTACGCGGTACCGGGGTGGCGGCCGACGAACTCCGCCCAGGCGTCCTGGGCGGCGATGTCGCCGCCGCTGTTCGCGAAGAAGAAGAACCAGAGGAGATGGACGGCCGCGGCGACCACGGTCGTCAGCAGGACGGGATGGCGTCCGAGGCGGCTCCGTATCGAACCGCCGTCGCCGGGGCCGGCCTTGGCCGGGACACGGACGGACACGCCCTCGGCCCGCTGGTCGGCGGCTGCCCGTGTCGGCTCAGCGGTAGTCACTGCGACTCTCCCCGTCCTCGCCCGGGCCTGCCGAACCGTCCATGTACCGCACGGGCCTCATCCGTAGTCGGAAGGACGCGTCCCGGCGCCCATCCGTTGCTTTTGGGACGCTAGCACGCGGCATTTGCGCCGCGCCGCCCCGTTGGCACGATGGACGCCCCTGCCCCGCGCGGGCGGGACAGGGGCCTGCCCGTCAGGTGATGCGAGTGAGCTTGTCGCCGAAGCCCGGTTCCGTCATCGCGCTCTGCAGGGCGACGGGTACCGACGCCTTGCCCGCGCCCGTACCGACGGTCACCTCGCCCACGACGGTGCCCGCCTTCGCCTCCTGGGCGGGCGTCTTCCCACCGTCGGTCAGCTTGAGGTCGACCTTGAGCCCGCCCCAGCCGACGGCCTTCAGGTCCTTGGTGGCGACCACGGGGGTCCGGCCGCCGACGCCGTTGTCGACGTAACCGACGACCTGGCCCTTCTTGACGACGGCGGCGGAGTCGACGCCCTCCTGGGCGGTCTGGATCAGCGCCAGACTGCTCTGCAGAGCGCGCTGCAGCTTGGCGTCCAGGGTGCCGTCGGCGTCGGCGCCCATGACCGCGCCGATGATCCGCCGCGTCTTGCCGTCGACGACCGTCTCGGCCGTCCAGATGAGGTTGCCGCCCGCGGGGGTCGACGAACCGGTCTTGATGCCGCTGACGCCGGGCTCCAGCAGGATGTTGTTGTTGTTGTAGATCGTCTTGTCGATGCCGGGGATATCGGCCTGCGGCATGTTCACGATCTCGCGGAAGACGTCGTTCTGCACGACCGCCTCGGCCAGCTTGAGCTGGTCGGCCGGGGTGGACCGGGTGGTGGGTTCGAGACCGCTCGGGTCCGTGTACACCGAGTTCGTCATCCCGAGATCCTTGGCCGCCGCGTTCATCTTCTCGATGAACGCCTTCTCGGTCTTGGCGTCCCAGCGGGCCAGCAGCCGCGCCACGTTGTTGCCGGAGGGGATCATCAGGAGCTGGAGCATCTGACGCTCCGTGTACTTCTGCCCCTCCTTGATCGGCGCCGTCGACTCGTCCTCCCGGTCCGCCTCCTCGCCGGCCTTCGCGTCGACCACGATCTGGTCGCCTGCCTGCTTGCCGGTGATCGGGTGGCCCTGGAGGATCACGTACGCCGTCATGATCTTCGCGACGCTCGCGATCGGCGCGGACTTCTCCTTGCCGTACACACCGATGGTGCCGACGCCCTCGACCTCCACGGCGCCCTGCCCGTCCTCCGGCCACGGCATGTCCAGCTTCTCGCCGCCGAAGGTGTAGGTGGGGGCGACGGACAGCGTCAGCGTCGGGTCGGGCAGCGGACGCACGGCCTGCGCGATCGCAAAGATGATCACGACGAGCAGGAGGAGCGGCGTCCAGATCTTCACCCGGCGGACCGCGGTGCGTACCGGGGTCTCGGCGGGCGGCGGGGTGTTCGTCAGCTCGGCGAGCAGGTCGAGCGGGGGCCTGGGCGGCATGGGCTGCTGCCTGGTCCGCTCGGCCTCGGCGAAACCCTCGCCCGGACTCGCGGGCGTGCCGGGGCCGGCGGCGACGTCCGGGGTGACCGTGGGGCCGACCACGGGCGCGGGGTGTACGTCGTCCGAGCGCAGCGGCACGAACTTGCTCGTCCGCTCGGCGGGAGTTCCGGGGGCGGCCCCGGGGGCGGTCCCGGGGTCGTCGGAGGGCTTGGCGGCCCAGGAGGCGGGCTTCCGGGCGGCTTCCTTCTCCTTCGGCGGGAGCTTCAGCGCGGTCGTCGGCCGGTCGAGGCGTTCGGGCCGCGGCGCCTTGAAGACGGCCGTCGGATGATCGATTCCTCGCCCGTCGGACGCGGATTCCGCGTCGTCCTGTGCGTCCTGGGTGTCCTGTGCGTCCTGTACGGAGTCCTCTGCCGCGTCCTTGGCGGGGGCCGGGGCCGCGTCCTTGGCCGGGGAGGCCTCCTCGCGGCTCTTCGGGACGCGGGGGGCGTCGGCATCGGTTGCGGCGGTATCGGTGCCGGCGTCATCGGCATCGGCATCGGCGCCGGAGGTCGGCGCCTTGGCCGCGCCGTCGGCCGGAGCCTCGGCATCCTCCCCGGCCGGGGCATCCGTCGCCGAGTCGTCGCTGCCGGCCGGAGCGCCGGCGGCGCTGTCCGTCGTCGAGTCGTCGCCCTTTTCGGGCGTCTCGTCGACGGGGGCGGAGGTGTTGTCGGCGTCATCGTCGCTGTCGCTGTCGTCAGCCGCGGCGTCATCGGCCGCGGACGGCTTGTCCCCGTCCTCGGCCGCACTGTCCTGAGCTGCGGCTTCCTCTTCGGGCCCGGTCGCCACCCACGCCGCTACGGCGGCACGCAGCCGCGCATCGACCGGCGGATCGGCATCCGCGCCGCCGTCACCGTCGGCACCCACACCGGCATCGGCATCGGCATCGGCATCGGCATCGGCATCGGGCGCAGCATCGGGCGCGGGCTCCGCGTCCGATGCGGATTCATCGGCGTCCGGATCGCCGGAACCGGACGCCGCTTCGGGCTCCGCTTCCGCTTCGGCATCGGGGCCGGCCGCCGCGGTCTCGGGCGCACTCACAGGCGCCTCAGAGGCCGCCGTGGCACCCTCGGGCACTCGCTCCGCCTCTGCCGCCCCTCCGGCCTCCCCGCGGGCCGTGGAGGCCTCCTCAGGGTCATCGGAGACCTCCGCGTCCGTCCGGGGCGCGGAAGTGGCCTCGGACGCGTCGGGCTCCGCCGAGCGCGGCAAGCGGAAGACAGCCGTCTTGCTGTCCGCCCCGCTGCCCGTCTCCGTCGCGCCGTCCGCCTCGCCGTCCGTCCTGGTGCCTGTCGCGGTGTCTGTCGTCCCGCCCGCCGTATCCCCGCCCGCTGCTGCGACCGGTTCACGGAACACGGCGAGACGCGGATCGCGTTCCTCAGCCGTTCCCGAAGCCGTCCCCGACGACTTCCGCTGCTCCGACTTGCCGGGGGACTCGCCCGCCACCGATACCTCCGTGTTGTGCCGCGGGACCATGCCCCGCACTGTCCGAACCATCTACCAGTGTCCTGTGTGAACCCTTGGCCGACCCGCTAGACGAGAACGACATACCTAACGGTTCCCTCACAAAGAGACCAGGCACCCTCGACAGACCAATGTGAGAGGGGTCACCCTGTCATTCATCCACGCGGGGAGGCATGGATGGGCAGGAGCCGCAGAACAATTCCGGAGGAGCTTCTGTTGCTCGCTCTGGACCCGACCACGGGTACCACAGCGCAGCCGCAGTCGCTCGACCTCGGCCTGGCCGGGGCACAGCTAGTGGAGCTGGCTCTGGCAGGACGGATAGCCCCTGACGGGGATCGTATCGCCGTGGTGATGCCACGGCCGACAGGAGATCCGACTCTGGACTCCGCACTGGAACTGCTGCGCCGTCGTGGCAGTCCGGTTCGGGCCGTCCACTGGATCGGCGGACCCCGGCTGGGGCTTCGCCAGATCTACCTCGCTCATCTGGAGCGGTGCGGCATGGTTCATGCCGTGGCGGGCCAGATGTGCGGAGTGCTGCCGACGACTCGCTACCAGGCGACGGACACGGCAATCAGCCGGGACATCAGAGCCCGGCTGGACAACGCGATCCGTACCGGCGTACCGCCGGACCCACGGACCGCGGCGCTCGCCGCACTGGCCCACGCGGTCGGACTCGGCAAGCACCTGTACCCCGGGAACGAGGGGCGTTCATCGCGCTCCCGGCTCCGGGACCTGATCAGACACGACCCGATGGGCGGTCTCGTGGCGCACGCCGTGATGGACGTCCAGAACGGCGTGGCCGTCCAGCCACGCCGTAATCAGCAGACGGCAGGTGTGCCGTTGCAGCCGCAAGCGCAAGCGCGCCGGGGCAGCATGGCGCACACCTCCGTCCACTGACAGCACGACCGCGCGGACACTTGCGCGGAGTACCGAATACCGCCATATCGCCGCACCGAAGTCCCCATGACCCGGTTCGGGAGCCGCACCAGGCGCGGGGCAGCCGGATCCACCGGCTGCCCCGCGCTCTTGCGCACGGTGATTGCGTGTGGCCATTTCCCAGCGCGGCCAGGGCCTCGGGTGGCAATCTGCTGAGCAAGCAGATACGCACAGCTACAACAGCTGCATAGCCGGAGGTGCCCTTCCCGTGCCGACCAACGTCAATCCCACCGTCAGGCGACGCCGGCTGGGTCAGGAACTGCGCCGCCTCCGTGAGGTCAAGGGCATGACGGCCGAGGAGGTCGCCGAGCGACTGCTGGTCTCGCAGTCGAAGATCAGCCGCCTGGAGAACGGCCGCCGTTCGATCAGCCAGCGCGACGTACGCGATCTCTGCGGGGTGTACGAGGTCGAGGACCACCGCATCGTGGACTCGCTGATGCAGATGGCGAAGGACTCCCGCCAGCAGGGCTGGTGGCACGCCTTCGGCGACATCCCGTACAGCGTGTACATCGGGCTGGAGACCGATGCCGCCTCGCTGCGGGTCTACGAGTCGCTGATCGTCCCCGGCCTCCTGCAGACACGCGAGTACGCACAGGCGGTCATCGAGGGGATGTGGCCCGAAGCCACGCCGAGTGAGATCGACAAGCGCATCCAGATCCGCCTCAAGCGCCAGGACCGCCTCACCGATCCGGTCAACCCCCTGCGCTTCTGGGCGGTGATCGACGAGGCACTTCTGCGTCGCATCGTCGGTGACCCGGAGACCATGCGGGCCCAGTTGATGCACCTGGCGGAACTGAGCGAACTCCCGCACGTGACACTTCAGGTGCTGCCTTACGACGTGGGCGCGCACCCCGGCATGTACGGGAAGTTCGCCATCCTCGAATTCCAGGAAGCGATGGACGCCAGCGTGGTCTACCTCGAAGGCGTCACGAGCGACCTTTATCTGGAGAAGGCGAATGACGTCCAGAGTTACGCCGTAATGTACGAGCACCTGCGGGCCAAGGCGCTGAGCGCGGAACAGTCGCGCGACTTCATCGTGGCGGCGGCCGACAGCTGCCTCGCCCTGGACGATTGAACCGGAAACGATCGAGCGGGGCACACCGGGCTCATCCTGAATGGAAGGCGGCAATATACGCCTTGCCAGGCCCATCCCGGAAGACTCCAAAGGAATAGTTCACCCATAAGGGTGAGGGGTACTCACCTTCGATGAGGTCGCAGCGTAGCGTCCTTCCTGGAGTCGCTGACTCGCGGCGACTGCGTCACACGGCCCAACGGCCGAGATAATCATCGGAGGCGCACTGATGGAGCAAGGCAAGCTGACAGAGTGGACCAAGTCATCCTATTCCGCCGTTAATGGGGATTGCGTCGAGATCAAGTCCGCGGCATACGGTGCCGTGGCAGTGCGCGATTCCAAGGATCCGCACACCGGCGTCCTCGGATTTACGGTGGACACCTGGTCGGTGTTTCTTTCGGACCTCAGCCGACCCGCAGAGCACTGAAGCCGGCCGAAAGGCCGACTGAACACCTGAGCACTGCCAGCCACACGCCCTCTCGACTGGCCCGCCGTCCTGGCCGAGAGGGTTGCTCGCTCATTCAGGGGCTTCTCCAGGAGCTCGCTCAGGGAGCGAGCAACAAACTGCGGGTCTTCACCGTGACGGGGCTGTCCGTGCCCAGTACGCGTTCGCACAGCGGCAGATTCAGCCGGGCGAGCGCCTGGGCCTCGGCCACCTCACCGAAGGCCGCAAGGGAAGCGGCCAGCCCTGTCCGGTTGGTGAGCAGGTAGGGATGCTCAGGCCCCAGCGCCTGCTCCTGACCGTTCACCGCAAGCCTGGCGTACGAGATCGACTCCTCCAGCGC
This sequence comes from Streptomyces sp. NPDC048565, assembly GCF_040650935.1. NCBI lineage: Bacteria > Bacillati > Actinomycetota > Actinomycetes > Kitasatosporales > Streptomycetaceae > Streptomyces > Streptomyces sp. NPDC048565. Next base: position 211,930 of record NZ_JBEZIH010000008.1, read on the forward strand.
CCCGCGCTCGGCCAGGATCCAGCTCAGGAGGATCGCGGCCGAGAGAGCCAGCGGATGCTCGGCACCCTGCACGCGCTGCCGGTCGGACAGAGCCGTCCGCGCCACCGGTTCCGCCTGCTCGTACTTGCCGAAGCGGTGGAGGCCGTAGGCGTACGTATGGCGGCTCGTGACGGTTACCACGGAGTCATGACCGAGGTGCTCCTCACAGAGAGCCACCGTCTCGGGACCTACCAGGTCGAATTCCTCTGCCTCGCCGGCGGAGGCCAGATATTCGATGAGCAGCGCGCGGACGTAAAGAGTGTCCGGATGATTCTCGCCGAGAATACGTCCGCGGACTTCGCGGGTCCTTCGCAGAGACGCCAGGCTCTCTACGGATCGCCCCAATTGACCAAGAGGCTCATGAAGGGCCAGGAAGCTGCGCAGAGTTTCTGGGTGCTCCTCACCGAAAACTCTTTCCCGCCCGCCCAGGACCTTCCGGTGAAGAGCTTCGGACTCCTCGAACCGCCCCAGCCGGAAAAGAGCCAGGGCCGCATGGTGGCCGGCGTCGAGGGCCAGTGGATGATCTTCGCCCAGATGCCGGTCCGCCGTCTTCATGGCGGCCTGGGCCATATGCAAGGACGCCTGATAGTCGCCGCTTTCGAAAACGTGCTGGTTCAGCAGATTCGCGACCCCGACCACGCCGGCTCCGGTGTCATGATCCTCGACCAGCCGAAGCAGCTGCGTGACGTGCGGGACCAGTCCACGGACCCGGCCTCCCACCGCTCCCCCGCCCACCTCGGCGGGGATCTCCGCTTCGAGCAGGCGCACGGCCCCCTGGACAAGAAGCGACCTCCGATCGTCCGGCACCGTGGCGGCGACACTGTCGAGCAGGACTCCATGCGTCTGGACGCATCGCGTGGCTCCACCGCTCTCCTCGGAGTCCACCAGCGAGATCAGGGAGTGATCCAGCAGCCCCCGGAGCGCGGTCTCCACCCGGTCACCACGCAACTGCGGCTCCACCGCACCGAGGTCGACCGTGCCGGCCGAGAGCGGCCTCAACAGCGCCAGCGGAACGGGGTCGGAGCTCAAGCAGGAGAGCAGACGCAGCAGCGACCCGGCCTCGGGAATGCCGTCCTCGGCCAGGGACCTCAACGAGATCTCCCATGTGCGTCCCACGAGTTGACGGGCATTCTGCTCCGAACTGCCCGGCGCCGCACCCCGGTCGATCAATTCGGTGGGGTTTTCGTCGAGGTGCCGTCGATAGTCACTCATGGACCAGTTCTCCAGAAGTTGACGGGACAGAAAGGATCCGGCCAAGGTCAGGGCAAGCGGGAGACATTCGAGTCTTCTGGCCACGGTCTCCGCCTCGTGCGCGGTGCCCGCGGACGGGGCGAGATCATGCAGAACCAGTGCGGCGTCCTCCAGTGGAAGTACACCCACCGGGTGCAGTTCGGCGCCGTTCCATACGCGTGATCCGGCCACCCGCGTGGTCACGACGACCGTTCCTCGCGGGCTGGATCTGAGCCATGCGCCTTCTTCAAGAACAGCGGGATCATCCGCGTTGTCCAGAACCAGGAGCCATGGCTGTGCGGAATGGCCGAGGTGATGCCAGACGAGATCGGCTGCCGCCCGCTGCCCGTCGTGAGCCGCCGCGAGTTCGGACGTCTCCGCCCCACGGTCGGCGGCCACGGCCAGCATGCCCGCGCGGAGTGTGGCCCGTTCGGAGGCGTTGACCCACAGCCCTACGCGGTTCTCCTGGCCGGCGACCCGATGGAAGAGCGTCTGGGCCACAGCGGTCTTGCCGCAGCCACCCATTCCATGGAGTACGTGGACCCCTCCCCCGCCCTCGTGCCGGACGGCGCCCGTCAGCCTGGCCATCAGGTCGGCGCGGTCCCTGAGGATCCGGGGCGCCCGGCCCACGAGCGGGGTGCGTACCGAGTCCGGCGCCGGCCAGCCGAAAGCGTGGTCCCTCGCCCTGACCACCGTTCGTCGCGTGGATGCCCCGAAGAGGGAGCCGCCACGGCCGGGCGGCTCGTGCTCGGTCGGCTCGGCCTCGGGCGAACGGTGCTCGGGCGAGTGGTGGTAGTGGTTCTCGGTGACGTACTGGTTGCCGGTCGTCTGGTAGACACGGCCCTGCCCCGACGCCCTGCCTTCCACCTGGGGGTCCTGGCCCTGCTCGGCCCCGCTCACCGCTCGTTGATGTGCTGGTCGCGCCCTGCCTGGTAGACCCGGCCACCGCCGGACGCCTCCGCGCGCATCTGCACGGTTCGCGGCGCGTCGTCCACCTCGGGGGCGAGCTCCACCAGGATCCGGCGCAGGTCCGACGCGATGTCGGGCCTTTCGGTGAGCAGACGCCGTACGCGGCCTGTCCACGCGTCGCGCAGTTCCTGCTCGGTCAGCTCGTCGCCGTTGTCCCTGGCGGTGAGCAAGTCGTCCCGAGCCGCTTCCAGTTCGCCCTGAACACTCCCGGCGCGCGACGAGCCGGCCCGCTGCCACAGGGAGACGATGCCGTCCCTGGCCCTCTCCCACGCGTCGGTGGCCATGAGCGTGACCACAGTGGCCCCCGCGTTCCGAGCCAGCTCGATCAACTGTGCGTCCATCCACGCCCCCACTCCATCGGCGCCCGTTCGGCACCTGGACAGGACGACCACACTATGTGCGACGGAATGTCGCTGTCAGGTGAAGCTTCCCCCCTCCCTCCGGCCACACGGGACCCGCATCCCGTGCGGTCGTCGACGTTCCTGGGTGTTCCTGCCGCGTTTACGGTTTCCGCCTTGTTCGCCGATCTCTGCACAGCCTGACGAAGTGCCCGCCCATCGTGTGGCCGCGGTCACGTTCACGACAACGCCCCGAAAGGTCAAGAAGACGTAAAATCGTTCGCCTTACTGATTGGTGTTCACATCCCTGATCGAGAAAACCTTGACCGCTGCCCCGGACAGGCGGTTCAATCCCCGAAGTCCCCGTTCCCGCGCGGGGCCCCGCTGAACGGCCGTACTGACGAAGCGCGTTCCCGTTCACAAGGCGGACCCCTGGAGGGGGCACATGAACAGTCTCGACTGGGCCGTGCTCATCGGCTACTTCGGTGTGATGGTCGCGATCGGACTCTGGTCGCACAAGCGCGTGGACAATGTCAGCGACTTCTTCACGGCCGGCGGCAAGATGCCCTGGTGGCTGTCGGGCATCTCGCACCACATGTCCGGTTACAGCGCGGTGATGTTCACCGGATACGCGGGCATCGCGTATCAGTACGGGGTCACGTCGTTCGTGACCTGGTCGCTGCCGATCGCGATCGGTATCGGCATCGGCGCGAAGCTCTTCGCACCCCGGCTCAACCGGCTGCGTTCACGCCTGCACGTCGCCTCGCCGCTCGAATACCTCAAGAACCGCTACAACGTCCCGACCCAGCAGGCCCTGGCGTGGTCCGGTCTGCTGCTGAAGATCGTGGACGTCGGCGCCAAGTGGGCGGCCATCGCCACCCTGCTGTCCGTCTTCACCGGCATCACCCTGACCCAGGGCATCTTCATCACCGGTGCCATCACCGCCCTCTACTGCACGATCGGCGGACTGTGGGCCGACGCGCTCACGGAGCTCGGGCAGTTCATCATCCAGCTCTTCGCCGGTGTGGCCATGCTGGTCATCACCATGAGCAAGCTGGGCGGCTTCAGCTCGCTGTGGACGATCTGGGACAAGCTTCCCGAAGGCCACACGAGCCCGACCGCCGGCCCGTACACGGTGACGTTCCTGCTCGCGTACCTCTTCATCAAGACCTTCGAGTACAACGGCGGCATGTGGAACCAGGCCCAGCGCTACATGGCCACGGACTCCGCGCACTCCGCGTCCCGTTCGGCCTGGCTCTCGGCCGCGCTGTGGCTGATCTGGCCGACGGTGCTCTTCTTCCCGATGTGGGCCGCGCCGCTGCTCGTCGACGCCCAGAAGCCGGACGCGTCCGACAGCTACGCCCTGATGACCGAGCAGCTGCTGCCGCACGGTCTGCTCGGTCTGGTCGTCGTCGGCTTCTTCTCCCACACGATGGCCATGTGCTCCTCCGACGCCAACGCGATCTCGGCGGTCTTCACCCGGGACATCGCACCGGTCTTCTCCAAGGCCGCCCGGAGCTGGAACGAACGCGGCGGTCTGCTGGCCGCGCGGCTCTCCACGCTCGCGTTCCTCGGACTGTCGATGGCTCTGGCGACCCAGATCAACTCGCCGACGTTCAAAGACATCATCTCGGTCGTCATCAAGTGGGTGGCCGGTCTGATGGGCCCGATCGCGATCCCCTTCATGCTGGGCCTGCTGCGCAGGTTCCGCCGGTCCGGGCCGACCGCCGCGCTCACCAGCTGGGCGGCGGGGCTGCTCGCCTTCTACTTCACCAACTACAACTTCGACGGTTCGACGAAGACGGATGTCGCCCTGCAATACCAGGTGGCACTGCCGCTCGCGATCTCGCTGGTGCTCTACATCATCATCGGCTTCATCAAGCCCGAGGACACCCCGGAGCGCGACGCGCTGATCGACAAGATCAACTCGGATGGCGGGGGGCCTGCGGGCGCAGCCGCGGCGGCGACCGTGCCGACGCAGAAGCCCGGCCAGGAGAGCACGGGAGTCCAGGAGGGCGTGAAGGACTGACCGGCACTCACGCGGGACCTACGAACGCCGGGCGGGCACGGCGGCGCCCGCCCGGCCTCCCGTGGCCGGAGTCCGACTCCCGTGGCCCCCGTGGCCGGAGTCCGACTCCCATGGCCGCCCGGCCGCCCTGCCGCGCACACCCGGCCTGCCGTGCCCGCACCGGCCCGGTCGCCGCTCAGCCCCGCGGGTAGCGGGCCAGCCAGCCCGGGGCGACCGCGGCCGGACTGTGCAGGGCGGGCCCCTGCGTCATCTCCATCGCGAAGTCGTCGGAGAGCTCCAGAAGCGTCGAGCGCCCCTCCAGTTCCGCCAGCCAGGCCGGCGGCAGCGCCGTCTCCCCGTGCAGCGCACCGAGAAGCGCACCGCAGACGGCCCCGGTGGCCGCGGACGGCCCGGAGTGGTTCACGGCGAGCCGCAGCCCGTGGCGTATGTCCTCGCCGACCAGCGCGCAGTACAGCGCCACGGCGAGGACCTCCTCCGCCGAGTCGGTGTCGCCGAGCGCCTCGATCAGCGCCGGCCCGGGGATCCCCTGGCGTACGGAGCCGAGTGCCTGCCGGAGCGCGTCGGAGACCTGCTCGCCGCCCGAACGCTCGGCGAGCAGGGCCAGAGCGTGCTGGACCGAGCCGTCCAGGGTCTCGCCGCGCGCCAGCCCGTGCACCAGGACGGCGAGGGCTCCGGCCGCGAGCTGCGCGGTGGCGTGGCCGTGGGTGTGGGCGGCGCACTCGACAGCCAGCTGGAGGACCAGCTGGGGGTCCCAGCCGACGAGCAGCCCGAAGGGCGCGGAGCGGGTCAGCGCGGCCGAGTCCCGCGCCGCGGGGTTCTTGGGCACTGCGAGCGTGCCCATCGTGGCGTCCCCGAAGCCGACGAGGCACTCCCGGGTGGGGGCGCGGCGCGTGTACAGCCACTCCTCCCTGGCCAGCCAGCCGTTGTCCTTGCGGCGTTCGTCGGGCCCCCAGGCGTTCTGGGTGGCCGCCCACCTCAGATAGGCGCGGTGCACGTCCGTGGGCGGATGCCAGGCGCCGGTGTCACGCCTGACCTGAGCGCGGATGAGCCCGTCGACGGTGAAGAGGGTGAGCTGGGTGACGGCGGTGACGGCACCCCGTCTGCCGTGCACGGGGACGAAGTCGGCCACCCCGTCCACACCGTGGGCGGCGCGGATCTCCTCCAGGGTGAGCCCGGACACACCGGCCCCGAGCGCGTCCCCGATGGCGCCGCCGAGCAGGGATCCCCGTACCCGGCCGCGGAAGTCCTGCTGCTGGACACGGCCCCAGACAGCTGCGGCCCCTGTGGTCCCTGTGCTCACCGTGCCCCTTCCGCCCGCCTGCCGTGTGCGACTGCGCAAGCAGCGTAATCGAACGGGAACGAGCGGTTCAGCGGCGGAACGGAATGTACGCACTGGTACGCGAGAGCACTTGTGCGCGGCATTCCTCATCATTTCCGGCCTGGTCTTCCCGGGACGCCGGCCCCGGGAAAATCAGGTACGGGAGTGGTCAGGTCAGCCGAACATGCCGGGCCGGTAGTCGCCCGCCGGCTGCTGGACGATGACGTTCAGGCGGTTGTACGTGTTGATGAGTGCGATCAGCGCCACCAGGGCGAGCAGCTGGTCCTCGTCGTAGTACTTGGTGGCGTTCGTCCACACCTCGTCCGGCACACCGCCGGCCGCGTCGGCGATCCGGGTGCCCTGCTCGGCCAGCTCAAGCGCGGCGCGCTCGGCATCGGTGAAGACGGTGGCCTCGCGCCACGCGGCGACCAGGTTGAGCCGGAGCGCCGTCTCGCCCGCCTCCGTGGCGTCCTTGGTGTGCATGTCGGTGCAGAAGCCGCACCCGTTGATCTGGCTGGCCCGGATCTTGACCAGCTCCTGGGTCGTGGCGGGCAGGCCCAGGTCGGTGACCACCTTCCCGGCCGAGTTGATGTGCTTCAGGAAGGTGCTGGCGGCCTTGTTGCCGAAGACGTCGAGACGAGCGCTCATGATCTGCTCCTTAGTCGTTGCCGATGCCTACACTCCCTCGACGGACCGGCCCCGTCGGGATGTGACACGGCTACGTGTGAACTGGGTCTCACGCCCGACGCTCCCTGCGCGCCGCGACCCGCAGTACGTCCCTGAGCGACTCGGTCGTCCGTACGAGCGCGAACCGCACGGCCCGCTCCCCCGCCGCCTGATCCGCGAGCACGGACTCGGCCCCGCCGAGCACCTCCTCGCCGCAGGCGATCAGCTCCGACCTCGTCGGCCGGCCGGGACAGCCAGCTGGCCGGGTCGTCCGGGAAGGAGAGCAGTTCATGAGCCGCATCCCCGAGATCGGGTCCACAGCGTGGCGCAAGTCCAGTTACAGCGACGGCGGAGCGAACAACTGCCTGGAAGTCGCGGACAACTTCCCCGACCTGGTTCCCGTCCGGGGCAGCAAGGTCTCCGGCGGCCCGACCCTCATCGTCAACGCCCTCGCGTGGGCCGCCTTCGTGGACTTCGCAGCCGGGCACTGGCCTCACCTCGACCCCTGCCGCGCCTCCGGTCGAGGGGACGCCTACCCCCCTACTCCCCGGCGAAGACGTCCTCGGCCGACCGGGCGGTGGGGGCCCGCAGAAGCCAGCGGTTCAGGGTGTCGAGATCGCCGCAGGTGGTGATCCGTTCACGCGCCTCGTCTGACACCTCGACGCCCGTCTGCGCGAGGAAGAGCAGGATGCCCTGCGCAATGCCTTCGGTCCGGCCCTCCGTCCGGCCCTCCGTCCGGCCCTCGTCCCGGATTTCCTCTGCCATGAAGGACTTGTAGAAAGAGAGGTCCACGGCCACCAGGTTCCTCCACTGTTGTGCGGCCGGGCGGTTGCCCAAGCCTTGTGCGGTGAGTTCGACAAGGGGATCGGCGATGATTTCCGGTACGTCCCGCAGAGCGGTGGACAGCGTTTTCAGTATGGCACCGACGTCCGGATCGGCGGCGTGTGTGATCGCCGCCAGCGTGGTGAGCGCCAGATCCTTGCGGGCCTCGGCGACATCGGTGATCACCGGCATGTTGTGCGGGCCCGCGACGAGCGGGCGCAGGGTGAGCGCGGGCCACTGGCGGGGGCCGATCGGGACCGTGCGGGAGGCCCATTCCGCGGTCACACGGTCCTGGCAGACCACCAGCAGCAGCGGCGGGAGCCGGTATTTCGTGTACAGGTAGGACAGGTAGTAGGCCCAGCTCGCCGGCTTGTCCGTGTCCTTCTTCCCCTGGGCTTCGATGGCCAGGAGAAGCGGCTCGTCGTCCTCCGTGTCCAGCCGCAGCAGGGTGTCCACACGCCGTTCGAGTGGACGGCTCTCGGTCAGGTCGGTGGGCATCACGGTGACCGAGACGGGTGGGGCGATCGTGATCCCCAGTACTTCCGAGACACGGGAGAACAGGCCCGGGTGCTCCTGGAAGATGCGGTGCATCGCCTCGTGGGGCGAACTGACCATGCGGGACTCCTGCGAGTGGCGTGATGCTCGAAGCGCCCCCGAGCACCGGGTTCGTACTTGCCAGGAGAATATGTCCGCAGTGTCGCCCCAGACCGTCCGAATGGGTCGGCTCACCCATGTGAGTGACGGTACGCGGAACCGTAGTTGCGAGCGGTCGCTTCCGGAGCCAGGGCCGGCGGCTCCGGAAGCGGGTCGTGCTTCGCTACTGCGGCAGCACCGGCAGCAGTTCCGGCAGGTGGCCGTCCGAGGCCGCGCCGGACGTGATGCGCTCCTCCGGCACCTCGCCGTACAGCGTCGTGCGCGGCTTGGCCGGCCGGCCCGCGAGGTCGGCGATGGCGGTGAGGTCCTGGATCGAGCGGTACGAGCCGTAACTGGAGCCCGCCATACGGGAGATGGTCTCCTCCATCAGAGTCCCGCCCAGATCGTTGGCGCCCGAGCGGAGCATCTCCGCCGCGCCCTCCGCGCCGAGCTTCACCCAGCTGGTCTGGATGTTGGTGATGTGCGGGTGCAGGAGCAGGCGGGCCATCGCCGTGACAGCGCGGTTGTCGCGGTCGGTGGGCCCGGGGCGGGCGATGCCCGCCAGGTAGACCGGGGCGTTGGTGTGGATGAAGGGGAGCGTGACGAACTCGGTGAAGCCGCCGGTCTCCTGCTGGAGGCGGGACAGCGTCCTGAGGTGGCCGAGCCAGTGGCGGGGCTGGTCCACATGGCCGTACATCATCGTGGAGGAGGAGCGCAGGCCCGTCTCGTGGGCCGTCCTGATGACCTCCAGCCAGGTGGCGGTCGGCAGCTTGCCCTTGGTGAGGATCCAGCGGACCTCGTCGTCCAGGATCTCCGCCGCCGTGCCGGGGATCGAGTCGAGGCCCGCGTCCTTGGCTGCGGCCAGCCAGTCGCGGATCGACATGCCGGTACGGGTCGCGCCGTTGACGACCTCCATCGGCGAGAAGGCGTGGACGTGCATGCCGGGCACGCGTTCCTTCACCGCCCGTGCGATGTCGAAGTACGCGGTGCCCGGCAGATCCGGGTGGATACCGCCCTGCATGCAGACCTCGACCGCGCCGACGTCCCAGGCCTGCGCCGCGCGGTCGGCGACCTGGTCGAGGGAGAGGGTGTAGGCGTCGGCGTCCGTACGCCGCTGGGCGAAGGCGCAGAAGCGGCAGCCGGTGTAGCAGACGTTGGTGAAGTTGATGTTCCTGGTGACGATGTAGGTGACGTCGTCCCCGACCACGTCACGGCGCAGCGTGTCCGCGATCCGGCACAGCTCGTCCAGCGCAGGACCGTCCGCGTGGAGCAGGGCGAGTGCCTGGTCGTCGGTGAGCTTCGTGGGGTCGTCGGCGGCCTGGCTCAGGGCCTGGCGCACGTCGGTGTCGATACGGGACGGGACCATGCCGGGGGCCGCGGCCTCACGCAGGGCCTCCCAGTCGCCGTACACCTCGTCGAAATCGTTCCGCCGGTCGCCGGTGCGGCCCTCGGTGTCGATGGTGCGGTGCAGGTCGGTGCGGCCTGAGGCGTTGAACCCCTCGTCGGGCTCCTGCCAGGGCAGTCCGGCCGGGATCGCGCCCTCCTTCGCGAGGCCCGTCTCCGGGTCGGCGAGCGCGCGCACGTGCGGCAGGAGGCGCGGGTCCAGCCAGGGCTCGCCGCGTTGGATGAACTCCGGGTAGATGGTGAGGCGTTCGCGCAGCTGGAAGCCGGACTCGGCGGTCTTCGAGGCCAGCTCGTCGATGTGCGGCCAGGGGCGCTCGGGGTTCACATGGTCCGGGGTGAGGGGCGATACGCCGCCCCAGTCGTCGATGCCCGCACCGATCAGCAGGGCGTACTCCGCGTCGACGAGATTCGGCGGGGCCTGGATACGGGCCGATGGGCCCAGGATGTGGCGGGCGACGGCGATGGCCGCCGCCAGCTCCTCCAGTTCGGCGTCCGGCATCCCCCGCATCGCGGTGTCCGGCTTGGCGCGGAAGTTCTGGACGATGACTTCCTGGATGCCGTGATAGGCGCGGGCCGTCTTGCGCAGCTCGAACAGGGAGTCGGCACGCTCCTCGTACGACTCGCCGATCCCGATCAGGATGCCGGTGGTGAAGGGCACGTTGGACCGGCCCGCATCTTCGAGCACCCGCAGCCGGACGGCCGGCTCCTTGTCCGGTGACCCGTAGTGCGGGCCACCCTTCTCGGACCACAGCCGGGTCGCCGTCGTCTCCAGCATCATCCCCATGGACGGGGCGACGGGCTTCAGCCGCTGGAGGTCCGTCCACGTCATCACACCCGGGTTCAGGTGCGGCAGCAGCCCCGTCTCCTCCAGCACCCGGATCGCCATGGCGCGTACGTACGCCAGGGTGTCGTCGTAGCCCTCGGCCTCCAGCCACTCCCGCGCCTCGGGCCATCGGTCCTCGGGCCGGTCCCCGAGCGTGAAAAGGGCTTCCTTGCAGCCCAGTTCCGCACCCTTACGGGCGATGTCGAGAATCTCGTCCGGTGACAGAAACATGCCGTGGCCCGCACGCCTGAGCTTCCCCGGCACGGTGACGAAGGTGCAGTAGTGGCAGGTGTCACGGCAGAGCCGGGTCAGCGGGATGAAGACCTTGCGCGAGTACGTGATCACCCCCGGCCGGCCGGCTGCTTCGAGCCCCGCGTCCCTGACCCGGGCGGCGGACGCGGCCAGATCGGTCAGGTCCTCTCCTCTCGCCTGGAGCAGGACTGCGGCCTCGGCCACGTCGAGGGCGACGCCGTCGCGGGCCCGCCGGAGGGCGCGCCGCATGGCGTTGGTCGTGGGGCGCTGAGGATCGGTCATGCTCCGAGCATACGAGCGGGTCACTCCTTACGGACCATGACCTTCGTCCCACCCGCGCCCCCCGGACACGCCTCGAACCTACCCCGGACCTGCCCCGATCTGTCCCGCCCCCGGCGCGTCCGACCGCCGTCCGACACTGGCGCCTTGACCGATATGCACCTCTTGCCCCGTAGTCTCGGGGAGGTGATGGAAACGATCGTCTTCGACATCGGAGAAACCCTCGTCCGCGACGACCGCCACTGGGCCTCGTGGGCCAACTGGCTCGGGATCCCCCCGCACACGGTCAGCGCGCTGGTCGGCGCCGCCGTCGTACAGGGCCGTGACAGTGCCGACGCACTGGGCATCCTGCGCCCGGGGATGGACGTCGGCGAGGCCTACCACGCACGCGCGGCGGCCGGGCGTGGCGAACACCTGGACGAGACGGACCTCTACCCGGACGTACGCCCCGCCCTGGCCGAACTACGCGCACTCGGCCTGCGGGTCGTCGTCGCGGGTGACCGGACGGCCCGGGCGGGAGAGCTGCTGCGGGCCCTGGACCTGCCGGCCGACCTGGTCGTCACGTCCGGGGAGTGGGGTGTCACCAAGCGGGACCCGGAGTTCTTCACGCGCGTACTGGAGGTGTCGGGCGCCGCGCCCGAGGCAACCCTGTACGTCGGTGACCACCCGGCCGATGACCTCTTCCCGGCGAGGTCCTGCGGGTTGCGGACGGCCCACATCCGCCGGGGCCCGTACGGGCATTGGTGGGCGGACCATCCGGACGTACTGGAGACGGCGGACTGGCGCATCAGCGCCCTGACCGAACTCCCCGCGCTGCTGGGCCGATCCACGCGCCGCAAGGCACTCGCCGCCTCACCGGGCCTGGCGTCCGTCCGGGAACAGGCCGCCCCACCGGACCAGGCGTCCCCCACGGAACAGGCCGCCCCACCGGACCAGGCGTCCCCCACGGAACAGGCCGCCCCACCGGACCAGGCGCCTCTTCCGGATCAGGCCGTCCCGCCGGCACAGGACCCGCTCCTGGAGCAGGACCCGTTCCCGGGGCAGGCCGCCTCCCCGGATCAGGATCAGCCCACCCCGTCGGAACAGCCCGTCCTCCCCACACAGTCCACGCCACCCGAGCAGTCGCGGACCTGAAGCCCTCCTACGCCCCCAGGCTCCGGCGCCCCCACAGCGCCAGGCCCTTACGCCGCCGCACCCGCACCCTGGTCATCGCCGCCCCACAGGAGGTCGTAGCCTCCTTCGAGCCCGCCGCCGAGTCCGCCGACCCGGCGGCCCAGGAGCTGGCCGAGGCCGTCATCTCCACCATGTACGCCCCGGTCGTCGAGGTGCACCGGGTGACCGTCAAGCAGCTCGCTGTCCTGGAGCCCACCCTCGTCGAGACGATCGCGTGCATGGTCGGCGCCCTGCTGACCGAGGCACTCCACGAGACCGTCCACACGGTGGGCGTCCCGGAGGAGGCGGCCCGCGCCATGGCGCTCGGCCACACGCAGGTGGCACTGGCCAACACCCTCAAGGGGTCGAACCCGCTCTCCGACGCGTGCCTGATCGCGATGGACTACGGCCGCGAGTCGATCGTCCGCGACGACTGGAAGAACGTCTTCAAGGACGACGAACTCGACAAGGTCATCACGCGGATGCTCAAGATCAAGGAGATCAAGCGCCGACCCGGTCCTGACACCGGCGTCACCGCCAGGTTCTCCTACGAGGACGGGCCGGGCTCTCCCCCGGGGATGAAGGACCCGGCCCGTTCGCATGCCCCTTCGCCCGTACCGAAGTCGAGCCAGCCGGACTTGAATCCGTGCCAGTCCCCGTTCCCGTAGGAGTCGCTCTCCTCCCGGCTCACGGAGACCCCGCCGTCGTGCTGTCGACCGACACGTCGGACAACGACGCCGTCCCCGGTCGACTGAAGGACCTGGAGCTCGGCGCGGCCGTCGTGATCGGCGTCGGTGGCCCGCACCCCGGACACGAACGCCGAGTTCGGCATGCGGATGGTGCCGGTCCGGTCACTGCTCAGGTCGCGGGCGAGGGGACCGTAGTGCACCTCATGCGCCACCATGTTCTCCCGCAGGCTGTCGCCCTCGTCCTCCTGACTGTAGAAGAGGGCCAGATCGAGGTACCCGTCGCCGTCGAAGTCGCCGAAGGTCCCCCTTGTCTTCATGTCGGCCCTCGGCATCCCTCGCAGCTTCTGCCAGAACCCGCGGGCAGTGTCGACGCCGACAGTCGTGCGGTCGTCGCCGCTCCGGAAGACCACTGAGCCGGTGCCGTCGCGATCCGGGTCGAGGATCTCGTCCAGCCGCCCGTCCGCGTCCACATCGGCGCGCAGGGTACCGCTGTCGACGGCGCATATGGCCATGGGCTCATGACCACCAGGACCGGGTACGTCTCCCGCCATGAGCCACACACCTCCGGCGATCACGACGAGTCCGGATCCGGCAGCCGCGACGCCCCACCGCCGCCGGCGTCTGCCCTGTCGTACCCGTGACGCGAGCACAGGGTCGGACCAGGGTTGCTTCGGATCAGCAGAGAAGGACATGCCCGCACTCTAGGGCCGCCGAAACCCCCAACTCAGGCCGGACCAGCCGCACATCGCACGCGGCAAACCCCCGCGAGCACACCGCCCCCGGGGGCTCTGAGCCGATGGGAGGTTACGGACGCAAGAATCGGGCAAAACGCCCGCAGCCGCGTCCGTAACCTCCCCGCGGGGGGCGGGGCGGGGGGCGGGGCGGGCGGCGGGCGGGGCTACTTGGCCAGGACTGCGCTCATTACGTTCTTCGCGATCGGGCCGCCCAGGCCGCCGCCCGAGATGTCCGAGCGGGAGATGTCCATCGCGGTCGGGTCGATGAACACCGCGACCGCGACCGACCGGCCGTCGGCCTTCTTGCCGTACGAGACGAACCAGCCGTACGGGACTTCCTTGCTCACGTCGTCGCCGCGCTGCGCCGTGCCCGTCTTGCCGCCCACCGTCACGCCGTCGATCAGCGCGCGCTGCGCGCTGCCCTCCTTGGCGGTGAACTCCATCATCTCCTGCACCTTCTTTGCCGTCTCCTCGGAGACGGCCTCGCTCTTGAGCTGCGGCTGGTGCTTCTCCAGCGTGCTCAGGTCCGGGCCGCGCAGCTCGTCGACGATGTACGGCTGCATCAGCTTGCCGTCGTTCGCGAGGGCCGCCGTGACCATCGCCATCTGCATCGGGGTGCTCGTGAGGCTGCCCTGGCCCATGCCGGTGAGGGCGGTGCCGGGCTTGTCGAGCTTCTCGGGGTAGAGGCTCCGGCTGGCGAGCATGTCGCCGAAGGCGTCGGAGTAGACGTCCTCGTTGAAGCCGAACTTCTCGGCCGTCTCACGCATCCCCTTGTCGCCGACCTTGACGGCGGCGTCCAGGAAGACGTTGTTGCAGGAGTACTGCATGGCCGTCTTCATCGATGCCTTGTTGCACGTGGCGTCGCCCGCCTCGCTGCTGATCTTGCTCGTCGAGAGCGGCAGCGGGTACGGGGAGACCGCGTCGGTACGGGCGTCCACGTCCGTGACGACGCCGTGCTCCAAGGCCGCGGCGGCCGTGAGGATCTTGAAGGTGGAGCCGGGCGGGAAGGTCTCACGCAGCGGGCGGTTGGCCAGCGGCTTGCCCTTCTCGTCGACCAGCGCCTGGAACTTGTCGCCCTCCTTGAAGGAGTTGCCGGCGAAGACCGAGGGGTCGTACGAGGGGGTGGAGACCAGGGCGAGTACCTTGCCGGTCGACGGTTCGAGTGCGACGACCGCGCCCCGCGCGTCGAGGTCGGTCAGGCCCTTGTAGGCCGCCTCCTGCGCCTTCGGGTCGATGGTGGTGATCACGTCGCCGCCTCGTCGCTCCTCACCGGTGATGATGCCCTTGGCGTTCTGGAAGGCGAAGCGGTCGTCCTGGCCGCTGAGGATGCTGTCGTACGTCTTCTCCAGGAGGGACATGCCCTGTGCCTGGGAGGCGTAGCCGGTGACGGGGGCGTACATCGCGCCCTGTTTGAACGTCCGCTGGTACTTGAAGTCGGTCCCCTCGACCGCCTTCGACCCCGTGATGGCCTTGCCGCCGACGATGATGTCGCCGCGCGGGGTGGCGAACTGGGTGATCTTGACCCGCCTGTTGTGCTCGTGGCCGGCCAGCTCCTCGCTCTCGGCGTACTGAAGCCAGTTGGTCCGTATCAGCAGAGCCAGCATCAGCAGCCCACAGAATATGGCTATGTGCCGCAACGGCCTGTTCATCGTGCTCCCGCTCCCAGGCAGCCGAGCACACACGCACACGGGCCGCACCATCGATGTCCGGAGGTGATAGATGCGATTTTAGCGTTGATGGTTGCACCGGAGTCTCACCCCCGGCGGGACTCTCGGGTCTGTGGTCTCACAGATGGGCCGCGTACCCGTCCAGTGCGCGCAGCACCTCGGCCTCTCCGGCCGGTGGAAGTTGCAGAACGACCTCCTCCACGCCGAGGTCCGCGTAGTGGGCCAGCTTCCCCGGGGAGGGCAGGACGGCGTACGGCACCACCTGGAGATGCTCGGGGTCACGCCCCGCCTCCTCCCAGGCGGCGCGCAGCTTCGGGATGGACTCCGAGAGGCCGCGCCCGCCGATCGGCAGCCAGCCGTCCGCGTTCCCGGCGATCTGCGCGAACAGCTTCGGGCCTGCCGCCCCGCCGATCAGGGTGCGAGGGCCGTTCACCGGGCCACGCGGCCTCCGTACCGGCTTCGGATAGACCTGGCTCGCCCTGACCGAGCCGAACTCACCGTCGTAAGCCGTCGGTTCGTCCGACCAGAGGGCACGCATCAGGGCCAGCCGGTCGCTGCCGAGCGCGCGCCGGGTCGACCACTCCACGCCGTGGTCGGCGGCTTCCTCCACGTTCCAGCCGAAGCCGATGCCGAGCGTGAAGCGGCCGCCGGAGAGGTGATCGAGCGTGGCGGCCTGCTTCGCCAGATCGATGGGGTCGTGCTGCGCGATCAGCGTGATGCCCGTACCGACGTCGAGCCGCTCGGTGACGGCGAGGGCCTGCCCCAGGGCGATGAAGGGGTCGAGGGTGCGGCCGTATTCGGGCGGCAGCTCGCCGCCCGCCGGATACGGGCTCTCCCGGCTCACAGGGATATGGGTGTGCTCGGGCAGATACAGCCCCGAGAACCCCCGCTGCTCCAGCTCGCGCGCGAGCCGGACCGGCGTGATCGTCTCGTCGGTGAGGAAGATCGTTGTGGCGATCCGCATGCGAGGCACCTCCGTCGTCGTCGTGACGGGTCAACGGTAAGCGGTGCGGGGGTGCCGTCGGGTGCACTCGGCGGAGTCGCCCTTCCCCGTGGAGCCTCTCAGCCGCGTCCCCAACCTCACAGGGCAATACATCTAGGGCTTGCGGTAGAGCTCCTCGATCTCCGCGTCGTAGTCCCGCGTGATCGCGTCCCGCTTCAGCTTCAGCGACGGGGTGAGGTGGCCGCTCTCCTCGGTGAAGTCCTTCGGCAGCACCGTGAACTTACGGATGGACTCGGCGCGCGAGACGAGCCGGTTGGCCTCGTCGACCGCGCGCTGGAGTGTGCTGAGCAGCTCCTCGTCCTGGACGAGCTCACGCATGGGGACGGTCTCCTTCTTCCGCATCCGGCGCCAGTGCGCGAGGCCGTCCGGTTCCAGGGTGATGAGGGCGCTGATGAACGACCGGTTGTCCCCCACGACCATGCACTGGCTGACCAGCGGGTGGGCGCGCAGCCAGTCCTCGAGCGGGGCGGGGGCGACGTTCTTGCCGCCGGACGTGATGATGATGTCCTTCTTGCGGCCGGTGATCGTGAGGTAGCCGTCCTCGTCCAGATTCCCGAGGTCGCCCGTCGCGAACCAGCCGTCGTCGGGCCCCCGCGTGGCCTTGCCGAGCTCGGTGTCCCAGTAGCCGCGGAAGACCTGGCCTCCGCCGAGCAGCACCTCCCCGTCGTCCGCGATCCGCACGGCGGTGCCGGGCAGTGGCCAGCCCACCGTGCCCAGACGGGGTTTGAGGGGCGGGGTGACCGTGGCGGCCGCGGTGGTCTCCGTCAGGCCGTAGCCCTCGAAGATCTGGATGCCCGCGCCCGCGTAGAAGGCGGCGAGCCGGCGCCCCAGCGGGGAGCCGCCGCAGATCGCGTACCGGACGTGGCCACCGAGCGCCGCCCTGATACGCCGGTAGACCAGCGGGTCGTAGAGGGCGCGGGCGGCGCGGAGCCCCAGGCCGGGGCCGGGGCCCGTGCCGTGTTCGGCAGCCTCGACCGCCTCTCCGTAACGCTGCGCGATCCGGGCCGCACGGTCGAAGGACGAGGCGCGGCCCATCTTCTCGGCGGTGGCGCGGCCGGTGTTGTAGACCTTCTCCAGGACGTACGGGATGGCCAGCAGGAACGACGGCTTGAAGCCGGCCAGGTCCGCAAGCAGATCGTCGGTCTGGATGGACGGCGCGTGCCCGAGGCGTACGCGGGCGCGCATGCAGCCGATCGCGACCATCCGTCCGAAGACATGGGAGAGGGGGAGGAACAGGAGGGTGGAGGCCGGATACTTCGACACCGACTTGAAGACCGGGTGCAGCAGCTCTATGGCGTTGTCGACCTCGGCGAAGAAGTTTCCGTGGGTCAGGACGCAGCCCTTGGGGCGCCCCGTGGTGCCTGAGGTGTAGATGAGGGTGGCGGGGCTGTCCGGTTCCAGGGCGCCGCGTCGGGCGGCGACCACCGCGTCGGGTATGTCCTTGCCGAGCGTCTTCAGCCGGCCGATCGCCCCGGTGTCGAACTGCCACAGATGGGCGAGGTCCCCGAGCTGCTGCCGCTCCTGGCTGACCAGCCTGCCCTGCACCTTCGTCTCGACGGCGCAGGCGACGGCTCCGGAGTCCTGGAGGATCCAGCGCGTCTGGAAGGCCGACGAGGTGGGGTAGACGGGCACGGTGACCAGCCCCGCCGCCCAGGAGGCGAAGTCGAGCAGCGTCCACTCGTAGGTCGTACGGGCCATGATCGCGACCCGGTCACCGATCTGGAGACCCTCCGCGATCAGGCCCTTGGCGACGGCCCGTACCTCGTCGGCGAATTCGGCCGCGGTCACGTCCTGCCAGCCGCCGTCGTCCCGCTTACGGCTGAGGACCGGGTCGGACGGGGCCTGAGCGGCGTTGTCGAAGGGGATCTCGGCGAGCGAGCCCCGACGCACGGTCGGCGCGAACGGCGGCACGGAGACTTCCCGTACGGAGCCGTCGGCCGCCCTGATCCTGGTCGGCTCGACCAGGACCGGAGCGGAGGGTGTGGCGGATACGGCGGCGGGGGCGGGCGTGGACACGAGCGGCTCCTCGACATGGGGTCCGGCGCCGGCCCCGTCACTGGGGTTCCGGCGCCGAGGCGGCTGCTGCTGGATGCGCTGGGGCGTTCACATGCGGACGACGGACGAAGAACACACGGAGCCGCGGCGTACGGACCGGGCCAGCGACCGTGCGGTCAGCTCCGGGAGGGCATCAGGGGCCGTCAGGGGCGTTCCAGGATCGCGGTGACCCCCTGGCCGCCCGCGGCGCAGATCGAGATCAGGCCGCGGCCAGGCGCGTCCCGTTCCGCGAGGAGCTCGGCCAGGGTCGCGACGATCCTGGCACCCGTGGCGGCGAAGGGATGGCCGGTGGCGAGGGACGATCCGGCCACGTTCAGCCGGTCCCTGTCGACGGGGGCGAGCCCCTGCTTCTCCCAGGACGCCAGGGTGGCGAGCACCTGGGAGGCGAAGGCCTCGTGGATCTCGAAGAGG
Organism: Streptomyces sp. NPDC048565; assembly: GCF_040650935.1. NCBI lineage: Bacteria > Bacillati > Actinomycetota > Actinomycetes > Kitasatosporales > Streptomycetaceae > Streptomyces > Streptomyces sp. NPDC048565. The sequence continues at coordinate 230,443 of NZ_JBEZIH010000008.1, forward strand.
TCGAAGTCCTCCGTGGTCAGCCCGGCGCGCTCCAGCATGCGGGGCACGGCGTACGCGGGCGCCATCAGCAGCCCGTCCTCGCCGTTCACGTAGTCCACGGCGGCCGTCTCGTACAGCGACAGATACGCCAGCGGTTCGAGGCCGTGCTCCTCGGCCCACTCCTCGCTCGCCAGCAGCACGGTGGCCGCGCCGTCGGTGAGCGGGGTCGAATTGCCGGCGGTCATCGTGGCGTCGGGGTGATCGGCGCCGAACACCGGCTTCAGCGTGGCGAGTTTCTCCACCGTGGAGCCGGGGCGCAGATTCTGGTCGCGGTCCAGGCCGAGATACGGGACGACGAGGTCGTCCAGGAAGCCGCGGTCGTAGGCCGCGGCGAGCCGCTGGTGGCTGGTGGCGGCCAGCAGGTCCTGGTCCGCGCGGGCCACGCCCCACTGCCGGGCGGTGAGCGCCGCGTGCTCCCCCATCGAAAGTCCGGTGCGGGGCTCGGAGTTGCGCGGGATGTCCGGGACGAGGTGCCCGGGGCGCACGGCGGCCAGCGCCTTGATCCTCGCCCCCGTCGACCTGGCGCGGCGCGCGTCGAGCAGGATCCTGCGCAGCCGGTCGTTGACCCCGAGGGGTGCGTCGCTCGTGGTGTCGGCGCCGCCGGCGACGGCGGAGTCGACCGCGCCGAGCGCGATCTTGTTGGCCGCGGCGACGACGGCCTGGAGACCGGTGCCGCAGGCCTGCTGGATGTCGTACGCGGGCGTACGCGGGTCCAGGGCCGAGCCCAGGACGGTCTCGCGGGCCAGGTTGAAGTCCCGGCTGTGTTTGAGGACCGCACCGGCGACGAACTCGCCGACCTGCTGTCCCCGCAGACCGAAGCGCTCGACGAGCCCGTCCAGCGCGGCGGTCAGCATGTCCTGGTTCGACGCCTGTGCGTACGGACCGTCGGAGCGTGCGAACGGAATACGACTGCCACCGATGACCGCGACCCGGCGCGGCTGTGGAAGTGCGAGGGGAATCAACTCGACCAGCTCATCTCGACAACTCCTGACCCTTGAGTAACCTTACTCAGGAGTAAATCTACGACCGAGCAGGAGTCCAGACAATGGCCGATCGCTATCTGCACTTCACCGGCACCGCACCCGGCCGCTTCCTGAGCCGCAGGCTCGGCCTGCCGCAGCCCGCCCCGCTGCGCCGCTGGACACTGGAAACCCCGTCCCTCGACGGGCCGTTGCTCCACCTCACCGCGGGGAGGTCCGCCCACACCGACACGCTCGGCCCGGTGCTCGCCGCGACCGGCCTGAAGGTCACGGAGCAGGCCGAACGCCCGGCCGCCGTCGTGCTGGACGCCACCGGCGTCACCACGGCCGCCGGTCTCGCCGACGTACACGCCGCTCTCCACCCCGTCGTACGGTCGCTGGCCGGCGGCGGCCGCATCGTCGTCCTCGGCACCACGCCGTCCCCCGACGACCACCACCAGGCGGCTGCCCAGCAGGCACTCGAAGGGTTCGTACGTTCGCTCGGCAAGGAGATCGGGCGCGGCTCCACCGCGCAGCTGCTCCGGCTCGCCCCAGGGGCTGACGCCGCATCGGCCGAATCCACCCTCCGCTTCCTGCTGTCACCGCGCTCCGCCTACATCAGCGGCCAGGTCGTCGAGCTCACCACGGACGCACCCGGCGAGGTCGCCGACTGGGCGGCGCCGCTGGCCGGGCGCACCGCCCTGGTCACCGGTTCGGCACGCGGCATCGGCGCGTCCGTCGCCTCCGTACTCGCCAGGGACGGCGCCCAGGTGATCTGCCTGGACGTCCCGGGGGCCCAGGAGGAGCTGGTCCGCACCGCCGACCGGCTCGGCGCCACCGCCCTGCCGCTGGACATCACCGCGCCGGACGCCGCCGATCTGATCGCCGCCGCCGTCCCCGACGGCCTCGACATCCTCGTCCACAACGCGGGCATCACCCGGGACCGCCGGCTCGCCAACATGCCGGCCGACCGCTGGGCCTCGGTCATCGACGTCAACCTCGACAGCGTCCTGCGCACGACGGACGCCCTCATCAAGTCGGGCACCGTGCGCCGCGGCGGCCGGATCGTCGCCACCGCGTCCATCGCCGGAATCGCGGGCAACAACGGCCAGACCAACTACGCGGCCAGCAAGGCCGGCATCATCGGCCTCGTCCGCTCCCTGGCCCCGCGCGCCGCCGCCGAGCACGGCATCACCGTCAACGCCGTCGCGCCCGGCTTCATCGAGACGAAGATGACGGCCGCCGTGCCGCTCTTCATCCGGGAGGCGGGACGCCGGATGAACTCCCTGTCCCAGGGCGGCCTTCCGGTCGACGTCGCCGAGGCCACCGCCTGGTTCGCCCAGCCGGCGTCCGGTGCGGTCAACGGCCAGGTCGTACGGGTCTGCGGCCAGAGCCTGCTGGGGGCGTGACCCATGACCACCCTGGGTCTCTCCCTCGTCCGAGGAGCCGTCACCTCGCCGTTCAAGCGGGCCGGGCGCCCCGGCGCCACCCTGCCCACCGGCCGCGAGGTGCTCCCGGCCGGCCGCATCGCCCCCGGGCCCCTCGCCGCGTACAACAGGATCTGCGGCTTCGCGGAGTCGGGCGCGCTGCCTCTCACCTACCCGCATGTCCTGGGCTTCCCCCTCGCCATGCGGCTGATGACGGGCCGCGCCTTCCCGCTGCCGGTGCTGGGGCTGGTCCACACCTGGATCGAGATCACCGGGCACCGGCCGCTCCGTCCGACGGACGAGCTCGGCATCACCGTGTACGCGGACGAGCTGACCCCCCACCGGCGCGGCACGGAGGTCACGGTGGTGACCGAGGCCCGGATCGCGGGCGAGCTCGTCTGGGAGTCGCGCAGCGGCTATCTGTCCCGGCACGAGACCGGAGCACAGGCCGACGCGCCTTCCTCACCGCCGCCCCAGGAGCTGCCCGCCGTCGCCGAATGGCGGCTGCCCGCCGACCTCGGACGGCGGTACGGGGCCGCTTCGGGCGACCGTAACCCCATCCATCTGCACCCCGTGACGGCACGGCTCTTCGGCTTCCCCCGGCACATCGCACACGGCATGTGGACGGTCGCCCGCTGCCTCGCGGAGACCGGAAACGGGAGCGAAGCCGCCGGTCAGGGCCGGATCAGCTCGGTGCGGGCGGACTTCAAGGCGCCCGTCCTGCTGCCCTCCACCCTCACGTACGCCACCGACGGCACCGACTTCCAGGTGCGCGGCGGTGACCGGATCCACCTCACGGGAAGGGCCGAGAGGTTCAAGCCCTAACCCCGGGACTGCCACCCACGGCCGTGCATCAGGTTCTCCAGGCCCGCCCACGAGAAGTTCATCAGGGTGGCGGCTGCCTCCTTGGCCGAGACCCCGGGAGTGACGTTCGCCCACCCGGCGAGCGCCTCCGCCGCCCCCACCAGCGCCTGCGCGAGCCCCTCCACATCCCGGTCGGGCAGCGCGGGATCGCTGTGCGCCTCACGCGCCGCCGCCCCGATCAGACCCGTCACGAACGCAACGATCTCCTTACGCAGCGCCCCCACCTCGCTGACGAACGGCTCCCCGTGCGAGCTCGCCTGCTGGTGCAGCACCGCCCAGCCGTCCGGGTTCTCCGCGGTGTGGGTGAAGAACGCCCGCAGCCCCGCCCATAGTTGCCGGTCAGCCGGAATCCTCGGGTCCACCGCCGACTGCACGGCCTCCACCAGCGCTTTCGCCTCGCGGCGAATACACGCGGTGAAGAGCTCCTCCTTGGAATTCAGATACAGATAGACCAAGGGCTTGGACACACCGGCCAGTTCCGCGATCTCGTCCATCGAGGCGGCCCGGTACCCGCGCTGTCCGAAGGTCCGCACGGCCGCATCCATCATCTGCTGCTCACGCACCGCGCGCGGCATCCGTTTGCTCTTCACTGCACCCACGTCAGACATCCCTCCCGCCCCCTCTGCGCTACTCCTCGGCAAGAGTACGGCGCGCCACCATCCGCCGTCGTACGGACCGTGAACGGCCTGGGCACGATGGCCGGTAGTGGTCCGTCCGAGAGCCCATCGCGGGGTCGGTGCCCGTACGCCCCTGGTACCGCACCGGCTCCTTCCCGGGGCTGACGCCCTCGACGGGCCCTGCCACCTAGTGTCCTGCCATGACCACGAGACCCCGCAGACGGACGGCCGTCGCCGTCCTCTCGGCCACGCTCCTGCTGGCCGCACCCGTCGCCACCGCCCAGGCGGCCTCAGCCTCACCGGCAACGGCGGCGTCCGCGTCGACAGCCTCCGCCACGCTCGAACTGCCCCGCCCGACGGGCCCGTACAGCGTCGGCACCGAGATCCTGCACCTCACCGATCACGGCCGCCCCGACCCGTGGGTGCCGGAGGCCGGGGACCGCGAACTGATGGTGTCGCTCCACTACCCGGCCCGTACGGGCAGCGGGAGCGCCCTCGCTCCGTACATGAGCACCGAGGAGGCCCGGCTGATGCTGGCGTCGCGCGGGCTGGACGACGTCGTGCCCGCCTCCGTGGTCAGCTCCGCCTCCACCAACGCCCGTACGGACGCCACCGCCGCCCGGGGCAGGTTCCCCCTGGTTCTGCTCTCCCCCGGCTTCGGCACGCCCCGGGCCACACTGACCTCCCTCGCCGAGGACCTCGCGAGCCGCGGTTATGTCGTGGCGAGCGTCGACCACGCCTACGAGAGCACCGGGACCGCTTTCCCCGGCGGGCGGGTCCTCACCTGCGCGGCCTGCGACGTGGCCGAGGCTGCGCCGGACGACGAGGCCGAACGGGAGGTGCTGAGGACCGTCTCCACCGGACGGGCCACCGACCTCTCCTTCGTGCTCGACCGGCTGACCGGCCCCCGGCCCGCCTGGAAGAACTCCCGCATGATCGACCAGCAGCGGGTGGCCGCCGCCGGCCACTCCATCGGCGGCAGCGCGTCGGCGTCCACGATGCTCGCCGATTCCCGCGTCGACGCCGGGATCAACATGGACGGCACCTTCTTCGAACCGGTCCCCGCGTCCGGCCTGGACGAGCGCCCCTTCCTGATGCTCGGCACCGACGCGGACCACGCCCCCGGCAGCCTCGACACGTCCTGGGACGAGGGCTGGCAGCGGCTGGACGGCTGGAAGCGCTGGCTGACCGTCAAGGGCTCGGGGCACTTCACCTTCACGGACACCCCGGAGCTCGGCGAGCAGCTCGGTCTGCCGACGGACCCCACGGCCCCGCTCTCCGGAGAGCGGTCCACACGGATCACCCGTGACTACGTCGCGGCCTTCCTCGACCAGCATCTGCGCGGCCGCCACCAGCCCCTGCTCGACGGCCCCACCTCCGGCAACCCCGAGGTCGTCTTCCAGAACCCCTGACGGCCCGGCACACACGAGGGCGCCCCCGGACGCGGAGTCCGGGGGCGCCCTCGTGTACGTGAGGGAGCGAGGGTCAGGCCGCGACGGGGACGCCCTTCGCCTCCGCCTCGTGTGCCTCGGGCTCCTCGATCGGGGAGGCCGACGCCGAGTCGTACGCGTCGTGGTCGAGGATCTTCTCGCGGGCCGAGACGAGGACCGGAACCAGAGCCTGGCCCGCCACATTGGTGGCCGTCCGCATCATGTCCAGGATCGGGTCGATGGCCAGGAGCAGGCCCACGCCCTCCAGCGGGAGGCCCAGCGTCGACAGGGTGAGGGTCAGCATGACCGTGGCGCCGGTGAGACCGGCGGTGGCCGCCGAGCCGATGACCGAGACGAAGGCGATCAGGATGTAGTCACCGATGCCCAGCTGGACGTCGAAGATCTGCGCGATGAAGATCGCCGCCAGCGCCGGGTAGATCGCGGCGCAGCCGTCCATCTTGGTCGTGGCGCCGAACGGCACGGCGAAGGAGGCGTACTCCTTCGGGACGCCGAGGCGCTCGGTGACCTGCTGGGTGACCGGCATGGTGCCGACCGAGGAGCGGGAGACGAAGCCCAGCTGGATCGCGGGCCAGGCGCCCTTGAAGAACTGCAGCGGGCTGACCTTGGCGACCGTGGCGAGCAGCAGCGGGTAGACGCCGAACATCACCAGGGCGCAGCCGATGTAGACGTCGGCCGTGAAGGTGGCGTACTTGCCGATCAGGTCCCAGCCGTAGTCGGCGATGGCGTAGCCGATGAGACCGACGGTGCCGAGCGGGGCGAGGCGGATGACCCACCACAGGGCCTTCTGGAGGAGCTCCAGGATCGACTCGCTGAGGGTGAGGATCGGCTTGGCCTTGTCACCGAGCTGAAGCGCGGCGATACCGGCGACGGCTGCCATGAAGACGATCTGCAGGACGTTCAGTTCGGTGAACGGGCTGATCACGTTCTCCGGGATGATGCCGGTGAGGAAGTCCAGCCAGGAGCCCGCGCCTTCGGGTGCGGCGCCGTCCTTCGGGGTGAGGCCGGTGCCGGAGCCCGGGTTGGTGATCAGGCCGATCGCGATGCCGATGGCGACCGCGATCAGTGAGGTGATCATGAACCAGAGCAGCGTGCGGGTGGCCAGCCTGGCGGCGTTGTTGACCTTGCGCAGGTTGGTGATCGACACCAGGATCGCGAAGAAGACCAGGGGCGCGACGGCCAGCTTGAGCAGCTGGACGAAGATGTGGCCGACCTTGTCGAGCGTGGTGTAGAGCCAGGCGACGTCGTAGCTGCGGGTGATCCAGCCGAGCAGGACACCGAGGACGAGACCGGCGACTATCTGCATCCAGAACGGGATGCTGGGCAGGCGGAAGCCGGAACCGGACGGCTTGTCGGCCTCGGTCTCGGCGGTGGGCGCGGGATTCGCGGACACGGGCACACTCCAGATGTGACGCATCGGGACGTACGGGACAGACGTACGGTCATGCGGTCGAACAGGGGGACGGGGGTGCGGCGTCCGCGTCAAAGGCGGTGCCGCTGCATGATGCCGGTTCAGACGTTGCGGCAACAGACCGCGGACATACAGCGGCAGAGATCGACGTGCAGGCGCATCACGAGCGGGACGCTCACGGCGTGATGGGTGCGCACTGCAGTAATCATGTCGAATACGTTAACACTGCAACTTTGAGAACCTCAAAGGTCCGCTTCTTGATCATTTTTGTCCGAGATCCACCCTTCGCACAGCTCGACGCCCCCGATCGCCCCCAGACACGCAGAAACCCCGGTACGGGAGCGACTGCTCCGGTCCGGGGCTTCGTCTGTACGGGGTGCGGGTGTGAGGAACCTTACGCGGCGCCTACGCCGGCCGGTCGCTACTGGGTGACGCTGTCCTCGCGGGTGCGGTTCTCCTCGAGCCTGGTCCTGGTCCGGTCGACCGTCGTGATGATCTGCTCGGACATCTCGTCGCGCTGCTTGCGCAGCAGGATGAAGCTGAGGGGCGCGGAGAGCACCAGGCCGAGGAGGATGACCCAGACGACGTTGGAACCGCCGACACCGGCGGGGAGCACGCCGAAGTGGACGGCCACGCCGGAGACGAAGAAGCAGCCGACGAAAATCAGCAGACGCATGGCGGTGTACCGGATCGTTGCGCTCGGCTTGGCAGCGGACACGGCTGGCCTTCTCTCTACGTCCGACGTTCCTGCGGTCGTGCAGTCTGGGATCCTGCCCGACCAGTGAAGCATGCCCCGAATTCGATCACTTCGCAGGGTTGCCCCGCGACCCGCGTTCGACCTGGGTACGCCCCGCGAACGCTCCTACCTGTAGAGCGGGAGCAGCATGATGACGTCGTCGCGGTCGTCGCCGTCGGCGACCCGGATGGCGTTCGGCACCCGGCCCACTTCCTTGTATCCGCAGGAGGCGTAGAAGCGGTCGGCCCCGGTGCCACCGCGGCAGGTGAGCCGGATGGCCTCGATGCCCTCGATCTCCAGGGCGGCGTCGGCCGTGGCGGCCATCAGCGCGCGCCCGTAGCCCTTGCCCTGGTGGCGGGGGTGGACCATCACCGTGTAGGCGCCGATCCAGTGCCGCATGAGCCGGTGGGTGTTGTGGGTCAGGAAGGCGGTGGCGGCCACGGCGCCGCCCTCGTCCCGCCCGACGACCAGGCGGGTGCGGCCCTCGGCCAGCCCGGCGAGGTGTTTGACCAGCTCCGGCCTGACGTCGCCCGAGGTGACGGGCGGCAGGAAGCCGACGGCACCGCCGGCGTTGCTGACGTCGACCCAGAGCGCGGTGATGCCGTCCCGCAGGTCTCGGTCGAATGCGGGATCCACGTCGAATGTAAGCGCCATACAGGCAGATTAACCATTACGGAATGCCTGGTTCAACTCGCGTCCAGCACGCGAGAAAGCCCCGGCCGGGGGACGGCAGGCCGGGGCTTTCGGACAGGGACTCCCCGCTGCCGGGGCGTCGTACGAGCGTGGGGCCTCAGACGCGCATCGGCTGCGGCGTCTCGCGCCGCCCGGCGTCAGGACCCGGGTACTCGCGCAGGATCTCGTACCGGGTGTTGCGCTCGATGGGCCGGAAGCCCGCGTCCCGGATGAGCTCCAGCAGGTCCTCGCGGCCGAGCTTGTTCGGGGTGCCGTAGTCGTCCGCGTCGTGCGTGATCTTGTACTCGACGACCGAGCCGTCCATGTCGTCGGCGCCGTGCTGGAGGGCGAGCTGCGCGGTCTGCACGCCGTGCATCACCCAGAAGACCTTGACGTGCGGGACGTTGTCGAAGAGCAGCCGCGAGACCGCGAAGGTCTTGAGCGCCTCCGCACCGGTCGCCATCGACGTACGCGCCTGAAGGGTGTTACGGACCTTGCCGTCCTTCATGTCCACGAAGTCGTGCTGGTAGCGCAGCGGGATGAAGACCTGGAAACCGCCGGTCTCGTCCTGCATCTCCCGCAGCCGCAGCACGTGGTCGACGCGGTGACGGGGCTCCTCGATGTGCCCGTACAGCATCGTCGCCGGGGTCTTGAGACCCTTCTCGTGCGCGAGACGGTGGATGCGCGACCAGTCCTCCCAGTGGGTGTTGTGGTCGACGATGTGCTGGCGGACCTCCCAGTCGAAGATCTCCGCGCCACCGCCGGTCAGCGACTCGAGACCGGCCTCGATCAGCTCGTCGAGGATCTCGGAGGCCGAGAGCCCCGAGATCGTCTCGAAGTGGTGGATCTCCGTCGCCGTGAACGCCTTGAGCGCCACCTCCGGCAGGGCTTCCTTCAGCGCGCTGAGCGAGCGCGGGTAGTAGCGCCACGGCAGCGTGGGGTGCAGCCCGTTGACGATGTGCAGCTCGGTGAGGTTCTCACCCTGCATCGCCTTCGCGAGACGGACGGCCTCCTCGATGCGCATCGTGTACGCGTCCTTCTCGCCCGGCTTGCGCTGGAACGAGCAGTACGCGCAGGACGCGGTGCACACGTTGGTCATGTTGAGGTGCCGGTTGACGTTGAAGTGGACGACGTCGCCGTTCTTCCTCGTCCGCACCTCGTGGGCCAGCCCGCCGAGCCAGGCGAGGTCGTCGGACTCGTAGAGCGCGATCCCGTCCTCGCGGGTCAGCCGCTCGCCGGCCCGGACCTTCTCCTCCAGCTCGCGCTTGAGTCCCGCGTCCACTAGGGCGCCTCCATGTCTCTGTGCAGTCGTTGCGGCAGCCACGGTACTCCCCCGTCGTCCGAGCCCGGGCACCCCCGTCGCGGCACCACGTCACTCCTCCTCGGGAAGCTCTCCGACCCGGTTCTCCCACTTGGTGGAGAGCACGACCGTCGTACGGGTCCTGGAGACCCCCCGGGTGCCGCTGAGCCGCCGGATGGTCCTCTCAAGACCGTCCACATCGCCGACCCGCACCTTGAGCATGAAGGAGTCGTCGCCCGCGATGAACCAGCAGTCCTCGATCTCGGCGAGGTCCTTCAGCCGGTGCGCGACGTCCTCGTGGTCGGCGGCGTCGGAGAGCGAGATGCCGATCAGCGCCGTGGCGCCGAGCCCCAGCGACGCGGCGTCGACGGTCGCGCGGTAGCCGGTGATGACACCGGCGGTTTCCAGCCGGTTGATGCGGTCGGTGACGCTGGGCCCGGAGAGTCCGACGAGCCGCCCCAGCTCGGCGTACGAGGCCCTGCCGTTCTCCCTGAGGGCCTGGATGAGCTGCCTGTCCACCGCGTCCATATGACTGAAACCTTCCATTGTTCAGCAGTACCGCGAGCTTACGTGTAGAATCTAAGGCACGACAGGGTCAAACCCTGCAAATCTTTCTCATCATCCAAGAAACGCTTTCGAATCTTCAGGAGTGAACTTCACCGTGTACTCGATCGAGATGGCCTACGCCCGGATGCGCGAGCTGCAGGACCTGGCCAACCGCTCGCGTGCCCACCAGCCCGCCGCCGCCCACCGCGTGGACCGCACCCGTGCCCCGCGCATGACCAGGAAGAAGCGCTGACCCCACCGGTTCAGCCACGGGAGGCGCCACCGAGCTCCCCTTCCCACCTGCGGTACAGCTGGTGCGGCACCCCCGCCGCGTCCAGCACCCGCCCGGCGACGAAGTCCACCAGGTCCTGGATGTGCGTCGCACCCGCGTAGAACCCCGGAGAGGCGGGCAGCACCACGGCGCCCGCCTCGTCGAGCGCGACCATCTGCTTCAGCGTCTGACCGCTGAGCGGCGTCTCGCGCACGGCCACCACCAGTTTCCGCCGCTCCTTGAGCGTCACGCTCGCGGCGCGCTGCAACAGATCCTTCGACAGCCCGAGCGCCACCCCGGCCACGCACGCGGTCGACGCCGGGACGATCAGCATCCCCTTCGCCGGATACGACCCCGATGACGGGCCGGCCGCCAGATCGCCGGCCGTCCAGTGGCGCACACCGTCGATGTCGGGCCGGAACGTGTCCGGCTTCCCGTCCGCGCCCCGCGCCAGCCAGCCGCGCAGATCCTCCTGCCAGTGGGCGTCACGGAAGGCGATCCCCGTCTCGTCCAGGAGCGTCAGCCGTGAGGCACGGCTGACCACCAGGTCGACGCTCTCCCCCGCGGCCAGCAGTCCGCGCAGCACCGAGGCCGCGAAGGGTGTGCCCGAAGCACCCGACACCCCGACAATCCAAGGCCTGCGCTCCTGCTGACTCATCGAAATCCCGGCTGTCACACCGCCGAGCCTATCCGGCACCCCCCTACAGGAACCGAGCCAGGGGCTCCGGACGTTGCAACGGGTGAGGGAACAGCCATGGACAGGGGGTGACCATGACGGGCACGCATCCGACCGCCACCGCACGGGCCGTCACGGCCGGCGCGGTCATGGTCGCCTGGATCGCGCTGCTGTGGCTGCTGGAAGGCATCGACGTGGCGACGGGCCATTCGCTGGACAGCCATGGCGTCAGCCCCCGCGATCCCGCCGAGCTGGCCGACATCGTGCCGTCCGCGTTCCTGCACAGCGGCTGGGACCATGTCGCGTCCAACAGCGTCCCGCTGCTGGTCCTCGGCTTCATCGCAGCGCTCGGCGGGATACGCAGGTTCGCCGCCGTGGTGCTCGTCGTGATCGTGACAGCCGGCCTCGGCGTCTGGCTCACCGCACCGCCGAACACCGTGACGCTCGGCGCGTCCGGTGTGGTCTTCGGTCTCTTCGGCTATCTGCTGGTCCGCGGCTTCGTGGACCGGCGCCCGTTGGACATCGTCGTCGGCGTGATCATCGCCGCGGTCTACGGCTCCCTGCTCTGGGGCGTGCTGCCGACGGACTCCGGCATCAGCTGGCAGGGCCATCTCTTCGGCCTGACAGGCGGGGTGGCGGCGGCGTTCGCCTTCCGCCGTCCCCGCCGTCCGCAGGAGCCGGGGCCCTACGTCACGGTGTGAGGCCCCGCACCAGGAGATCGAGCAGCGCACAGGCGAAGAGCGCGATACCGATGAAGCCGTTGACCGAGAAGAAGGCCCGGTTCAGCCGCGACAGGTCGTGCGGCCGCACGACCCGGTGCTCGTACACGAAGGCCACGGCGACGATCACCATGCCGATCCAGTAGAAGAGCCCCGCGTCCGTCGCCAGTCCGAACCACACAAGGAGGCCGGTCGTCACCACATGGCAGACCCGCGCGCCCCACAGCGCGGCCGGGATCCCGAAGCGCGCGGGGAAGGAGAGCACCCCGTGCGCCCGGTCGGCCCGGACGTCCTGGCAGGCGAAGATCAGGTCGAAACCGCCGATCCAGATGCCGACGGCCAGCCCCAGGATCACCGCCTCCCACGACCAGCTCCCGGTCACCGCCAGCCAGGCGCCGATCGGCCCGATGGCCTGGGCGAGACCCAGGATCGCGTGCGGGAAGTTCGTGAACCTCTTGCCGTACGGATAGACGACCATCGGCACGACCGCGACCGGCGCCAGCGCCAGACACAGCGGGTTCAGCAGGGCCGCGGCGCCCAGGAAAACGACGACCGCCACGATCGCGCCGGTCCACGCCGACTTCACCGTGACCGCGCCGGTCACCAGCTCCCGGCCCTCCGTGCGCGGATTACGGGCGTCGATCTCCCGGTCGATGATCCGGTTGGCGGCCATCGCGAACGTACGCAGCCCGACCATCGCCACGGTCACGAGCAGCAGCCTGCCCCAGTGGAACGTGCCGTCCAGCCGGAACATCGCGGTCAGCGCGGCGATGTAGGCGAAGGGCAGGGCGAAGACCGAGTGCTCGATCATCACCAGCCGCAGGAACGCGCGGGGCTTGCTGCGCGACTGCGGCACAGCGGCGGCTGAGGCGCTCACAGGCCCCACCCGTTCCAGCAGCGGTCGACCGGCTCACCTCCGCGGCTGCGGAGAATACCCGCCGCCGCTGCTCCTTCATCCAGTATCGCCCTGACTGTCACAGTCCATATTCCTTCCATCGTCGCGTCACCCGATCGGATGTCTCCGGGTCGGACTCGACCATGGCAGGCCAGCCGCCGTCCCGGGTGTAACCCTCCTCGGGCCACTTCCTCGTCGCGTCGATCCCCGCCTTGCCGCCCCAGAACTGCTGGTAGGAGGCATGGTCGAGATGGTCGACCGGGCCCTCGACGACGGTGAGGTCGCGGGCGTAGTCCGTGTTGCCCAGCGCCCGCCAGGAGACCTCGTGCAGATCGTGGACGTCGCAGTCGGAGTCCACGACCACGATCAGCTTCGTCAGCGACATCATGTGGGCACCCCAGACGGCACTCATCACCTTCTGGGCGTGCTTCGGGTACTTCTTGTCGATCGAGACGATCGCGCAGTTGTGGAAGCCGCCCGACTCCGGCAGGTGGTAGTCCACGATGTCCGGAACGATGATCTTGAGCAGCGGCAGGAAGAACCGCTCGGTGGCCCGCCCCAGCGGACCGTCCTCGGTGGGCGGCCGGCCGACGACGATCGACTGGAGCAGCGGACGCTTCCGCATCGTCACACAGTCGATCTTCAGCGCGGGGAAGGGCTCCTGCGGGGTGTAGAAGCCGGTGTGGTCACCGAACGGACCCTCGGGCAGCATCTCGCCCGGCTCCAGCCATCCCTCGATGACGACCTCGGCCTGCGCCGGCACCTGGAGCGGGACGGTCTTGCAGTCGACCATCTCGATCCGCTTGCCCTGGACGAAGCCGGCGAAGAGGTACTCGTCGATGTCCCCGGGCAGCGGCGCCGTGGAGGCGTACGTGACCGCGGGCGGCGCGCCGAACGCGATGGCGACGGGCAGCTTCTCACCGCGCTTGGCCGCGACCTGGTAGTGGTTGCGGCTGTCCTTGTGGATCTGCCAGTGCATCCCGATGGTGCGCTTGTCATGACGCTGGAGCCGGTAGAGCCCGAGGTTCCGGATCCCCGTCTCGGGGTCCTTGGTGTGGGTGAGGCCCAGGTTGAAGAAGGAGCCGCCGTCCTCGGGCCAGGTGAAGAGCGCGGGCAGCTGCTCCAGGTCCACGTCGTCGCCGGTGAGGACGACCTCCTGGACGGGCGCGCTGTCGGACTTCACCTTCTTCGGCGGCAGGTGCGTCACCGAGCCGAGCTTCCCGAAGGCCTCGCGGATCCCGACGAAGCCCTGCGGCAGCTCCGGCTTGAGCAGGCCGCCGATCCGGTCGCTGATCTCGGCATAGGACTTCAGCCCGAGTGCCTTGAGCAGCCGCCGGTCGGTCCCGAAGACGTTCATGGCCAGGGGCATGGACGCCCCCTTGACGTTCTCGAACAGCAGGGCGGGCCCGCCCGCCTTGTTCACCCGGTCGACGATCTCGCCGACCTCCAGATACGGGTCGACCTCGGCCTTGATGCGCTTGAGGTCACCCTCGCGCTCCAGAGCCCGGAGCAAGGAGCGAAGATCGTCGTAAGCCATAAGGTCAAGTATCGGACACCCGCTACCCTGGGCCCATCACCGGGGGCTGTCCATGCGCCTCGTCACCTCACTTCGGGGGATCTTCCACGATGCTCAGGGCCCTGATCTACATCCTGCCGCTGGCGCTGACGATCTTCGCCTTCATCGACTGCCTGAACACGCCCGAGAAAGAGACGAAGCACCTGCCGAAGATCGCCTGGGTCTTCATCATCCTGCTGTTCTGGGTGGTCGGGCCGGTCGTCTGGCTGGTCGCCGGCAAGGTGCGCGCCGTGCCGGGCGGTGGATTCGGCCGCCGCACCACCTGGGTGGCGCCCGACGACAACCCGGACTTCCTGAGGTCACTGAAGGACGAGGACAAGAAGGAGCCCGGCAAGGGCGACGGTCCCGCCGCGCCCTGAGCTCACCCCGCCGCGCCCTGAGCTCACGAGGACAGCAGTCGCCCCAGCCGGTCGAGCAGGGGCAGCAGGGCGGCGCGTTCCTGGGCGGTGAGTGCCTCCAGGGCGCCGTGCACCACGCGCATCTCGGCGCGGATCCGGTGCGCCAGCTCGGTGCCCTCCTCCGTACGGGCGGCCACCTTGGAGCGGCGGTCGTCGGGCGCCGGGGTGCGTGTCACCAGGCCACGGGCCTCCATGCGGCTGATGAGCCCGGTCGCGTTGGACGCGTCGCACACCAGATGACCGGCCAGCGCGCTCATGGGCATGGGCTCATGAAGAGCGATCAGCGCACGGGCCTGGGAGGTGCTGAGACCGTGCCGGCCCGCGACGGCGGTGAGGTCGTCGTGATGCCCGCGGACCACGACGGCGAGGGGTTCCAGCAGTTCGTCCGGAGTAGGGACGGCGCGGGGTGCCGGTTCCGTCGCCATGGTCGGTCATCCTTCGTTCGGTACCGTTACATGAACAGTATTGCTTGAGGATATCAAGCTTCAGGTTCTCGCAGGGAGCACACCATGCCCTCCGTACTCTTCGTCCTCACCGGTGCCGACCACTGGACCCTCAACGACGGCACCACCCATCCCACCGGCTTCTGGGCCGAGGAACTCGCCACCCCGCACCGTGTCTTCACCCAGGCAGGCTTCGACATCGCCTTCGCCACCCCCGGCGGGGTCGCCCCCACCGTGGACCCTGCCAGCCTCACCGCCGAGTACAACGGCGGCCAGGACCAGGCCGACGCCGTGGCCTCGTACCTCGCCGCCATCGACGAGACGCTCCGCATCCCCGCACGGCTGGAGGACACCGTGCCCACCTCCTACGACGTCGTCTTCTACCCGGGCGGCCACGGCCCCATGGAGGACCTGGCCGTCAACGAGGCGTCCGGACGGCTGCTCACCTCGGCGCTTGACTCCGGCACCCAGGTCGCCGTGCTGTGCCACGCCCCCGCGGCCCTGCTGCCGGCCAGGCGCGAGGACGGCAGCTGGCCGTTCGCCGGCTATCGCATGACCGGCTTCAGCAACGCCGAGGAGACCCAGGGCGGCCTGGCAGACAAGGCGCCCTGGCTGCTCGAGGACCGTCTCGTCGAGCTCGGCGCCGAGTACGCCGCCGCCGAACCGTGGTCGTCGCACACCGTGCACGACCGCACTCTGCACACCGGTCAGAACCCCGGCTCCTCCGAACAGCTGGCCCGCGAGATCGTGGCGGCCCTGTGAGCGCCGCCGGGACCACGCCGGAGACCCCCGCAGAGATCGTCGCCCGGCTCCGCGCCGCCTTCAGGACCGGCCGCACCAGGGATCTCTCCTGGCGCACGGAGCGGCTGACGCGGCTGCGCGCCCTGCTCACCCAGCGCGGCGACGAGCTGGCCGACGCGCTGCGGGCCGACCTCGGCAAGAGCCGTAAGGAGTCATACCGCACCGAGATCGACTTCACGGTCCGCGAGATCGACCACACCCTGGAACGCCTCGCGGGCTGGCTGGAGCCCGAGCCCGCCCCCGTACCCGAGGTCCTGGCCGGGGCGAGCGCCCTGACCGTGCAGGACCCGCTCGGTGTCGTGCTCGTCATCGCGCCCTGGAACTATCCGGTGCAGCTGCTGCTCGCCCCGGTGGCCGGCGCGCTCGCGGCCGGCAACACCGTCGTCGCGAAGCCCAGCGAGCTGGCGCCCGCCACCTCGGCGGCCCTCGCCCGGCTGCTGCCGGAGTATCTGGACGCCGACACGCTCGCCGTGGTGGAGGGCGGGGTCCCGGAGACCACCGCGCTGCTCGCCGAGCACTTCGACCACATCTTCTACACCGGCAACGGCACGGTCGGCCGCATCGTGATGGCCGCCGCCGCGAAGCACCTCACGCCGGTGACGCTCGAACTGGGCGGCAAGTCGCCCGTGTTCGTCGACCGAGGCACCGACCTGAAGACGGTGGCCGCCCGTCTCGCCTCGGGGAAGTTCCTGAACACCGGCCAGACGTGTGTCGCCCCCGACTACGTCCTGACCGACCCGGAGACCGCGCCGGCCCTGGCGAACGCCCTCGCGGAGGCGGTCGAGGGGCTGTTCGGGCAGGACGCCTCCACCAGTCCCGAGTACGGCAGGATCGTCAACGAGCGGCACTTCGACCGGCTGGTGGGCCTGCTGGACTCCGGGCGTACGGTGACGGGCGGCGCCCACGACCGGGACACGAAGTACATCGCGCCGACGGTGCTGGCCGATGTCTCCCCGGACTCCCCCGTGATGCGGGAGGAGATCTTCGGACCGGTCCTGCCGATCCTCACCGTGGACGGCCTCGACGAGGCCATCGGCTTCATCAACGACCGGGACAAGCCGCTGGCGCTGTACGCGTTCACGCGGTCCGCCGCCGTACGGAGGCGGCTGCTGACCGAGACCTCGTCGGGCGGAGTCGGTATCGGCCTGCCGCTGGCCCATCTGACCGTCTCGGACCTGCCGTTCGGCGGGGTCGGCGAGAGCGGCATGGGCAACTACCACGGCCGCTACTCCCTGGAGACGTTCAGTCACCGCAAGGCGGTCCTGGACACCCCGCTGGGCTGAAGCCCGTACATGCCGGGAGGGCGCGACCGCACCGAAGCGGTCGCGCCCTCACGTATGTGCCGGTCAGACTCCGGCGTAGGAGTGCTTGCCGGTGACGAAGATGTTCACGCCGTAGTAGTTGAAGAGCCAGCAGCCGAAGGCGACGAGCGCCAGGTAGGCGGCCTTGCGGCCCTTCCAGCCGGCCGTCGCGCGGGCGTGCAGGTAGGCGGCGTACGCGACCCAGGTGATGAAGGACCAGACCTCCTTGGGGTCCCAGCCCCAGTAGCGGCCCCAGGCGTCGCCCGCCCAGATCGCGCCCGCGATGATCGTGAACGTCCACAGCGGGAAGACGGCGGCGTTGATGCGGTACGAGAAGGTGTCCAGGGTCTTCGCCGCGGGCAGCCGATCCATGACCGAGGTGGCGAACCTCCCGGGCGTCCCACCGCCGGCGACCTTGTTCTCGTAGCTGTCGCGGAAGAGGTAGAGCAGGGTGCCGACGGCGCCGAGGAAGAAGACGGCGCCGCAGATGATGGCGGTGGAGACGTGGATCCACAGCCAGTAGGAGTGCAGGGCGGGCACCAGCTGGTCGCTGTCGGTGTAGAGCGTCGTGGTCGCGATGCCGAGGTCCAGCAGGACCACGGTGACCAGGATCAGGCCGATCCAGCGGACGTTCTTCTTCAGTGCGAGCAGGACGAGGTACGCGCCGACCGCCACCGTGGAGAAGGTGATCGAGAACTCGTACATGTTGCCCCAGGGGGCCCGCTGCACCGACAGGGCGCGTGCGACGACGCCGCCCGCCTGGACGGCGAAGGCCAGGACGGTCAGGGAGACCGCGATCCGCCCCCACAGGTCGCCCTTGAAGGTGCCGCCCGCCGCTCCGGGGCCGTCGGGGACGTCACGGGTGCCGGCGGCGGACCGGGTCACGACCTTGGGGCGTTCCAGCACCGTGGTGCCGCCGCCCTGCGCGACCCGGGCCTGCTCCGTCGAACCGGCGGCGGCCGAGTCGTTCAGCGCGGCGGCCGTGCGGCCGACCTTGCTGCGGCTGCCGAACACCCACTCGGCGATGTGCGCGAAGAAGGCCAGGGTGTAGACGGCCATCGACGAATAGATCAGCGTGTTGCTGGCGTTCGCCAGGTTCTCGTTCGTTGCGGCGGCGAGATTCACTTCTCAGCCCCTTCGGCAGGTGCTTCGGCAGGTTGTCCGGGCTCGGTCTCGGGCTCGGAGTCGGGCACGGGTGCGGTCGGTGCCACGGTGTGGAGAGCGCCCGCGAGGGCGGTCAGCTCCTCGGGAAGCTTCGCGGACTCGCTGCGGCCGAGGCCCGCCATCTCGACGACGGTGACGCCGTCCGTTCCCCGTACGGCCCGCACCCACACCCGGCGGCGCTGGATGAAGAGCGAACCGGCGAGCCCGATGACGGCGGCGACGGCGCCGGTGAGCGCCCAGCCGCTCGCGGGCTGGCGCGAGATCTGGAAGCTGGCCCACTCCTCGATGCTCTCGAAGGTGATCGAGCCGGCGCCGTCGGGGAGCTTCATGGTCTCGCCGGGGCGCAGCCGCTTCTTCAGCTGGTCCCCGTTGCTGTCCTTGAATTCCTTCATCTTGGACGTGTCGAGCTGGTAGACGTTCTGCGGGAGTCCCGAGTCGACGCCCAGGCTGCCGTAGTAGCCGTTGAGCGCGAGGACCGGGTAGTCGAGGCCGGGGTACTGCGAGAACATCGTCCCCTGGCCGCTGCCGGCGAACGTCGGTACGAAGAACGCCTGGAAGCCGAGCTGGCTCCGCTTGCCGTTCTTGTCCTTGTAGCCGTCCATCACCTTGATCGCACCGGTCGATGTGACGTTGTTGTCGATGGGGAGCAGCGGCACCGAGCTCTTGTAGACCTCCTTGCCGCTGCCGTCCTTGACCGAGATGACCGGGGCGTAGCCGTGGGCGTTGAGGTAGACCTTCGTGCCGTCGACGACGAGCGGCTTGTTGACCTCGATGACCTTCTTCTTCGTCTTCCCGTCCGCGCCCTCGGCGTACGTCACCCTGGCCTCGTAGGTCCGGGGGGTGCCGCGCTGGGGGCCGCTGCGCTCGTACGTGCCGACGAAGTCCCGCAGGTCGAAGCTGAAGGGGGTGAGGTCGTCGGTGTCGAAGAGCGAGCCGGACTTGAAGTCGTCGTACTGGGTGATCGTGTTGGCGAACCCGTCGCCCTCGACGACGAGCTTGCCGCCCTCGGACTTGAAGAGCTGCCCGCCGGCGAACGCCGTCAGCATGACGATCAGCGCGATATGGAACAGCAGGTTCCCGGTCTCGCGCAGATAGCCCTTCTCCGCGGACACCGCGTCACCGGCCATGTGCGCGCGGAAGCGCCGCTTGCGCAGGATGGCGAGCGAGGCCTCATGGACCTGCTCGGGCTCGGCGTCGGTGCGCCAGGTGGTGTACGCGGGCAGCCGGGTCAGCTTCTTCGGTGCGCCGGGCGGCCGTCCGCGCAGCTGTCCGACGAACTGCCCGGTGCGCGGGACGATGCAGCCGATCAGCGAGATGAACAGCAGGATGTAGATCGCGGAGAACCACACCGAGCTGTAGACGTCGAAGAACTGGAGCTTCTCGTAGACCGGGCTGACCGTGGTGTGGGCGTCCTTGAAGGTCTGCACCTTCAGTTCGTCCACGCTGTTCTGCGGGATCAGCGAGCCGGGGATGGCGCCGAGCGACAGCAGGAAGAGCAGGATCAGCGCGACCCGCATCGAGGTGAGCTGCCGCCAGAACCAGCGGGCCCAGCCGATGACGCCCATCGCCGGTACGGACGCGGCGGACTCTTCCCGCGGGGCGGTGGAGAGCTGCTCCCCGGCCTGGCCGAGGTCGCGCTCGTCCGTGGTGTTCGTGTTGCTCATCAAACTCAGATCCCCACAGTGAAGCCGTCGGACCAGACTCGCATCTCCTGCATGAGCGCGTCCCACGCACCCGTCAGCAGGAGCACTCCGGTCACGATCATCATGCCGCCGCCGATCCGCATGACCCATGCGTAGTGGCGCTTGACCCAGCCGAACGCTCCGAGTGCCTTGCGGAAGGCGATGGCCGCCAGGACGAACGGGACGCCGAGCCCGATGCAGTACGCCACGGAAAGCACCGCTCCGCGGCCGGCGGTCCCCTGGTCGACGGCGAGCATGCTGACGGCGGAGAGCGTCGGGCCGAGGCACGGCGTCCAGCCGATCCCGAAGAGCGCGCCGAGCAGAGGTGCGCCCGCCAGTCCGGTGACCGGCCGCTTGTGGATGCGGAATTCGCGCTGCGTCAGCCAGGGCATCAGGCCCATGAAGAAGACGCCCATCAGGATCATCAGCACGCCCAGGACCTTGGACAGGGGGCCGCTGTACTCCTGGAGGGTCTGGCCGAAGTAGCCGAAGAGAGCCCCGCCGGAGACGAAGACGACGGTGAAGCCGAGCACGAAGAGGGAGGCACCCGTCACGGTTCTGCCCCGCCGGCCCTGGGCCAGGTCGGTACCGCTGACGCCGGTGACGTAGCTCAGGTAGCCCGGTACGAGGGGCAGGACGCACGGCGAGAAGAAGGAGACGAGGCCGCCGAGCAGGGCGACGGGCAGAGCCACCAGCAGGGCGCCGTTGAAGACGGTGTCGTTGACACCGGTTACCGCGGCCAGTTGGAGCACGGCGTCACTTCTCCGCGATCAACGGGTCGATCATCTTCCGCAGCTTCTCCGCGTCGAGGGCAACGAGGGTGCGGGCGGCGAGCTTCCCGTCCCGGTCGATGACGACGGTCGACGGGATGGCCTGCGGATTCAGCGTGCCCTTCGGGAAACGCAGGAGCAGCTTCCCCGTCGGGTCGTAGAGGCTCGGGTAGGTGACCCCGAAGTCCTTCTCGAAGCTGACCGCCAGGGACTTCTTGGGGTCTCTGGTGTTGACGCCGACGAACTGGACACCCTCGTCCTCGGTCTGCTTCGCCACCTTGGCGAAGTGCTTGGCCTCGGCCCGGCAGGGGCCGCACCATGATCCCCAGAAGTTCAGGACGACGACCTTGCCCTTGTAGTCGGCGACGTCGAGGGCCTTGCCTTCGAGGGTCTTGCCGTCGAGCTTCGGCGCGTCCGTGCGTTCGCCCTTGGCGACGGTGGAGATCCCACCGCTGCCGGTGACGAAGTTCGTGTTGCCGCCGCCGCCCGCCTGCCCGCCACCGCAGGCGGACAGGGTGATGACACCGGCCACAGCGGTGGCGGCGAGCAGGGTGGAGCGGCGTCGGGGTGCACGGCCAGAGCTCATGTGAAAAGTTTCGCATGGCAGTTCCGGGGATCTTGGGCACCCCCCTCGATGCCCGTAAAGCCCCTTGTCAGGCCTGCTTAAAGAAGGTGTTCCAGCCGCCTTCGGGCGCCTGTCCCACCTGAAGGGAACGCAGCTTCGTGAGCACCGCCGGGTCCTGGACGTCGAGCCAGTCGACGAACTGCCGGAAGGAGACGAGGCGCACATCCGGCTTCCCGGCGATGTGTTTGAGCGCGTCCTCCACGGCATCCATATAGATGCCGCCGTTCCACTCCTCGAAGTGGTTGCCGATATAGAAGGGCGCGCGGTTCGTCTCGTAGGCACGCTTGAATCCGGCGATGTACGAGTCGGTGGCCTGGGTGCGCCATCCCGGATAGCGCGACGGCATGCCGTTGGTGGAGTTCTGCGACTGGTTGGCGAGAATGTTGTAGTCCATGGAGAGGACTTCGAAGGTGTGGCCGGGGAACGGAATCCCCTGAAGCGGAAGGTCCCAGACGCCCTGACGCTTCTCGGGCCACATCTGGGTGCCGCCGGGCGAGCTCGCGTCGTAACGCCAGCCGAGCTGCTTGGCGGTGGGCAGGAGATTGTCCTGGCCGAGCAGACAGGGCGTACGGCCGCCGACCAGTTCCTTCCTGTAGTCGAACGGCAGCGGTTCGAGATCGTTCCACCCGGTGTTGGTCTTCCATTCGGTGACGAAGGACACCGCCTGGTCGATCTCGCTCTGCCATTGCTCGGCCGTCCAGTTGCCGACCGATCCGGAACCGCCGCAGAAATGCCCGTTGAAGTGGGTGCCGATCTCGTGTCCGTCGAGCCAGGCCTGGCGGACGTACTTCAGGGTCTGCTTGAGGTGGTCATCGTTGAGATAACCGATGTCCGAGGCGCCCCTGGGGTTGTTGGGCGGACGGTAGAGGGACTTCTTCGACTCGGGCAGCACATAGAGGCCGGAGAGGAAGAAGGTCATCCCCGCGTCATGTTCCTTGGCGAGTTCGAGGAAACGCGGGAAGAGCCCGTTGCCGACCTCACCCGCGCCGTCCCAGGAGAAGATCACGAACTGCGGCGGCTTCTGGCCGGGTTCGAGCGGAACGGGGGCGGCGGGCTGATTCGGCTGTTTTCCGGTGTCGGCCGTGGAGCCGTCACCGATCAGCCTGACCTGTTTCCCGGAGGAGCCGGCGCCGTCCCCCGGCTTTCCTTTGTTGCCTTTCGAGCCCTTCTCGGGCCCCGACGGGCCGTCGTTGGATGACCCGTCGGAGCCACAGCCGGCCAACGAGAGTGCGGCTGCGGCTCCGAGCCCGGCCCCGAGGAGGCCTCTTCGGTTGATTTCACGCATAGCGTCCCCATCTACGGTCGTATTACCTCAAGACCATACAAACTGGCAATGGCTTAGATGAGGAAACCAACACGGTGGTTCCGCCGATAATCACAAAAGTTGTCACGTGAACGGACCCTTGCAGATGCTGCACATGGCCCACAACCCGACGGTCAGCACGGGCAGGCCGGGGCGCCAGGAGGCTGCCTTGCGGGAGCCTGCGGGCCGCCCTACGCCCCGAACGCCTTCGACTTCCCCTTGACCGGCTTCGCACCCGCGAGGAGGTGCGCGGGCACCAGATCCCGGGCGGGCTCGGTGTATCCGACGGACACGATCTCGTCGCCCTGATAGGTGAAGGTCGTCAGCGATGCCAGGGTGCACTGCCGCTTGCGCGGGTCATGCCACAGCCTGCGCCGCTCCACGAAGCTCCGTACGATCCAGATCGGCAGCTGGTGGCTGACGCAGACCGCCTCGTGCCCACGGGCCGCGTCACGCGCCGCGTCCAGGGCGCCCATCATCCGCACGACCTGCTCGACGTACGGCTCGCCCCAGGACGGCTTGAAGGGGTTGGTGAGGTGCTTCCAGTTCGCCGGCTTGCGCAGCGCGCCGTCGCCGACCCCGAAGGTCTTGCCCTCGAAGGCGTTGGCGGCCTCGATGAGACGCCCGTCGGTGGCCAGGTCGAGGCCGTGCGACGTGGCGATCGGCGCCGCGGTCTCCTGGGCGCGCTCCAGCGGGGAGGCCACGACATGGGTGATGTCGCGCTTCTCCAGGTGCTCGGCGACCCGGTCGGCCATCCTGCGGCCGAGGTCGGACAGGCTGTAGCCGGCCCGGCGGCCGTAGAGCACGCCGTCCGGGTTGTGCACCTCACCGTGGCGCATCAGATGGACGACGGTGATGTCCTTCTCCGTGTTCCCGCCGGTCCCGCTCATGCGGCGGCCTCCGAAGCGGCGCGGGCGGCGGCGGGCAGCGCCTCGGCGATCCGTTCGAGCGCCCGCGCGTCGTGGGCGGTCGAGACGAACCAGGACTCGAAGGCGGACGGCGGCAGGTACACGCCCTGCTCCAGCATCGAGTGGAAGAACGCGGTGAAGCGGAAGGCCTCCTGCTTCTTCGCGCCCTCGTAGTCGCGGACCGGCTCGTCGGTGAAGAAGACGGAGAACATGTTGCTCGCCGCCGACACCGTGTGCGCGACGCCCTCCTTGGTGAACGCCTCGCCGACCAGCGAGCGCAGCTCGGCGGAGACGGCGTCGACCTTCGCATACGCCGCGTCGTCCAGCAGTCGCAGCTGGGCGAGGCCCGCGGCGGTGGCGACCGGGTTCCCGGAGAGGGTGCCGGCCTGGTAGACGGGGCCCGCGGGGGCCAGGTGCGCCATCACGTCGGCGCGGCCGCCGAAGGCCGCGGCCGGGAAGCCGCCGCCCATGACCTTGCCGAAGGTCATCAGGTCGGGCCGCACGCCGTCGATGCCGTACCAGCCGGCCTTGGACGTACGGAAGCCCGTCATCACCTCGTCGGAGATGTACAGCGCCCCGTCGGCCGCGCAGATCTCCTTGAGCCCGGCGTTGAAGCCTTCCCCGGGGGGCACGACGCCCATGTTGCCCGGCGACGCCTCGGTGATCACGCAGGCGATCTCGCCCGGCTGCGCGGCGAACACGGCGCGCACGGCGTCCAGGTCGTTGTACGGCAGCACGATCGTGTCGCCCGCCTGGGCGCCGGTCACGCCGGGCGTGTCGGGCAGCCCGAAGGTGGCGACACCGGAGCCGGCCGCGGCCAGCAGCGCGTCGACGTGCCCGTGGTAGCACCCGGCGAACTTCACGACCTTGGCGCGTCCGGTGAATCCACGGGCGAGCCGGATCGCGGACATGGTCGCCTCGGTGCCGGACGACACCAGCCGCACCTGCTCCACGGGCTCGATCCGGGCGACGATCTCCTCGGCGAGCGCGACCTCGCCCTCACCCGGCGTACCGAAGGAGGTACCCCGGGCCACCGCGTCCTGGACGGCGGCGGTGACCTCGGGGTGCGCGTGGCCGAGGATCATCGGCCCCCACGAACACACGAGGTCGACATACTCACGGCCGTCGGCGTCGGTGAGGTACGGACCCGTACCGGACACCATGAACCGGGGCGTACCGCCCACGGCCCGGAAGGCACGCACGGGGGAGTTCACGCCTCCGGGCGTCACGAGGGACGCCCGGTCGAAAAGCGTCTGCGAAACTGGGGCTTCGTATGAATACGCCACTTTGGTCCTGATCTGCGATTCGGAGTTCGGGGGGGGGCCTGCCGGGATTCCCGGCCGCCGGTGAGCGGGGAGCGCGCTCTCCCCGTATGAGGCTCGTACAACGAAAGGGCGTCAGTCTCCTCGCGTCTGCGAAACTGGGGCGTCATGGGGAAAGCTCACACATGCCATGGTGTCAGAGGCGTCGACGGTCTTGCGGACAGGTGTTTCACCGCACGTCCGTGGGGGAGGTCACTGACGATGATCGGGTTGCGCGGCGGGGCTGTGTCTCCTAAGAAGTAGTCGGGTGGATGAGATATGCATCGCGGTGGCGGAGTGGGCGAAGGGACCGACGACCTGGGGCCCGAGCCTGCCCGGCGAGGGCGGCACCGGCGCGAGGCCGAGCGCGCGCGGAACGCGCGGGCGGCCGAGGCCGACGGTTCAGGGACCGACGGTTCAGGGAGCAGGAGCAGTGGACGGGTGGGGGTGACCTACAAATACTTCGGTGCCCCTGACGGGGCCACCGCCGCACGCGTGCCCATTTCCATGCGCCCCGAGGAGCTCGGCGGCGACGAGCTGGGCATGGGCGGCATGTTCAGCAAGATCAAGCCCGAGACGGTGGCGGCCATGGTCCTCACCGGCATACAGGGCATACCCCTGTACAAGGTCCCCCCGCTGGAGCTCGTCGTGCTCCATCCCGACTACGCGGTGGTCAAGCTGCCGATGACGGTGGTCGACCCGCTGCGGGACGTCGGCGAGGAATCCGTCGGCGCCGCGGCCTTCATCTGGTCCACGGTCCCGGACCGTGGCGGCCCCCGCGACGCGTTCAACGTCTACCAACTGCTGCACGAGTGGCAGGACTTCTCCTACCGGCTGCACGACGCGGGCCACCAGGCGTACTGCCTGGTGTGGCCCTGACGCGGCAGCCGGGGTCCCGCCGCGCACCGGCCGGCCGAGGCGCCGGACGGTTCAGCTGCTCCCGGCGAGCCGGCCGGTCAGGGAGCCGTGGAGGTCGGCGCTCCGTTCGTCGAGGCCGATGATCTCCACGCTCTTGCCGCGCTGTTCGTACTTCGTGGTGATGGCGTCCAGCGTCGCGACCGCCGAGGCGTCCCAGATGTGCGCCGCGGTCAGATCGATGACCACCACCGGAGGGTCGGCGGCGTAGTCGAACCGTCCGACCAGGTCGTTGGACGAGGCGAAGAAGAGCTCACCGAAGACGGAGTAGATCACCCGGCCGCCGTCCGGGTCCGTGACCGAGGTGACGTCGGCGAGGTGGGCGACCCTCCTGGCGAAGATGACCATGGCGGTGACCGAGCCGACGACCACGCCGACGGCGAGGTTCTCGGTGGCGACGACACAGACCACCGTGATCACCATGACCACGATCTCCCCCGCGGGCATCCGCCGCAGGGTCCCGGGTGCGACGGAGTGCCAGTCGAAGGTCGCGAAGCAGACCATGACCATGACGGCGACGAGCGCCGCCATCGGGATACGGGAGACGAGCGGCCCGAACGCGATGCACAGCACCATCAGGAAGACGCCCGCGAGGAACGTGGACAGCCGGGTGCGGGCGCCGGACACCTTCACGTTGATCATGGTCTGGCCGATCATGGCGCAGCCGCCCATGCCGCCCAGGAAGCCGGTGACGATGTTGGCGATGCCCTGGCCGACCGACTCACGGGTCTTGCTCGACTGGGTGTCGGTGATCTCGTCGACCAGCTTGGCCGTCATCAGCGACTCCATCAGACCGACCAGCGCCATGGCCAGCGCGTAGGGGGCGACGGTCGTCAGGGTGTCCAGCGTGAAGGGCACGTCAGGCAGACCGGGCACCGGCAGCGACGAGGGCAGCTCGCCCTTGTCGCCGACGGTCGGTACGGCGATGCCCGCGGCGACGGTGATCGCGGTGAGGATGACGATGGAGACCAGCGGGGCGGGCACCGCCCTGGTGATCCTCGGGAAGAGCACCATCAGGACCAGCCCGCCGATGACCAGCGGATACACCGGCCAGGGGACATCGCTCAGCTCGGGGACCTGGCCCATGAAGACCAGGATGGCCAGCGCGTTGACGAAGCCGACCATCACGCTGCGGGGCACGAACCGCATCAGCCTGGCGACGCCGAGCGCGCCGAGTACGACCTGGAAGACCCCGCCCAGGATGACTCCCGCGATCAGATACCCGAACCCGTGCTCCCTGTTGAGCGGGGCGATGACGAGCGCGACCGCGCCCGTCGCCGCGGAGATCATCGCGGGCCTGCCGCCGACGACGGAGATGACGACGGCCATCGTGAAGGCGGCGAACAGACCGACCGCCGGGTCGACCCCGGCGATGATCGAGAACGAGATCGCCTCGGGAATCAGCGCCAGCCCCACGACGAGACCCGCCAGCACCTCGGTGCGGAAGACCTTCGGGGACAGCCAGGAGGGCCGGTGGTCGCGCAGCAGGCCGGCCGGGGACAGTACGGATGAGGGCAAGAGGGGCAAGGGAGGCGTGACCTGTCGTTGCGGAAGTATGGGCGGGTGCGCGCTCCCCGCGGGGCGCCGAGCAACTCTACCCTAACGTTAGGGTAGAGATGGAGACGCCGTCCCATTGTGGCCACGGCGGGAGTCGAGAGGCACAGGGGCACCGTGAGCAGCGAGCACATGCAGATCGGCGAGGTCGCCGCGCGTACCGAGCTGTCGCTGCGCACGATCCGGCACTACGAGGAGTCCGGGCTCGTGGTGCCATCGGCCCGTTCGCGTGGCGGGTTCCGGCTGTACACCGAGGTGGATGTGGCCCGGCTGATGGTCATCCGCCGGATGAAGCCCCTCGGCTTCACCCTGGACGAGATGCGGGACCTGCTGGACGTGGTCGCCCGCCTCGACGCCGGCGGGGAGCCGGCGCCGGACGAGCGCGACGCACTCCTGGAGCGGGTCCGCGCCTACGAGCGGGCCGCCGCCGAGCAGGTCGCGAAGCTGCGGGTCCAGCTGGCGCGGGCCGAGGAGTTCGCCGGGACCCTGCGCACCCGCCTGGACCGGGACGGGCAGCCGGAGGCGTGACCGGGGGCCGGAGCCGCCGCAGGCGTGACGCGACCGGGGGCCGGAGCCGCCGCAGGCGTGACCCTGGTACGGGGCCGCCACGCGACGCCCCCTGGCCGGTGTCCCGGCGGGCGCCAGCCGGGGTCGCGGCCCGTCATGGCCAGCACCCGGTCGAAGGCCGGGGCCCCTGGGGCCACGGGGAACGGCTCGCCGAACACCTTCAACGACTGGCGGCTGGACCTGGCGGGGCTCCGCCCCAGGCCGTCCCCCGGTGGCATCCTGACCAGGTGAACGGACCCGAGATCACCCTCGAAGTAGCCCCGGAACTACGGCTCTTCGTCGCCCACGGCCGGCGCGGTGGGCCCACGGCGCTCACCACGGACGGCTTCTCCACCCTCGGGCACGTCGTGGAGTCCATCGGCGTCCCGCTCACCGAGGCCGGGCAGCTCCTGGCCGACGGCCGCCCCGTGCCCGTGTCCCACATCCCCGGAGCGGGCGAACTGATCGAGGTGCGGGCGGTGCGCCGCCCCCAGCAGGTCCCGGGTGCGCCGCTGCGTTTCCTGCTCGACGTCCATCTGGGCACCCTCGCCCGGCGGTTGCGCCTCCTGGGCGTGGACGCCGCGTACGAGAGCGAGGACATCGGCGACCCGGCGCTCGCCACCCGCTCGGCGGAGCAGCGGCGCGTCCTGCTCTCCCGCGACCGGGGGCTGCTGCGGCGCAGGGAGATCTGGGCGGGCGCGTACGTCTACAGCGACCGGCCCGAGGAACAGCTCCGTGACGTCCTCGGCCGTTTCGCCCCCGTGCTCGCGCCGTGGACCCGCTGCACCGCCTGCAACGGAGAGCTCGCGGACGCGGACAAGGACTCCGTGAGCGACCGTCTCGAACAGGGCACCCAGGCGTCCTACGACGTGTTCGCCCAGTGCACGGTCTGCGGCCGGGTGTACTGGCGGGGCGCCCACCACTCCCGTCTGGAGGCCGTCGTGGCGGACGCCGTGCGCGAATTCGGCGGGCCGGACGGCCGGCCTCCGGGCCGCGACCGCTGAACCCCTGCCCGGGGCCCCGCCTATCCTGGCCAGGTACCGATCAGCTGCCCGAGGAGTTCGACATGGCCGCCACCCCCATCGCCGTCATCACCGGCGCGAGCAGCGGCATCGGCGCCGCGACCGCCAGGCAGCTGGCCGCCTCCGGCTACCGCGTGGTGCTCACCGCGCGCCGCAAGGACCGCATCGAGGCACTCGCCGCCGAGCTCACCGAAGCGGGCCACCAGGCGACGGCATACGCCCTGGACGTCACCGACCGTGCGGCGGTCGACGAGTTCGCCACGGCGTTCCGGTCCCTGGCGGTCCTGGTCAACAACGCCGGCGGAGCGCTGGGCGCCGACCCCGTCGCTACGGGCGACCCCGCCGACTGGCGCCAGATGTACGAGACCAACGTCATCGGCACGCTCAACGTCACCCAGGCCCTGCTCCCCGCCCTCACGGCGAGCGGGGACGGCACCGTCGTGATCCTCTCCTCGACGGCCGGCCTCTCCACCTACGAGGGTGGTGCCGGTTACGTCGCGGCCAAGCACGGCGAGCACGTGCTGGCGGAGACCCTGCGGCTGGAGATCGTCGGTACCCCGGTCAGGGTGATCGAGATCGCGCCCGGCATGGTCAAGACCGAGGAGTTCGCCACCACCCGCTTCCGGGGCGACGCCGAGAAGGCCGCCAAGGTCTACGCGGGCGTCGACGCCCCGCTCTCCGCCGACGACGTGGCCGACACGATCAACTGGGCCGTCACCCGCCCCAGCCACGTCAACATCGACCTCCTGGTGGTCCGCCCCCGCGCCCAGGCCTCCAACTCCAAGGTCCACCGCACCCCGTGACGTCCCACGGCGGCCCAGGCACGCGGAAAGGGGCCGGCGGAAAGCCGGCCGGCCCCTTTCTCAGCCCTTCACGCAGACGACCTGCTTGAGCTTCGCGACGACCTCGACCAGGTCCCGCTGCTGGTCGATGACCTGCTCGATCGGCTTGTACGCGCCCGGGATCTCGTCCACCACCCCGGAGTCCTTGCGGCACTCCACACCCCGCGTCTGGTCCTCCAGATCCTGCGTGGAGAACTTCCGCTTGGCCGCGTTCCTGCTCATCCGCCGGCCCGCTCCGTGCGAGGCGGAGTTGAAGGACTTCGTGTTCCCGAGGCCCTTCACGATGTACGAGCCGGTCCCCATGGAGCCGGGAATGATCCCGAACTCCCCCGAGCCCGCACGGATCGCGCCCTTCCGGGTGACCAGCAGGTCCATGCCTTCGTACCGCTCCTCCGCCACGTAGTTGTGGTGGCAGGAGATGACCGGCTCGAACGTGACCCTGGCCTTCTTGAACTCCTTCCGGACCACGTCCTGGAAGAGGCCCATCATGATCGATCGGTTGTACTTGGCGTACTCCTGGGCCCAGAAGAGGTCGTTGCGGTACGCCGCCATCTGCGGGGTGTCCGCGACGAAGACCGCCAGGTCACGGTCGATGAGGCCCTGGTTGTGCGGCAGCTTCTGGGCCTGGCCGATATGGAAGTCGGCGAGCTCCTTGCCGATGTTCCGGGAGCCGGAGTGCAGCATCAGCCACACCGCCCCGGCCTCGTCGAGACAGAACTCGATGAAGTGGTTTCCACTTCCGAGCGTTCCCATCTGCTTCGTGGCACGCTCCTGACGGAATTTGACCGCTTCGGCGATCCCGTCGAACCGCGACCAGAAGTCGTCCCAGCCACTGGTGGGGAAGCCGTGGAGCCGGCCCGGGTCGACCGTGTCGGCATGCATCCCCCGGCCCACCGGGATCGCCTGCTCGATCTTGGACCTGAGCCGCGAGAGGTCTCCCGGCAGGTCGTTGGCCGTCAGCGACGTCTTCACCGCCGACATCCCGCAGCCGATGTCCACGCCCACCGCGGCCGGGCAGACCGCACCGTGCATCGCGATCACCGAGCCGACCGTCGCACCCTTGCCGTAGTGGACGTCCGGCATGACCGCGAGGCCCTTGATCCAGGGCAGCGTGGACACGTTCCGCAGCTGCTGCATCGCGCCGTCCTCGACGGACGCCGGATCCGCCCACATACGGATGGGAACCTGCGCACCCGGTACCTCTACATATGACATAACTCCTCGATTCCCCCGAAAAAGACTCAAAGCGCAAAACCGGTGCCGAGGTCGGCATACAGGTCGGCCGACCGGCATTCACAGCAGCGCGTGCGATACACATTGTGTCCATCGGCCGCCATCGCGCGGCAACCCGTTTTCGTACCGAAGGGAGCCTGGGACCGTGCGACACATGGCGTACGTACCCGGCGTCGCGCTTCTCGCAGCGCTCGTCGCCGGCTGCAGCGCCGGCTCCGACGCCGGCGACCCCGACGCCGACAGCAAGCCCGGCAGCCCGACGGTCACGGCCGCGCCTCCCGGGAAGTACAAGACGCTGCCCGAGTCCTGCCGCGCCGTGCCCCGCTCCACGCTCAAGGACCTGCTGCCCGGCGCCGCCGACCTGTCCGATGAGCAGCAGGACAAGGTGTACGAGGGCACGGCCACCGTCACCTACGACACCGACCGCAAGGTCGGCTGCCGCTGGAAGTCGGACGGCCCGGACTCCACCCGGAATCTGTCCATCGACTTCGAGCGCGTCGTCTCGTACGACCCCGCGGTGAGTGACGACGCCGGCGCCCGTGAGGTGTACGCGAAGAAGGAGGACGCCGCCGACCTCCCCACTTCGGCCGGCGTCACACCCAGCGGGACCACCGGCGCATCGTCCTCCGCTTCGAGCGGCAGCACACCGTCCGGCTCCCCGGACGGCAAGGCGTCCCACACACCCTCCGCCGACCCGTCAGACAGCGGCACCGACACCGATCCCGAGTACGACCTCCGGCCGCGGCTGCTGGACGGGCTCGGGGATGCGGCGTTTCTGGATGATTCGCTCACCCGGGCAGGTTCCACCGCACGGCACCGCACCGTGAGCGTGGTATTCCGCACATCGAACGTCATCGTGTCCGTCCACTACACCGCGCAGCCGGACAGCGTCACCGAGGTTCCCGACAGCAAGGAACTTCAGGAGAAGGCCCAGGCCCTGGCGCGGAAACTGGACGAGGCACTCAACGACTGACCGGCCGCCGGGCGGCCCCGGGCCGGTGCCCGGCGCCGCCCGGGGCCATCCGGCCGAAGGCGGCATCCGGTCGCCGTCCGTCGTACCGTGGCCCCCGACCGACGTAGGCCCCGGCCGACGTAGCCCGACGTACCGCCCGACCACCCGCACGACCGAGACCGCCGTGCCGTCCGAGTGAAGGAACCATGCACCGATCAGCCCCGCGACTGTCCCGCATACTCGCCTGCGCCGCCGTTCCGGTGATGCTCGTCGTCGCCGGCTGCTCGTCGGACTCCGGCGACACGAAGGGTTCCGACTCCTCGGCCTCCGCGAGCGCGGAGAAGTCCGAGAAGGCCGTCGAGCCCGCGAAGTTCACCGAGCTGCCCGACGCCTGCGACTCGATCGCCAAGAAGTCGATCGCGGACCTGGTCCCGAAGGCCAAGACCAAGGGCGGCACCCCGGGCAAGTCGAGCGACACCGCGAGCCGCGGCGGCTGCTCCTGGAACGGCCTGGACGACAACGGCGTCAAGGGCTCGCAGTACCGCTGGCTCGACGTCGGCTTCACCCGCTTCCCCTCGGACCAGGCCCTGGGCAGCGGTGCGAAGCGCGCGACGGACGAGTACACCAAGCAGGTCTCCAAGACGCAGGCGACGGAGAAGGCGAAGAAGGTCTCGGCCAAGCCCGTCTCCGGCCTCGGTGAGCAGGCCACCTCCGTCACGTACGCCCTCAGCAAGTCCGACGAGGACTTCGAGTACGCGACGGTCGTGGCCCGCACGGGCAACGTCGTCGTGAGCGTCACCTACAACGGGGCCGGCTTCGCCGGCGCCAAGTCGCCCTCCGCCGCCACCATCCTCAAGGGCGCCCAGAAGGCCGCAACGGAGGCCGTCGCCTCGGTCGGCGACAGCGCGGGGAAGTCGTCGTCCCCGTCCGCGTCGCCCTCCAAGTCCGCCAAGTCCACCGGGAAGGCGTCAGCGAAGGCCTCCGAGAAGGCCGACGACAAGTCGTGACCTGAGCCTGGACGGAACGCCGACTCCCCTGCCCAGGGGCGTCTTGACGAAGCCCGGCACTCCCGCGAGTGCCGGGCTTCGGCCCCTCCCCACGCAACACTCCAGCCCCGCATGTGCCAGGCTGTGCCCGCGCCGGATGCCGAAGTGAAGGCCGGTTCATCGAAGTCGGGAGGGGATCGCGGGTGGCCGCAATGCAGCTGACACGCACACACCGCGTACTCATCGGGGTCGTCGTCGCCGGCGCCGTGCTCATCGCCGCGATCGGCTTCGCGGGCTCGTACACCGCCGTCCGCGACCTCGCGGAGGAGAAGGGCTTCGGCGAGTTCTCGAACGTCTTCCCGATCGGCATCGACGCCGGCATCTGTGTCCTGCTCGCGCTGGACCTGCTGCTGACCTGGATGCGCATACCCTTCCCGCTCCTGCGTCAGACCGCCTGGCTGCTGACCGCGGCGACGATCGCCTTCAACGGCGCCGCCGCCTGGCCCGACCCGCTGGGCACCGGCATGCACGCGGTGATCCCCATCCTGTTCGTCGTCGCCGTCGAGGCCGCACGGCACGCGGTGGGCCGGATCGCGGACATCACGGCCGACAAGCACATGGAGGGCGTCCGCCTCACCCGGTGGCTGCTCTCCCCCGTCCCCACCTTCAAGCTGTGGCGCCGGATGAAGCTGTGGGAGCTGCGCAGTTACGAGCAGGTGATCAGGCTCGAACAGGACCGGCTGATCTACCAGGCCCGCCTCCAGGCCCGCTTCGGCCGCAGCTGGCGCCGCAAGGCACCCGTGGAGTCGATGATGCCGCTGCGGCTTGCGAAGTTCGGCGTCCCGCTCGCCGAGACCGCCCCGGCCGGCCTCGCCGCCGCGGGCATCGAGCCGGCTCTGCTTCCGCCGGCTCCGGCAGACGTGCAGAGCGAGCAGCAGCCCCAGCTCCCTTACGCCCCACAGGAGCAGACGCAGGAACAGACGCAGGAACAGACACAGCAGGGGTACCGGCAGGGGCAGCAGCAGCCGGAGCCGCAGCATGAGCAGTACGGCCCGTCGGACCGGCTGGACCGCTCCGGCCGGCAGCAGTTCACGCAGGAGCAGCACGAGCAGTTCGAGCAGTTCGAGCAGGAGCAGTACCCCCAGGAGGGCCCCGGCTCGCACGACAGTCCCTGGTTCGCCGCCCCGAAGGTGCCGGACGAGGCGTACGAGGGCGCGTACGACCCGACGTACGACGAGGGCCTGGACCCCGCCCCCGTGATGATCCCCTCGGGCCCGGGGCGGACCCGCCCGCTCGGCAATGTCGGCACGGCCGGCACCTTCCCGCACCCCCGCGCGGCGGAACCGGAGCAGGAGCAGCCGCAGCCGCAGCCGCAGCAGGAGGAGGAGCAGGAACCCGAGCAGCAGGGCGGCCCCGCTCCGCAGGAGGGCGACCCGGCCGAGTGGGCCGAGGCGGAGATCGAGTTCAGCGAGATCGCGTACGACGTGTTCACCGCGTACACGCATCAGCACCAGGACTACCCGAGCGCCGAGGTGCTCGACATACACCTCTCGGACGGTCACAACGTCCGCCATCCGCGCAGCGCCGCG
The DNA here is from genome assembly GCF_040650935.1 of Streptomyces sp. NPDC048565. Classification (NCBI taxonomy): domain Bacteria; kingdom Bacillati; phylum Actinomycetota; class Actinomycetes; order Kitasatosporales; family Streptomycetaceae; genus Streptomyces; species Streptomyces sp. NPDC048565. Next base: position 264,934 of record NZ_JBEZIH010000008.1, read on the forward strand.
CTGCTCCGTCGGCTGCTGCCCGGCTTCAAGCAGCGCTTCGACAGCGAGATGGCCGCGGACCACATCGCCTGAAAGAGCTTGAGAGAGGAGGAGGGGCGGGGGGGGGGGGGGGCCGCCCCCCCCCCCCCCCCCCCGGGGGGTAGCCAGCTGCACCGGCAGCTACCACTCACAGCCGCCCACCCCGCGATGCCAGGGCAGACAGTCCCGCCGAGACGGGC
>NZ_JBEZIH010000009.1:0-257353 GCF_040650935.1 Streptomyces sp. NPDC048565
ACAGAACATGTGTCGCGGCCCGCGGCTCTTTGTCGTCCTGCGGCTCTTCGTCGTGCGGCCCCGCCGGGGCGGGGCCGGGGTCCTTCAGGGGATCAGCGGAGGGCGGTCCTCGCCGTCGTCGGGGCGGGGCCGCCCGGGTGTGCCGTCCTCGCGGATGACCTCGCCCTGCACCACCTTGCCGTCCGGCCGGTGGATCCGGGCCTGCTGGAAGGCGTCGGAGAAGCCTCCCGGCGCCGCCGCCCGCATCCGGCGCTCCAGGGAGCGTTCGGTGTAGCGCGCGAGCACGGAGCGCACCGGGGGCAACAGCAGCAGGAGTCCCGCGGCGTCGGAGATCACGCCGGGGATCATGAGGAGCAGACCGCCCAGCATCAGGAAGCCGTTCCCCTTGCCGGCCGAGGGGGCCGCGGGCGGGGTGGCGGGAGCGCCGGGCCGGCCCGGCATCTGCTGGAGGGTCTCGGTGAGGTTGCGGAAGGCCCGGCGCCCGGCCCGCTTGATCACCGCGGCGCCGAGCACGATGCCGGCGACCAGGATCAGCAGCACGGTGAAGCCGTTCGCCGCGCCGGCCACCACGGTCAGCAGCCAGATCTCCAGCACCAGCCAGGCGGCGATGCCCAGCGGCAGGAGCGTACGGGCGCGTGAGCGCCGTGGACGGTTCGGAGGCGGTGTGCCGGTCGTCATACCCCCAGTGTGCCCGTAAGCCGGTGCGAGCGGCGTAAGGGGGGTGATCATGCGGCCTCGGCGGGACCGGTCAGGGCGTCTTGCGGCCCAGCACCTTGTTGGCCCGGCCGGTGATGCCCCAGCCCGTGACCCGCCACAGTGCCTCGACGAGGATGTCGCGGCTCATCTTCGAGTCGCCGATCTCCCGCTCCATGAAGGTGATCGGCACCTCGACGACGTGGTAGCCGGCCTCGACGGCCCGCCGGGCGAGATCGACCTGGAAGCAGTAGCCCTGGGAGGCGACCTCGTCGAGTCCGAGACCGTCCAGGGTCTCGGTGCGGAAGGCGCGGTAACCGCCCGTGACGTCCCGCACCGAGAGGCCGAGCAGCATCCGGGAGTAGAGGCTGCCGCCGCGCGAGATCATCTCGCGGTGCCTGGGCCAGTTGACCACCCGGCCGCCAGGCACCCAGCGTGAGCCGAGGACCAGGTCGGCGCCCTTCAGCGCGGTGAGCAGCCGCGGCAGTTCCTCGGGCTGGTGCGAGCCGTCCGCGTCCATCTCGACCAGGACGCCGTAGCCGTGCTCGGAGCCCCAGCGGAAGCCCGCCAGATAGGCGGCGCCGAGCCCTTCCTTGCCCTTGCGGTGCAGGACGTGCACATGGGTGTCGCCGGCCGCGAGCTCGTCGGCGACCTTCCCGGTGCCGTCGGGGCTGTTGTCGTCGGCGACGAGGATGTCCGCTTCCGGGACGGCGGCACGCACCCGGGCGACGATCAGCTTGATGTTCTCGGCCTCGTTGTAGGTCGGAATGATCACCAAGACTGTGCCGAGCGGGCCGAACTGCCTCTGACCGCCGTCGTTCACTACTGCCCCTTAAAGTCCGTACGCAGATGCACACCATATCCAGCACCGAGCGGCTGGACTCCGACGCGGTCACGGGGTGGCGTGTGGCGCCCCGGACAGAAGCACGGAACTGCGGACAGAAGGGCGCGGCACTGCGGATCGGGGCCCGGTGTCCTTCGGGCCGACCTGGGACCCGCTGGCTGCGGGTCGACCGAGAGCCGTTGTCTACTGAACCTCCGGGCCCCACCCGGGTCACACCTGCCGTCCGGACGAAACCTTCCCTCGCCCCCGAGGCGCGGGCGCTGAACCTGGCTGTCAGTGGTGGTGCGCCGGTGGGCACACCACCCCATGACCCAGCGGCGTTCGACGACTGCGTGGAGGTTTGACCGGTCGGACGTCCAGTGGTGGACCCGGCCGAACCTACCGGCCCGTGACCACTTTCTGTCAACACCCCTTCGACCTGCTGGTTTCATCAAAAACGCCAGGTCAGCACCGAGGCTGGGCAGGCCGTCGCAGAGTCCTGGCGCCATCGATCGGCGGTACGGAATATCTCGACGTCACTCGTTCGGCCGCACGTAGACAGTTTGTCCGAGTACCACCGTCCGCAGGCAGACCGGAAGCTCCGCACCGGGGGTGAGATCGGGCAGGCCGGGGGTGCCGGAACGGGGATCGGTTGACCACCGCGCCACCCGGTCGTCCGGGGCCTGGACCAGCAGGTCACCGGTACGCCAGACGGCGTAGTCGGCCGGTGCTCCCGGGACCAGTACGCCGCCGTCGTCCCGCCCGACGGCCCGCCAGCCGCCCCGCGTGTGGGCGGCGAAGCCGGCGCGTACGGAGACGCGGTGCCCGGGTGTGCGGTGATGGGCCGCGGCGCGCACGGTTCCCCAGGGGTCCAGGGGGGTGACCGGGCTGTCCGAGCCGAAGGCGAGGGGCACGCCCGCGCGCAGCAGGGCGGCGTACGGGTTGAGGGTCGCGGCGCGCTCCGGGCCCAGGCGCCGGGCGTACATGCCGTCAGGGCCGCCCCAGGCCGCGTCGAAGGCGGGCTGGACGGAGGCGGTGAGGCCGAGCTCGGCGAAGGCGGCGACGGTCTCGGGGGTGAGCATCTCGGCGTGCTCCACGCGGTGCCTGGCGGCCCGGATCCGGGCGAGCCCGAGTGTCTCGGCGGCGGCCCTGACGCCGGCCGCCACGGCGGACACCGCCGCGTCGCCGATCGCGTGGAAGCCGGCCTGGAGCCCCGCCTCGGTGCACGCCGTCACATGTGCGGCGATCCCCGCGGCGTCGAGCCTCCCGGTGCCGGTGTGCGGGGCGTCGGCGTACGGCTCGTGGAGGAGGGCGGTGTGCGACCCCAGCGAGCCGTCGACGAAGAGGTCGCCGGCCGCGCCGATGGCGCCGAGCTCGCGGATGCGGCGCGCGCCCTTCTCGTCCTGGACCTGCTCGGCCCAGTATCCGAAGACCCGGGGGCCCGGCTGTTCGGCGGCGAGTGCCAGCAGTCCGGTGAAGTCCTCCTCGTCGGAGATCTCCGGGCCCGCGCACTCGTGCACGGTGCCGATGCCGAGCGAGGCCGCGTGCGCGAGGGCCGCGCGCTGGGCCCGCGCCCGCTGCGCCGGTGTGACGGCGCCGTGGGCGGCGGCCCGCACCGCGTGGTGGGCGTCGCCGGTCAGAGGGGCGTCGGGGTGGTAGCCGGCCAGCGCGGTGACACCCGGGACCAGGTCCAGGAGCGCCGTGGTCACCACGGCGGAGTGGACGTCCACGCGGGGCAGATAGACGGCCCTGCCGCCTGCCGCCTCGTCGAGCTCGGCGCGCGACGGCGGCCGCTGTTCGGGCCAGCGGGCGGCGTCCCATCCGTGGCCGAGGATCACCCCGGCTTCCGCCCGGTTGTTCGCGAACGCACGCACAAGACCGAGGGCTTCGGCGAGCGTGTGCGCACCGGAGAGGTCGAGCCCCGTCAGGGCGAGACCGGTCGATGTGGTGTGCACATGGGAGTCGGTGAAGGCCGGGGTGACCAGGGCACCTTCCAGGTCGATCACCTCGTCGACGCCGCTCGCGAAGGCGTCGGCCGCCCCCTCCGAGCCCACCCAGGCGACATGGCCGCGTTCGACGACCATCGCGGTGGCGAACGGATCGGCGGGGCTGTGGACGTCTCCACCGCGCAGCAGCACGGTGCGGTGTTCGCTCTGGGGGGCGGTGCTCTCGGTCATGGGACCAGTCTCGCGCCTGCCGGGACCGGTTCCTCCCCCGCCCCCTCCGCAACGCCGTGCGGGTCCCCTCAGATGCGCGGCGGTCGTGCCTCGTAGGGCGTGGACAGGACGACGGTCGTACGGGTGGAGACGCCTGCCAGCGTACGGACGCGGGTGAGCAGGTGCTCGAGCTCCAGGGGGCTGGAGCACCGCACCTTGAGGATGTAGTTCTCATCCCCCGCGACGCTGTGGCACGCCTCCAGCTCCGGCACACCCGCGAGCCGTTCCGCGATGTCGTCGGGTGCGCTCGGGTCGAAGGGTTTCACCGAGATGAACGCGGTGAGCGGCAGGCCGACGGCCTCGGGGTCGACGACCGCGGCGTAGCCCCTGATCACCCCGCGCTGCTCCAGCCGGCGGACGCGCTGATGAACGGCCGATGTGGACAGGCCGGTGGCCTTGCCCAGGTCGGTGTAGCTCATCCGCCCGTCCTTGACGAGCAACTCCACAATCTGACGGTCCAGCTCCTCCATGCGGATCAACCTATGGCCCCTGGCCCTCCAGGCACAGCTGTGAGACCCCCGGAAGGACACGTTCGAGGGGCTTGTGATGAACGCCACAGGTTTACGGGTCGGTAGCAACGGGCGTCGTGGTTACGGCCGACTTCCGACGGGAAGTGCTTGCTGTGGCCGAGGCCGTGGCGTCTCGCCGGCCCATCCGAGGGGGAAAGATCCATGCAGAGCCTGAAGCTCACCGGACGTACCGAACCGGAACCCACCGGGAGCGCGACATCCGCCGCTCCGGACGAGGACACCGTTCTCGACGCGTACGACACCTTCGAGATGTACCGGGTGATCTGCCCGGACTGTGCCCGGCCGATCGCCCTGCTGGCGGACGAGGACGTGCTCCCCGAGCACGCGCTGTGCCCCACCCCGTGGAACCCGTTCGTCCTCACCGTCTGCCCCGGTACGAACGGTGACGCCTCCCTGGCGCGCCCCGCGGACGAGTCCCTCCGGGCCCAGGAGCAGGAGACCGCACTGCTGTTGACGCTCCCTCAGGGGCTCGACTGGCGGATGCAGCCGTTCTCGCACGCAGGCGGTCCTGGCTCGCGTCCCCTGCCGTACGTGCCGCAGGCCGGGCGGCGCGCCGCCTGATCCCTCCGCGCCCCTGAGGGCGCGCCCACGCGCGAGGAACGGGCGCGCGAATCGGCCGGCCAGTGACCCGGGGCCCCGTGGCGGCGTTGGTTCTGTATGACCACGCTGCCTTCAACGGCCGGCCCCGCACGCCGCCGACTCGCCGCACCCGTGTCCGAAGAATCGGTTCCTCGAACCGGACCGCCGCCCCGGGAACGCGAATCCGCGGCGCAGTCCGCGCCGCACACCACCGACCCTCCCATCTACCGGGCCATGCTGCGCCGTTGGGAGGGCACGGGGCGATCCCTGCCGGGCCGTCATGACCAGGAGTGGAACCGGATCATGACAACGCCCGTCTGGTCGGACCGGCCCGTCCGGGTCAGCGCGTCTCGGGACCCGCGAGGTGACGGGCGATGACCATGCGCTGGATCTGATTGGTGCCCTCGACGATCTGGAGCACCTTGGCCTCACGCATCAGCCGCTCGACCGGGAAGTCGAGGGTGTAGCCGTAGCCCCCGAGCACCTGGACCGCGTCGGTGGTCACCCGCATCGCCGCGTCGGTGCAGAACAGCTTCGCCATCGCAGCCTGCCGTGAGAACGGCAGGCCCGCGTCGCGGAGCCGCGCCGCCTCCAGGTAGAGCGCCCGGCCCGCCTCGACCTGGGTGGCCATGTCGGCGAGCATGAAGCGCAGCCCCTGGAAGTCCGCGATGGGCCGGCCGAACTGGCGCCGGTCGGTGGCGTATCCGACCGCCTCGTCCAGCGCGGCCTGGGCGACGCCGACGGCGCAGGCGGCGATGCCGAGACGCCCCGAGTCGAGCGCGGACAGGGCGATGGCGAAGCCCTGCCCCTCGTCCCCGATGCGGCGCTCGCCCGAGATCCGTACGCCGTCGAAGTGCAGCTGGGCCGTCGGCGAGCCCTTCATGCCCATCTTCTTCTCGGGCAGGGCGGCATTGAGGCCTTCGGCGTCACCCGGCACGAGAAACGCGGTGATGCCGCGCGGGCCGTCCTCCCCGGTGCGGGCGAGCACCGTGCAGAAGTCGGCGATGCCTCCGTGCGTGATCCAGGCCTTGGTCCCGGTGAGCACCCAGTCATCGCCGTCGCGCACGGCCTTCGTGCGGAGCGAGGCGGCGTCGGAGCCCGAAGAGGGCTCGGAGAGGCAGTAGGCGCCGAGCAGGCCGCCCGTGAGCATCGCCGGGAGGTGGGCGGCCTTCTGCTCCTCGGTGCCGTATCCGGCGAGCGCGTGGCAGGCCAGCGAGTGGACACTGACGCCGAGGCCGACGGTGAGCCTGGCGGCCGCCAGCTCTTCGAGGACCTGGAGGTAGACCTCGTACGGCTGGTCGCCGCCACCGTGCGCGGAGTCGTACGGCAGGCCGAGCAGGCCCGACTCGGAGAGCAGGGTGAAGAGCGGGCGCGGGAAGTGCCCCGCCTCCTCCTCCTCGGCCGCCCGGGGAGTGATCTCTTTCGACACGATGTCGCGTACGAGCTCGATGAGCTGCCGGGACTCCTCGGTGGGCAGACGGCGTTCCACCGGCTGCGGGGCACGGTCGGACATGACGGCGCTCTCCTCCCTGTCGGGCGTGACGACGGTCGCGCGCGGGGTGTGCGCGCACCGCCGGGTGGTCCCGGGCGATGCCCGGAAATCTACGGCTCCCCAACCGATCCTGCCTTCCCGGATCACGGGAGACGCTGGCCAGCGGCTGTGGCGCGTCGAGTATGCCCGATCGGAGCGCGGGCGTCACCGGGTAGCCGGAGCCCACCCTCAGGGAAATTGGTCCGAACCATTGACCCAACTGGTCTAGTCCTTCTACGGTCTCACCCATGCCTCATCGCGTCCATGCCAATTCTGGTTGGACCGGGCAGCCACCGCCCTCCCCCACGAGGAGCCACAATGACCGGACTTCACCGCCCTCGCGCCCGCCTCAGGGCGCTCGTCGCCACCGCCTGTACCGCCGCGCTCGGAGCCGCTCTGCTCGGCATCGTCGGCACCTCGTCCGCCGGCGCCGCCCCGGCAGCCGCCCCGCCGGCCGCCGAGGCCGCACCCGCGGCGGCCGGCGACAAGGTCGTCGGATACTTCACCAACTGGGGTGTCTACGACCGCGATTACCATGTCAAGAACATCGAGACGTCGGGATCGGCCGACAAGCTCACGCACATCAACTACGCCTTCGGGAACGTCGAGGGCGGCAAGTGCACGATCGGCGACAGTTACGCGGACTACGAGAAGACCTACACGGCCGACCAGTCGGTCGACGGTGTCGCGGACACCTGGGACCAGGAACTCAGCGGCAACTTCAACCAGTTGCGCAAACTGAAGAAGCTGCACCCGGACCTGAAGGTCATCTGGTCGTTCGGCGGCTGGAGCTGGTCCGGCGGATTCGGTGAGGCCGCGCAGAACCCAGCCGCCTTCGCCGATTCCTGCTACGACCTGGTCGAGGACCCGCGCTGGGCCGATGTCTTCGACGGTATCGACATCGACTGGGAGTACCCCAACGCCTGCGGTCTCACCTGCGACACCAGCGGACGTGACGCATACGGCGAGCTCCTGTCGGCGCTGCGGTCGAAGTTCGGCACCGACAATCTGATCACCTCGGCGATCACCGCCGACGGGTCCGACGGCGGCAAGATCGACGCGGTGGACTACGCGGGTGCGGCGCAGTACCTGGACTGGTACAACCCGATGACGTACGACTTCTTCGGGGCGTTCGAAGCGCAGGGTCCGACGGCGCCGCACTCACCGCTGACCTCCTACGACGGCATCCCGTCGGAGGGCTTCAACAGCGACGCGGCGATCTCCAAGCTCAAGGACCTGGGCATCCCCTCGGAGAAGCTCCTGCTGGGCATCGGCTTCTACGGCCGCGGCTGGACGGGCGTCACCCAGGAGGAGCCCGGCGGCACCGCGACCGGTGCGGCTGCGGGTACCTACGAGGCGGGCATCGAGGACTACAAGGTCCTGAAGAACAGCTGCCCGGCCACCAGCACGGTCGCGGGCACGGCGTACGCCCTCTGCGGCACCGACTGGTGGAGCTACGACACCCCGGCCACCATCGGCACGAAGATGGACTACAAGAACGAGCAGGGCCTGGGAGGCACCTTCTTCTGGGAGCTCAGCGGCGACACCACGGACGGTGAGCTCATCAAGGCCATCAACTAGCACCGGCGGGGTACACGGCCCGCAGGGCGGGTCAGGGGTGGGGTGCCGGGCGGGCGCCCCACCCCACCTTTCGTGGCCTGGGCCCCCACCCCACCTTTCGTGGCGGGTGGCCGCGGGTCACATGAGTCCGGCCTGGGTGACGAACATGGCGAGGACGACGACGAGCGTCCAGCCCAGGACGTGCTCCAGGATCTTCGGCCCGTCCTTGGGGCCGCCGGTGCGGGCGTGGGTCCGGTTCTCGGCTGTGGTCGCGGTCATGGCATCTCGCTCGCTCGCTCGGCAACTGGTCGTCCCCCGTGACCCGACCACAGTGCCAGCGCGGACGGGCGACGCGGTAGAGATCCGGGTCACAGCGGCCGGCCGGCCGCTGCCTCGCGGAGGGCGCGTATCCGAGCTCCCCCAGGGGGATCGGCGGGCCGACGCGCCCCGCGCGGGCAGGCCGGATGTGCTCCATGCCATACCGCCGGGCACGCCACAGCTTCCCGGATCAGGAACCGGCACTCCTCAGGTCATCGGCGAGCGAACTGATGGCCGCGGGGTTGCGCGGGCTCTCGACCAGGTCCACGTAGTCGAGGACGACGATCCGGTCGTTCTTGATCGCGGATACTCCGGCGAGCGGCTTGTAGGACTTCAGGAACGTCCGCTTCTGCTCCGCGGTGGTGTCCCCGTAGTTGTTGATCACGATGACCTCCGGGTCACGCGCGATGACCGTCTCCCAGCCCACCGTGGTCCAGCTGTCCTCGAGGTCCTTCATGATGTGGTCACCCCCGGCCTTGGTGATGATGTCGTGGGGGCCGGCGTAGGCGCCGGAGGTCAGGGGCTTGTCCTGCCCGTCGTCGTAGAGGAAGACGCGCGGCCGGTCGGCGCCCGTGAGGGCCTTCGACTGTGCGTCGGCGACCTGCTTGCGGAACGAGGCGATGAGCGTGTCGGCCCGGTCCTCGACGTCGAACATCCGGCCGAGGTTCTCCAGGTCGGTGTACAGCGCGTCGAGCGGTGCCATCACCCCGCGGGCCTTGCCCTGTCCGTTGCGGCAGGACTCGCTGAGCAGATACGAGTCGACGCCGACCCGCCGCAGCGCGGCGGGGGTGAAGCCGTCGCCCTCGCTGAAGCCGTAGTTCCAGCCCGCGAAGACCAGATCGGCGCCGGCGTCCAGGACCAGCTCCTTGTTGATCTGCTTCTTCGACAGCCAAGTGGTCTTCGCGTAGCCGTCCTTCCAGGGCACCGACGTCAGGTCGCCCTTGTCGTCGGGCATCACATAGCCGGCCATGTGGTCCTCGAGCCCGAGCGCGAACATGATCTCGGTGATGCCGACATCGTTGGTGACCACATGCTGCGGAGCCTTGTCGTACGTCTTCTTCTCGCCGCAGTTGGTGACGGTCACCGGGTAGTGGCCGTCGGCTGCCCGGGCGCCGTCCCCCTTCCCGCTCTCCGAGGTGACTTCCGCCCCGCAGCCGGCGAGGGCGGGACAGGCGGCGAGGGCGAGCGCGGCGGCAAGGGCGAGCACGGTGGGGCGCATGGCGGTGGAAGCTCCTTGGGTCGGGCAACGGGCGGAGGGGGCACGCGGAACGGAGGGGGTCACGCGGAGCGGAGGCGGTCGAAGAGCAGTTGCACCGCGCCGGTCTCGGGGTGCGGGACGCGATGCGCCCGTACGCCGAAGACCTCGGCCAGCAGCTCGGGCGTGAGGACGTCGTGCGGTGCTCCCGAGGCGACGATCCGCCCGCCGTCGATGACATGGAGGACGTCGCAGTGGAGTGCGGCGAGGTTGAGGTCGTGCAGCGCGGTGAGCACGGTCAGCCCGCTCCCCCGCACCAGTGACAGGACCTCCAGCTGCTGGGCGATGTCCAGGTGGTTGGTGGGTTCGTCGAGCACCAGCACCTGAGGCTGCTGGGCGAACGCGCGGGCGATCAGGACCCGCTGCTTCTCACCTCCGGAGAGGGTGAGGAAACCGCGGCCGGCCAGATGAGCGGCCCCGACGCCTTTGAGCGCGGCCTCGCACGTCCTGCGGTCCTCGTCGGTGGTGCGGGCCACCGGCCCCTGGTGCGGCAGCCGGCCCATGGCCACGATCTCGGCGACGGTGAAGTCGAACTCCGCGACCACCTCCTGCGGAAGTGCGGCGACCCGGCGCGCGCTCTCCCGCGCCGTCATGGACCGCAGATCCTCCCCGCCGATCCGGACCGATCCGCCCGAGGGGCTCAGAGCCCGGTAGACGCAGCGCAGCAGGGTCGACTTGCCGCTGCCGTTGGGTCCGACGAGGCCGACGAGCTGCCCGCTGCCGGCGCGCAGCGTGACGTCCTCCACCAGCCGCGCGCCGGCGATCTCCACCGTGAGCGTGTCGATCTCGACGTGCATCAGGCACCTCCGAAGGTGTAGGTACGGCGGCGCATCAGCAGGATGAAGCAGGGCACGCCGACGGCCGCGGTCAGTACGCCCACCGGCAGTTCGGCGGGCGCGAGCACCACGCGCGACAGGATGTCCACCCAGATCAGCAGGACTGCGCCGGCCAGGGGCGCGACGGCCAGCAGACGGCGGTGGTCCGCGCCGACCAGCATCCGCGCGGCGTGCGGGACCATCAGGCCCACGAAGCCGATCGCGCCGCTCACCGCGACGACGGCCCCGGTGACGGCGGCGGCGACGAGAAAGAGCTCCTTGCGCAGGCGCCCGGGGTCCACGCCCAGCGCGGCGGCGGTCTCGTCGCCCATGGCGAGGGCGTTCAGCCGGCGCGCCGACCAGCCGAGGTGGGCGAGGCCGCCGAGCACGGCGCCCGCGGCGATCGGCACGGACGACCAGGTGGCCCCGCCCAGACTGCCGAGCAGCCACATCATCGCGGACCGTGCCGCCTCGCCCCGCTCGGCGGCGAACACCATGAAGGTGGTCACGGCGGAGAAGCCGTAGTACATCGCGGTCCCGGTCAGCACGAGTCTGAGCGGTGTCAGGCCCCGGGGGGTCCTGGCGATCGTGTAGACCAGCACCATGGCGAGCAGCGCGGAGAGGAAGGCCGCCGAGGAGAGCGCCCAGACGCCGAACGCGCCGAAGGCCCCGAAGATGAGCACGGCGTTGGCGCCGACGGCCGCGCCCGACGAGATGCCGAGGACGAACGGGTCGGCGAGCGCGTTGCGCACCATGGCCTGCACGGCGAGGCCGACGGCCGACAGACCGGCCCCGACGACGGCGGCGAGCACGGTGCGCGGGAAGCGGAGTTCCCAGACGATGGTGTACGAGGAGACCTCGTCCGGTGTTATCCGCCCGCCGGTCAGCCCGGCCCACAGGTGGTGCAGCGTCTCGCCCCAGCTGAGCCCCGATGCCCCGATCCCCGCCCCGCAGGCGAGGGACAGCGGGAGCGCGACGCACAGGCCGGTCACGAGAAGGGGTACGGGGACGCGCTCGGGCGGTATTCGGTCGGGGGGCGTGGCCACGGGCGGATCACTTTCGCCTCGGGCCGTGCCTACGTAATCCAAGGGGCGGCCCGGGGCGCGAGAAGCGCCGTGCGCAGCACCTCTCGCAGTCCACGGCGATCGACAGAGCTTCGCCACCGTGGGTGATCGGGCTCGCGGAACCATGTGCGGGTTCCGCCTACCGTTGCGGGTCAGCGCCGGACTTCGACCGGACTTCCCCCACGAGGCGCCTGCAGTTTAGAGCATCCGGGTCAGCCGCTTCCCTGCGCATGATTCCGGCCGGTCACCCACCCGATTAAGTCAGTCGGTTGACTCAATTAGTGGGGTGATGTCTAGTGATCAAGAGAACGCGACGTCGAGGAGGAAGCCATCGTGAACAGAACCGAGCCTCGCACCGGCCGCGGCGCCGGCACACGCGAGGCCATCATGAAGGCGGCCGAGCGTCTCTACGCGGAGCACGGGCTTTCGGGCGTCTCCAACCGGCAGATCGGCGAGGCGGCGGGCCAGGGCAACACCACCGCCGTCAGTTACCACTTCGGGAGCAAGGCGACGCTCGTACGGGCCATCATGACCAGGCACGGCACCGAGGTCGACCTGATCCGCGCGCGGTACGTCGAGACCGCCGGCGACAGCACCGACCTGCGGGATTGGGTGCGCTGTCTGCTGCGCCCGGTGACCGACCACAACGCCGCCATCGGCGCCCCCTCCTGGCACGCGCGTTTCTCCGTACAGGTGATGACCGACCCGCTGATGCGGACGCTGGTGGCGGACGAGTCCCTCACTCGCGACAGCCTGCGCCGCACCCTGAAGGGGCTTGGCACCTGCCTGCACCCCATCGTGCCGCCGGACATCCGCCCGGCGCGGGCCGAAATGGCCCGCCATCTGATCACCCACACGTGCGCGGAGCAGGAGCGCGCCCTGGCCGAGGACCCGGCCGACGCCGACGCGTCCTGGAAGCGCACCGCCGACGCGCTGGAGGACGCGCTGGTGGGCCTGCTCGCCGCGCCCACCACGCGCCACTGACACACCACGAAGAGCACGAAGAGCACGCCACACATGAACAGGGAGAACACATGAAGATCACTGTGGACGAGGAGAAGTGCTGCGGCGCCGGACAGTGCGTACTGATCGCACCCGAGGTGTTCGACCAGCGTGACGAGGACGGCATCGTCGTCCTCCTCGACGCCGCGCCGCCCGCCGACCGGCACGAAGCGGTCCGCGAGTCCGCGGACATCTGCCCGGCCGCCGCCATCCACCTCCACGAGAACGCGTGAGTACGCCGTCGGACGTGCTCGTCGTCGGGTCCGGCGCAGCGGGTCTCGCCGTCGTCGAGTGCCTGCGCCGCAAGGGTTACGGCGGGCGCGTCACGCTGCTCGGCGAGGAGACCGGAGCACCGTACGACCGCCCGCCCCTGTCCAAGCAGGTACTCGCGGGGACGTGGGACGCCGAGCGCACGCATCTGCGCACCCGTGACGTACTGGACGCCCTGGACGCCGAGTTCGTCCTCGGTGAGCGTGCGTCGGCGCTCGACGCGGCGAGCCGTACGGTGCGCACCGCGAGCGGGTCCGAGCTGCGGGCGGGAGCCGTCGTCCTGGCCACGGGACTGCGCCCGCGCAGGCTGCCGGGGCTGTCGGGCCCGGCGGGCGTGCATGTGCTGCGGACCCTCGACGACGCCGCGCGGCTGCGCACGGAGCTCCTGGAGGCCCGGCGTGCCGTGGTCGTCGGTGACGGGGTGCTCGGCGCCGAGATCGCCGCGACGGCCCGCCTCATGGGCATCGATGTGACACTCGCCGGGCCGCAGGCAGCGCCGATGGAGACGCAGCTCGGCCAGGACGTCGCGGGCCGGCTCGCCGCGCTGCACACCGAGCACGGGGTGCGGCTGCGCCCGGACACGCTGGTGGACGGTCTTGCGACGGACGATGGACGCGTCACCGGTGTCCGCACGGCCGGCTCGGGGACCATACCCGCCGATCTGGTCGTCTCGGCGGTCGGCAGCACGCCGGCCACCGACTGGCTGGAGGGCAGCGGCCTGGTGCTCGATGACGGTGTGGTGTGCGACTCCCGCTGCCGAGCCGCCGACGGTGTCTACGCCACCGGAGATGTGGCCCGCTTCGACCATGAGGCACTGGGGCGGTCGGTGCGTCTCGAGAACCGTACGAACGCCACCGAGCAGGCCATGCTGGTCGCGGCGAACATCCTGGGCGAGGACCGCCCCTACAGCCCGCTCCCCTACTTCTGGACCGACCAGCTCGGCGTGAAGATCCAGGTGTACGGGGTGCCCACGCCCACCGCCACCGCGCACATCGTCGAAGGCAGCCCGGAGCAGGGCCGCTTCGTCGCCCTGTACACCGACGACGACGGCCCCGTCGCGGTCCTGGGCTGGAACATGCCCAAACAGGCCCGTCAGCACCGCGGGGACCTGCTCGGCCGGTACACCCCCGCGCCCCGGCCGGAGTCCGCGGTCGCCACGCCGTGACCGGCTGATCCTCCACCGCCCCACCCCCACAGGAGACGAGCATGACGAGCACACCCCCCGCCACCGATACGAGCACCCCCGGCATCCCCGACTTCCCCCCGGCGCGCTCCTCGCAGTGCCCCTTCGCTCCCTCCCCCGAGATGCGGGCCCTGACCGAGCACGGCCCGCTCACCCAGGTCCGTTCCTGGGGCGACAGCACTCCCTGGGCCGTGACCGGGCACGCCGAGCAGAAGGCGCTGCTGTCCGACCCGCGGCTGAGCGTGGAGTTCACCCGTCCCGGCTTCCCCAGCCCCGTGGACCCCGCGCACGCCCATGCCGGCAGTGCCGATCTGAGCTTCGTCGGTATGGACGACCCCGAGCACGCCCGGCTGCGCCGCATGATCAGCGGCGCCTTCACCATCAAGCGGGTCGAGGCCATGCGCCCCCGGGTGCAGAAGATGGCCGACGACTTCATCGACGCGATGCTCGCGGGCCCGGGGCAGGCCGACCTCGTCCAGGAACTCGCCCTGCCGATCCCCTCCCTGGTCATCTCCGAAATGCTCGGAGTCCCCTACGAGGACCACGAGTTCTTCCAGGCCAACAGCAAGGTCATCGTCTCCGCGGTCGCTTCCCCCGAGGAGCGCACCACGGCCCACACCAATCTCGCCACGTACCTCGACGAGTTGGTCGGCCGTAAGCTCACCGAGCCCGGCGACGATCTGCTCTCCAGCCTCTGCACCCAGATCGAGGCCGGCGAACTCACCCGCCGCGAGGCCGCCACGATGGGTGTGCTGCTCCTCCTCGGCGGTCACGAGACCACCGCGAACATGATCAGCCTGGGCACGCTCCTGCTCCTGCAGCACCCGGAGCAACTCGCCGTGATCCGCGACACCGACGACCCCACCGTCATCCGCGATGCCGTCGAGGAACTCCTGCGCTACCTCTCCATCGTCCATCTGGGCCGCCGCCGCACCGCCATGGAGGACATCGAGGTCGCCGGTCGCACCATCCGCGCCGGAGAGGGGGTCATCCTTCTCGGCGAACTCGCCAACCGGGACCCCTCGGTCTTCCCCGAGCCCGACCGGCTCGACATCACCCGTAACGCCCGTCACCACCAGGCGTTCGGCGCCGGGGCCCATCACTGCGTCGGCCAGCCCCTGGCCCGCATGGAACTCCAGGTTCTCTACCCCACCCTCTTCCGCCGCATCCCCACCCTCCGCCCCGTGGAGGACCTCGACACCATCGCCTTCAAGTACGACGCCATCATCTACGGGCTGCACTCCCTGCCCGTCACCTGGTGACCGCGCGGCGCTAGAGTTCCAGGCGTGCCCTCGTACAGCATTGGCCAGGCCGCGGAGATGCTGGCTGTGAGTCCGGAAACCGTTCGCCGCTGGGCGGACGGTGGGCACCTCACGATGGACCGCGGCGGGTCGGGGAACCGGGTGATCGACGGCGTCAGCCTGGCGGGCTTCGCCACGGAGCGGGCCGAGGGTCTGCACCCCGTATCCGGCGAGATCCTGACCTCGGTGCGCAATTCCTTCGCCGGCATCGTCACCGCCGTGACTGCGGACGACGTCGTGGCCCAGGTGGAGATCCAGTCGGGACCCCACCGGCTGGTGTCGCTCATCAGCCGCGAGTCCGTGGACGAACTCGGCCTGGAGGTGGGGGTCCTGGCGACGGCACGGGTCAAGTCGACGAACGTGCACATCGACCGTCCGCGGCCCAGGAGCTGAACCGCTCCCGACGCGGTCAGCGGCACAGCAGGGCCGCGCCCTTGCTTCACCGAGCTCGTCGGTGGCCGATGACACAGCGGCCGGAGCGGAGTGCGACATGGACCTCCACACCGTGCGGGAGGTACGCGATGCCCGCGACCGCGCCTGGCTCGCCTTGGCTCGCCTTGGACCGCCGAAAGTGACCCGATCCCCTGCCGGAACTCCCAGGCGCCAGGCGGAGTAGGGGTATTGCCTCGCAGTCACGGTTCCGCGGGGCGGCTGCTGGGCATACCTTCCGACAGCCGCCCCGCGGGGCCGTCCGACCCGGGGGGATTCCGTGAACCGACTCAGTGCACAGCACCGGCCCCCACCCACGGGGCGCGGCGCGCTGGCCGTGCTCGGAAACGTCGGGCGTCCGGCCACGCTGTCCGTGGGTGACCTGCGCAGCGGGTGGAAGCAGCACCGGGCCGAGGTCGTCTTCGACTGCGCGACCAGTGGCCCGCAGGAGCACCGGTTCGAAGGGCCGTTGCTGCGCGAGGTGGTCCTGGACGCGCAGCCGCTGTTCGACATCCGCCGGCGCAAGGACCGTTCCCGTTTCGTGCTCGCGGTGTCCGGTGGGGACGGGCACCGCACCGTGCTGGCCTGGGCGGAGATCGACGCCGACTTCCGCGACGCCCCCGTCCTGCTGGCCACCCGGATCGACGGCCAGGACCTGGACACGGCGGGCAGCCAGCTCGTGGTGCCCGTCGACCGGTGCGGTGCGCGCTACGTCAGCGCCATCACCCGTGTGTGGGTCGGGGCCGTATCAGCTCCTTAGGAGCACATCACGGTCGTGGCGATCGGCCATCGACGGAGACGACGACGGCTTCGGCGTCGATCGCAGAGGCGCGCGGCGGACGTCCGGTCGGATCGAGCACCGCAGTACTGACCAGACCTTCGCGTCCCTCCATGATTCGGTCAGGCCGCCGTGGCCGACCGGGCCACCGTCCTCGGCCGGTACGAACCGTGGGAGCCGGGCCGGGGGATGTTCGCCGGGTCCGCGCACGCCTCCGCCCTGATCCGGAAGGAGGACACCGACCCGGCCGTGTTCGCCCCACTGCTCGCCGACTGGCTCGTCGCGATGGCCCCGGCAGCTCACCGGACCGCCGACCAGCTGCGGAGCGGCGACTTCACCCGGGGCGTCGTCTCCGACCTCGCCATGCAGGTGGCCGGCACGCCGACCTTCCTGAGCACCGCCGAGCAGCAGGGGGTCAGCCCGGAGCTGCTCAGCCCCTACTTCGCGCTGATGCGGCGCCGCCTGGCCGAGGGCAGCGGAGATGAGGACCTCACGGGCGTGATCGACCTGCTGGTGCGCTGACCGGTCGCGACGGAGCCCTCCCGAACCTGGCCGCTCCCCCGTGGCGGCCTCCGGGCGGGCGTACCGCGGGGCTTTCCGGACACGACCTCGGACCATCCTCCAGATGCCGACGCATCTGCTATGTAGATTCACATTAAACTTTGTAAATACAAGCGGGCTTCCTCTAATCTGTCGCACATGCAGTCCCCACCCTTGGACAGGCGGCACGTCTGCTCGGCGTCCGCCCCGGCGCAGCCGAAGCCGCCCAGGGGCCGCACCTGAATCACGCGCAAGCCGGCCACGTCCCCCAAGGAGTCCCACCCTCATGTCTCTCATGTTCACCGGACGACGTACGGCCGCCGCGGTCCTCACCGCGGCGCTCCTTGTTCCGCTGGCCGCCTGCGGCAGCGACGACGACAAGAAGGAGTCGGGTGACAAGGCCACCTCTTCCGCGTCCGGGGCGCCGAAGGCCGACCTGACGGTTCTGGCCGCCTCCTCGCTCACCGACGTCTTCAAGACGGCGGGCGCGGCCTACGAGAAGGAGAACCCCGGCACGAAGGTGACGTTCTCCTTCGCCGGCTCGCAGGAGCTCGCCGCCCAGGTCAAGCAGGGCGCACCCGCCGACGCACTGGTCACGGCGGACACCAGGACGATGGACGGGCTGACGTCCGACACCGGGACGCCGACCGTCATCGCGAAGAACCGTCTGGTGATCGCCACGGGCAAGGGAAACCCGGAGAAGGTCGAGAATCTCAAGGACCTCGCCGACCCCGCGCTGAAGGTCGTCCTCGCGGCCCCCGAGGTGCCGGTCGGGCGCTACGGCCAGGAGATCCTGGACGCGCAGAAGATCGCCGTGAAGCCGGTCTCCCAGGAGCCCAACGTCCGCGCCGTGCTCAGCAAGGTCGAACTCGGCGAGGCGGACGCCGGTCTCGTCTACAGGACGGACGCCGCGACGGCCACCGACAAGGTCGAGGCGATCGACATCCCGGACGCGCAGAACGCCGTCGCCTCCTACCCGGCGGCGACGCTGAAGACCTCCGAGAACAGTGACGCCGCGACCGCGTTCGTGAAGTGGCTGTCCACCCCCGAGGCCCAGAAGATCCTCGCCGGCGCCGGCTTCCAGAAGCCGTAACCAGGACACTCACCTGTGCGGGCGGCCCGGTCCTGAGAGCCTGGCCGCCCGCACGGCACTTCCAGCACCGGGGATCTTCCATGAGACGCCTTCGCCGCAGCGCCACCGGCCCCCGCGCACCGATCGCCCTGGCGATCCCCGCGCTGCTGGCCGTCGCCTTCCTGCTCCTGCCGCTGGTCGGGGTCCTCGCCCGCACCTCGTGGGGCGAACTGGGCGCTCATCTGACCAGCCCCGGGACGACCCAGGCGCTCAAGCTGTCGCTGGTCGTCTCCGCCTGGGCCCTGGGCCTCTCCCTCGTCCTCGGTGTGCCCCTGGCCTGGCTGCTTGCCCGTGTCGACTTCCCCGGCAAGGCGTTCGTCCGCTCCCTCGTGCTCCTGCCGATGGTGCTGCCACCGACGGTCGGCGGCGTGGCCCTCCTCCTGGCCTTCGGCCGGCGCGGACTTCTGGGCCCCTGGCTGGAGGACACCTTCGGGATCACCCTGCCGTTCCACACCTCCGGCGCCGTCCTGGCCGCGACCTTCGTCGCCATGCCGTTCCTCATCATCAGCCTCGAAGGAGCGCTGGGCGGGCTGCGCCCACGCTACGAGGAGACCGCGGCCTCCCTGGGGGCTTCGCCGGTACGGGTGTTCTTCACCGTCACCCTGCCCATGGTCGCCCCGGGTCTCGCCGCGGGTGCCGCCCTGACCTGGGCACGCGCCCTCGGGGAGTTCGGCGCGACCATCACCTTCGCCGGAAACCTTCCCGGCACCACGCAGACCCTCCCGCTCCAGGTGTATCTGCTGCTCCAGGACAGCCCCGAGGCCGCGACCTCGGTATCCCTGCTGCTGCTGGCCATCGCCATGGTCGTACTCATCGCACTGCGCGGCCGGTGGACCGGCGCCCCGGGCGCTTCCACGGACCGGCCGCGCACCCCGGCCGACGACTCAGGGCCGGCCGCACCGATGGACATCGGGGCCGATCCCGAGGGCACGCCCGAGACCGTTGAGAAGGGGGGCAGTTGGCCGCTGCACGCCACCGTCACGGGCTTCAACGACCTCACCCTGGACGCGGAGGCCGGTACCACCATCGCGGTCGTCGGTCCCAACGGCGCCGGCAAGACCACTCTGCTCAGGGCGCTCCTCGGCCTCACCCCGCGCGCCCACGCCGAACTCCGGCTCGGCGACACCGACGTCACCGCACTCCCTCCGCACCGCAGGGGCGTGGCCTGGGTGCCCCAGGACGGTGCGCTCTTCCCCCATATGAACGCTTCGGCCAACACGGCGTACGGGCTCCGCGCCCGTGGCGTCCCGCGCGCCGAGGCCCGCCGCAGCGCGCAGCTGTGGCTGGACCGTCTCGGCGTGGGGCACCTCTCGCACCGCAGGCCGGGGCAGATCTCCGGGGGCCAGGCCCAGCGTGTGGCACTCGCCAGGGCGCTGGCCGCCCGGCCACGGCTGTTGCTGCTCGACGAACCGCTCGCCGCACTCGACCAGACCACCCGTGCACACGTCAGGCACACCCTCCGCCGCCATCTCGACGGGTTCGGCGGCGTATGCCTCATCGTCACCCACGACCCCGTCGAGGCCGTGGCGCTCGCCGACCGGGTCCTCGTCCTCGACGAGGGGCGGACCCTCCAGGACGCCCCGCCCACCGAGGTCACCCACCACCCGCGCTCCCCCTGGGTCGCCCGCATGCTGGGCCGCAACGCCTGGCCAGGCACCTCCGCCGACGACAGCATCCGGCTCACCGGCGGCGGGACCCTCGTGGCCGCGGAACTGCCCCCGCCCGGCACGGGCGCGCTCGCGATCATCGCCCCGGAAGCCGTCGCCGTGCACCGGGACAAGCCCTCCGGCAGTCCACGCAACGTCTGGCCCGGCACCGTACGGGAGATCACCACCAGCGGCAGCAGACTGCGGGTCCTGATCACCTCGGACCAGGTGCCGGACCTCGTCGCCGAGATCACCCCTCAGGCGGTCGCCGAGCTCGGCCTCGCCGAGGGGACGCCCGTCTGGACCAGCGTCAAAGCCACGGAAGCGACCGTCGTCGCCCTCTGAGCAGGGCAGAATTCCCCCCGTACGGGGAAGCGGCCCGTACGGCGGCAGGAGGAGCTGAGGATGACCACGAACCCGGAGCACGGCGACAGCACGCGGCAGTGGCTGCGCGGCCTCGACGTATTCGCAGGCCCGCTGCGGGAGTTCGACCCCGAGCAGGCACCGGCCGACCCGGTCCCGCTCTTCCTCTCCTGGCTCTCCGATGCCGTGGCGGACGGTGTGCGTGATCCGCACGCGATGACCCTGTCCACGGTCGACGCGGCGGGAGATCCGGACTCCCGTGTACTGATCCTCAAGAACGTGGACGCCTCCGGCTGGCAGTTCGCCGGGCATGCCTCCAGCCCCAAGGGCCGGCACCTCGCCGGACACCCCCGGGCCGCCCTCACCTTCTACTGGCCGGTCCATGGCCGCCAGATCAGAGTCCGCGGCGAGGTGACACCCGGCTCGGCCGAGGACAACGCCGCCGACTTCCTCGGCCGCTCCGCCACGGCCAGGGCCGAGTCCCTGACGGCCCGGCAGAGCCGGCATCTGACGGACACCGCGGAGCGGGACCAGGCGCTGAAGGAGTCCCTCGCCCGGGTCGACACGGACCCTTCGCTCGTCGACCCGGCCTGGACGCTCTACACCCTCGTCCCGGCCGAGGTGGAGTTCTGGCAGGCGGCGCGGAGCCGCATCCACACCCGGCTGCGCTACGAACGCGTCGCCGGCGGATGGGAACGCTTCCGGCTCTGGTCCTGAGCCGCGTCGTTCCCTCCCTGCCCACCTCCCTGCTCACACCGCGAGGCCGAGAACGATGAACACACGCACCCAGGACGGCAGCGCGGGGGACGCCGACTACGGCTCCATCGGCGCCGGCTACTCCTCCTACCGGCGGCCCGACCCCCGCATCGCCCAGGCCATCGCAGAGGCACTCGGCGGCGCGCGCCACGTCCTCAACGTCGGCGCCGGGACCGGCTCCTACGAGAGCGCCGCCCCCACGGTCACAGCGGTGGAACCGTCCGAGTCGATGCGGGCCCAGCGTGCCGCCCCGCTCGCCCGGGCCGTCGATGCCGTCGCGGAGGAACTCCCCTTCCCCGACGGGGAGTTCGACGGGGCGATGACCCTCTTCAGCGTCCACCAGTGGAGCGACGCCGCGGCCGGTCTGCGCGAGATGCGGCGCGTCACCCGCGGCCCGGTCGTGGTCCTGACCTGCGCGCCGGAGCGCGTCCGTGACTTCTGGCTGTACGCGTACGCGCCCGAGGTCCTCGACACGGAGGCCCGTCGCTACCCGCCGGCCGAGGATCTGGCCGCCGCCCTCGGCGGCACCGGCACCATCCGGACCGTTCCGGTCCCGCTGGACTGCACCGACGGCTTCAACGAGGCGTACTACGGCCGCCCCGAGATGCTCCTGGAGCCCGGCGCCCGCCAGGCCTGCTCGGCGTGGAGCTTCGTCGACGACGAGGTCCGGGAGCGCTTCGACCGTACTCTGCGCGACGACCTCGCGTCCGGCGCCTGGGACCGGCGGTTCGGGCACCTGCGGACGCAGCGGACGTACGAAGGATCACTGGTCGTCGTGCGCGCGGTCCCCTGACAGAGCCGCGGCCCCGGATACGGGGCGCGTACCTGGACGAGGTGGTGTTCGGACTCCTCGCCCAGGACCCGGAGTTCCCTCGGCGCGGACCTACTTGCTCATCGCGAAGCGCATCAGGGCGTGCTCGTCGCCCTGCTTGATCTTCCCCGTCACATTGATCACTTCGAGCTTCCAGGAACCGCCCGCCCGCACGGCCTTGGCGACGGCGCAGCCGTTGTCCTGGGTCAGCAGGCTGGGCCAGATGTCGGCCACCTGCTGTGTGCTGCCGCCGGTCGCGTCGTAGACCTTGAAGCTGATGTTGCGGGCCTTCTGGAAGGAGCTGCCCTTCTTGAAGGCGGCCGCGACGAACACGATCGACGTGATGTTGGTGGGCACACGCGCGAACTCGACCGTGACGGTCTCGTCGTCGCCCTCGCCCCGCCCCGTCTGGTTGTCGCCGCTGTGGACCAGCGAGCCGTTGCCCAGCGGGTCGAGCGAGTCCAGACCGGCCAGACGCACCGGGTCCGCGCCCTGCACCGCGATGGCGATCAGATCGAGGTCGGTGCCGGACTTGCGGCGGATCTTGCCCATGACCCCTCCGCTGCTCCCGGCCGTGGGGTCCCAGGACACGCCTATGGACAGATGAGTGACTCCGTCCAGGTCCGCCGGCCCGTCTTCTTTGGTGAGCGTAATCATGCGTGGATCATCCTCTGGTGAAGGAACTACGACAGGCTGAGTGTGCCTGGCGCCGCGGCAGCGCAATGCGCCGGGTCCTCACATCTTCACACTTCCCCGATGCCGTCACCCTTATCCCGCTTGGCCCGCTCCTGTCCGCACCCCGCGGGACCTGTACCCGGCACCGTGACGGGGTGTGCCACCACCCCACGCAGGGGTTCAGTCACACCATCGATCCGCACGGTAGCCGGATGCCCCCGGGGCCGGACCCGGCGAAGGATGGTGCTTGTCCGAATCCGCCGCTTCCTCAGTTCTCAGGGGTCACCCATGGCACGCCTCCGCTTCTCCGGTCCGCGCACACACCGCACTTTGTCGGCCATCGCCCTGCTGGCAGTCACCACCGGTGTCGTCACGGCCTGCGGCGACGAGGGATCCACGCACCCGGACCCGGCCCCACCGGCGGCCTCGGCTTCCGCTTCGGCTTCCGCCGCGTCCATTCCGGGGGCAGGCCGGTCGGCCGGGTCAACGTTGCACATGATCGACAACGACGGTCACCGCCTCGCGTTCCATGTCGTCGACGGGCACGGCCCCACCATCGTCCTGGACGCCGGCGGCGGCGAGGACTCCTCCTACTGGACGGACATGGTCCGCGAGCTGCACGCGGCCACCGGCGCCACGATCATCACGTATGACCGGGCAGGCCTCGGCGAGAGCGATGTGGTCCCCGGTCCGTGGGACGTGGAGAGTGCTGTCGGCGACCTGCGAGCGGGGCTGGAGAAGCTGGGTGTGACCAAGGATGTGGTCCTGGTGTCCCATTCGCAGGCCGGTGAGGTCGCGACGTACTTCACGAAGGAATACCCGGAGCTCATGTCCGGCGCGGTCCTCGTCGACGCCAGCCTGCCCCCGCTGTACACGGACGAGGAGACCGCCCGTATCGCCGCCGCGAACCAGCCCGCGGTCGACGCCGCGAAGAAGGACCCCTCCACGCCGCAGAACAGGCAGCTGATCGCCACGGCCGAGAACTACGTGCCGATGCACAAGGCCTACCACGGGGTCTCCTGGCCCGACAGCGTCCCGGCGACCGTCATCGTGTCGGAGAAGACTCCGTTCGACGGAATGCCCGAGGACGCCCGACTCTGGCGGGATGCCGCCGCGTCGTTCGCGCAGCAGGCGCCGAACCGGACCCTGGTCACCGCGAAGGGGAGCTCGCACGACGTCCCGAAGGACCGGCCCGCCCTGGTACTCCAGGAGATCGAGAAGATGGCGTCCGCGCGGAGCTGAGGATGGGCCTTCCCGTAGGAGCCCGAGGAGTTCGCGGCGGGAGCCCGCCCGTGCCCGCGAGCACCTCGGGTCATCCCTGTGCGCTGGAAGGCCGCGGCAGCGAGACCGCACATGATCAGGTCAGCCCGAGCGACCGCAGGACCCGGTGCTGACTTGATGCTGGGTCAGCCGGCCAGTAGACGTAGCACACCCCTCCCGTACCGCTCTTGACCTGCCCCTGTGCGTCGTAACGCTTGGTGCGGAGCCAGATGTTCTCCCACTCGCGCCGCCGGTAGACCCGGCGCACCGCCTCGTTGGACGGTGACGCCGGGTCGTTGGCGATCACGTCACCGTCGGCCGTGAAGCCGATGACGGTCATCAGATGGCCCGATGTTCCGTACCCCGCCCCGGTCAGCTCCTCGGCGAGGAACGACTGGGATGTGATGACCGGGATGCCCACGGTGACCAGCTTCTCCACGTCGGTCAGCGAACCGAGCCGGGTGACCACGGCGTTCATGTCCCTGTACGTCGCGGCGTAGGCGGCGTTGAAGGGCCAGTTGCCGCATCCCTCGTACTGGTTGTCGAAGGTGTAGCGGGCCGCGTGGCAGATCTGCGGGTCCTCGATGCCGGGCTTGACCCAGGCCAGGTCCTCGGGTGTCGGCGTGCGGCCCCAGTATTCGATGATCATCTGCGAGGAGGTGGGGCTGCACCAGGCCTCGCCCCCGTTGTCGTACTCCGGGTACTCCCCCACATGGAGGTTCTGCGAGTAGCGCGGCACCTCCAGCTCACGGGCCGCGCCGGGTGTGGTGGCGGGGACGGTGAAGCGGTCCGGGACGTCCGATGACATGGCGCCGACCCGGTACACCGTGGGTGTGAGGGTGGTGCCGGGAGTGCGGTGGAGGGTGAGCCTCAGGCGGTAGGACACCAGCCGGGGCCCGCTCGCCGCGTCGTCCAGGGCGAGGGTGTCGGTCCAGACCGAGCTCCTGCCGTCGGTCTGGTCGTCCACGGAGGTGCGGCGGATGTCCGTGTCACCGGCGGCCCAGCGCCCCATCACGTACCAGGGGGTGTCCGTCCCGTCCGCGTAGCCGCCGCGCAGCTCGACCTGGATCCAGGTGCCCTGCGGGGTGTGGGCGTTCCAGGAGGCGATCACCTCGGTGGCGGGAACGGCCGAGCGGTGGACAGGGGAGGTCCACGTCCCGTACTCCCAGGTGCCCGTCGTGCCGGTGTGCGGGTCGGTGTAGTCGGTGCTCCCGGCGGGGGTGGAGATCACCAGGCCCGGCCGGTCTCCGGCGGTGGCACGGGTTCCGGCGGACGAGCCGCAGCGCCAGTCGGTGTACGTCGTCCAGAAACGGTTGTCCACGAGCGAGGCCGCCGCCGGTGAGGAGGGAGTAGGGGAGACAGCGGCGCTCGACGGGCCGGCGGAGGCGACGGTGCCTGCTCCGGCCGCTGCCGCGAGTGCGGCGGTGAGCACGGTCCTGCGTGAAGTCGGTCTGGTCATGGGCGAGACCCCCGGTCGTGTGAGCGGATTGGGGCTGCGGGTGCCGATCGGTGCGCCAACTATCGCCGGTCGGGGCCGGGCCTGCCAGTGATTCGCCCCGTGCCGCGGCAGCAATATTGGTCTGGCCCAGTGGCGTGACCTGCGCGGGCCCCGGGGAAGCCGCGGTTCCGTGAGGTGGGGTTCCGTGAGGTGGGGTTCCGTAAGGTGGAGGGATGAACGACCTGGCGGATCACGCGCGCCGGCTGCGCTCCCTGCCCCCCTCCTGCGGGCCCGTGCGGCTGATCGCGGTCGACGGGCACGCCGGCTCGGGCAAGAGCACCTTCGCCGGCCGTCTGGCCTCGGCGCTCGGGGACGCCCCCGTACTGCACCTGGACGACCTGGCCACACATGGGGAGCTCTTCGCCTGGACGGACAGACTCCGGGCGCAGGTCCTGGATCCGCTCGCCCGGGGAGAGCCCGCGCGCTACGCCGCCTACGACTGGACGGCCCGGCGCTTCGGGCCGCCGAGGACGTTGGGCCCCGCTCCCGTGACGCTGATCGAGGGGGTGGGGGCGGGCCGGTCGGCGGTGCGCCCGTTCCTCGCCGGGCTGCTGTGGATGGAAGGGGACCGCGAGGCGTCCTGGGAGCAGGGCCGGCGGCGTGACGGTCCCGGGCTCTCGGATTTCTGGGACGGCTGGACCGTCGCGGAGCGGCGGCATTTCGCCGACGACCCCTCATATCCCTTCGCGGACGCGGTGATACGCCGGATGCCCACGGGATACGTGTGGCTGAAAGGGCCTCACCCGACAGCGGGGGCGAGTCACATCGTCACGGACAGTGAAATCTGAGGAGCGACATACCGGCCGGTAGGGAAAAGCCCCGGAACCACCCCAACTCGGCTTGACCGACGGCCCGTACAGGTCTTACGTTCTCAATGTGCGGCTTTTCGGAGCCCACACAGACGCGAAGCCCCCGGTTGTTCCCCCGTGATCGGGGGCTTCGTTCTGCCCTCTCACCCCCCGCCGCACCGGTCCTCGGCTCACCCTCGGTCACCGCGGCCCGCAGCGTCGGATACGCACCTGACCACTCCCTCCCCGCGCAGGTACGATGCGTCTCGGGTGTGGTCAATTCCCGTCCCCGGCACGGTGATTAGCTGCGCCGAGCTGGGCATGCTGTGCGGGCGGGACATTCTGGGGCACGGTTTGTGGGGGACCTGATGGACATCGGCACGCCGGGCGCGCAGGCCCCGGCCGACCTTGCCTGGCTGCGTGGGGTGGACGCCTACACCATGGGGGCGTACCCACAGGCCGAGGAGGAGTTCAGAACGGCGGTGCGTTTCGACCCCGGCATGGCCGACGGCTGGCTGGGGCTGCACGCGCTGCGGATCGACACGACCACGGCACTGTTGCGCATGCACCGCCATCGCGACCGCTTCGGCGAGCAGCGCACCCGCCACCGCCGCACGCTCAACTCGTGGTACTGGCTGGGGTGGTGGGTACAGCCGGTGCTGGAGAGCCCCCGCGATCTGCTCCTCGCGCACGCCTCGCACTGGCTGGACGGCCGTCATGTGCCGGAGCTGGACCGGGCGTTGGCGGGTCTGCCGCCGGTGGACACCGACCCGCAGGTGCGATTCCTGCACGCCTGCCGCTCCTATCTGGTCAAGGACTGGGAGCAGCTCGTGCGCACGACGGAGCAGCTCATCGATGATCCGCTGCTCGGGATCGAGGCCGGACTCTTCGGCGGCATGGCACGGGTGCGCCTGGAGATGTACGGGCAGGCGGAGCCCCTCCTGTCCGCCGCTCTGATGCGCTGTCGCAGCGAACAGCCGCAGCGCAAGGAGCTGCGCTACTGGCTGGCACGGGCCCACGAGGGCACAGGCCGCAGCGCGGCGGCCCTGCCCCTGTACCGGGCGGTGCACCGCGTGGACCCGGCCTTCATGGACACCTCGGCCAGGCTCGCGGCGATCTCCGAGGGCGACGGCTACGACGAGGCCGCCGATCTCGCCGCGGTGTCACTGGCGGGCTTCGGTTCGGACGGCATGGGCACGGGGGCACAGACGGACGGCGACATCGTGCTCGGCACGGACCTGGCCGAGGGCCGTGAGCCCTGGCTCGGCGGCGATCCGCAGGTCCTGCCCGGCTCCGCGGTGCCGCCCGCCGGACCCGGTGGCGGGGCACGCGAGAAGCCGGGAGCGCAGCGGGCCGCCGCGTTCCCGGCGGGGCCGAGCGACCCGGTGATGCTCGCCGATGCCCTGGCCGAGCTTGAGCGCATGGTCGGGCTCGAACCCGTGAAGCGCCAGGTCAAGGCGTTGTCCGCGCAGCTGAACATGGCGCGTCTGCGCGCGGAACAGGGCCTGCCCGTGCAGCCGCCGAAGCGCCATTTCGTCTTCTCGGGTCCTTCCGGGACCGGGAAGACCACGGTCGCCCGCATCCTGGGCCGGGTGTTCTACGCCCTCGGGCTCCTCGGCGGCGACCACCTGGTGGAGGCCCAACGCTCCGATCTGGTGGGCGAGTTCCTCGGCCAGACCGCGGTGAAGGCCAACGAGTTGATCGATTCGGCGCTCGGCGGGGTGCTGTTCGTGGACGAGGCGTACAGCCTGTCCAACTCCGGTTACAGCAAGGGCGACGCGTACGGGGACGAGGCTCTGCAGGTACTCCTCAAGCGGGCCGAGGACAACAGGGACCATCTGGTGGTCATACTCGCCGGCTATCCGGAGGGCATGGACCGGCTGCTCTCCACCAACCCGGGGCTCTCCTCCCGCTTCACCACGCGGGTCGACTTCCCGAGCTACCGCCCCCTCGAACTCACCGCGATCGGCGAGGTGCTGGCCGCCGAGAACGGCGACGTGTGGGACGAGGAGTCCCTCGACGAGCTGCGCAGCGTCAGCGGGCACGTGGTCGACCAGGGCTGGATCGACGAACTGGGCAACGGCCGTTTCCTGCGCACCCTGTACGAGAAGAGCTGTGCCTACCGTGATCTGCGGCTGTCCGGCTACGCCGCCGCGCCGACCCGCGACGACCTGGCCACGCTGCGCCTGCCGGACCTGATGCAGGCGTACGGCGAGGTGCTGTCGGGGCGGGGTCCGGTGGACCGGGGGAAGCCGGAGCCAGGAGCCCTGTGAAACGGCTGCCGGACGGCCCCTTCGGGACCGTCCGGCAGCGGTGGGGATCAGACCAGCGGGGCCATGGCCTTCGGCACCTCCACGGTGCGGCGGGGCACCGAGACCCGGTGGGCCGGGTCGCGTACCTCACCGACGAGCGTCTCCAGGACGTCCTCCATGGCGACCAGGCCGAGCACCTTGCCCGACGCGTCGGCGACCTGGGCGAGATGTGTGGCCGCGCGCCGCATGACCGTCAGGGCGTCGTCCAGGGGGAGTTCCGCCCGTACGGTGGCCATCGGGCGCCAGATCTGCTGCGGAACGGCCCGCTCGCCGTCCTCCAGCTCCAGGACGTCCTTGACGTGCAGATAGCCCATGAACGGGCCGCCGCCCTCCGCGCAGACGGGGAAGCGCGAGTAGCCGGTCCGCACGGTCAGCTCCTCGATGCTGCGCGGGGTGACCGAGGGGGCCACCGTCACCAGGGACGCGCGGTCGAGCAGCACATCGGTGACGGGCCTGCTGCCCAGTTCGAGGGCGTCCCCGAGGCGTTCCTGCGCCTCGGGTTCCAGCAGACCGGCCATACCGGCGTCCTCCACAAGACGGTTGAGCTGCTCACTGGTGAAGACGGCCTCGACCTCGTCCTTCGGCTCGACCTTGAAGAGCCGCAGGACGAGCTTGGCGCAGGCCCCGAGCGCCGAGGTGACGGGCCTGCACAGCCGGGCGAAGCCGACCAGGCCGGGGCTGAGCCACATCGCCGTCTTCTCGGGTGCGGCCATCGCCAGGTTCTTCGGGACCATCTCGCCGATGACGAGGTGGAGGAAGACCACCGAGACCAGGGCCACCGCGAAGCCGAGCGGGTGGACGAACCCGTCGGGCAGCTGCGCGGCGTGGAAGACGGGCTCCAGGAGGCGGGCGACGGTCGGCTCGGCGACGGCGCCGAGCGTGAGGGAGCAGATGGTGATGCCGAACTGTGCGGCGGCCATCATCTGCGGCAGGTTCTCCAGGCCGTACAGGACCTGTCTGGCCCGGCTCGACCCGGCTGCCGCGAGGGGTTCGACCTGACTGCGGCGTACGGAGACGAGTGCGAATTCGGCGCCGACGAAGAAGCCGTTCGCCAGCACGAGGAGCCCGGCGAAGAGCAGCTGTACGAGGCTCATCGCACGGCCTCCAGCAGGTCCTGGGTGAGGTGCTCCGGCCGGTCCGCCGGGGCTGCCGGTATGTCCGTCAGCCGGACGAAGCGGACCTGTTCGGCGCGGTAGTGGCCGACCTGGCGGACGGAGATCCGCCAGCCGGGCAGTTCGGCCCGGTCACCGGGTGCGGGGATGCGTCCCAGCAGATCGGCGACAAGGCCCGCCACGGTCTCGTAGGGCCCTTCGGGTACGTCCAGGCCTATCCGGCGCAGGGTCAGGACCCTGGTGCTGCCCTCCACGTCCCAGCCGGCCCGGCCGTCCTCGGCGACGACGGACGTCAGCTCGGGACGGTCGGCGCCCTCCGCGTCGTGCTCGTCCCTGACCTCGCCGACGAGCTCCTCGATGATGTCCTCGAGGGTGACGACACCGGCGGTGCCGCCGTACTCGTCGACAACGACGGCGATCGGCTGCTCGCTGCGCAGCCGCTGGAGCAGCTGTTCGACCGGCAGGGTCTCCGGCACCAGGAGCGGTGCCACGGCGACCCGGCTCACCGAGGTCCGCAGCCGGTCCTGGGAGGGAACGGCCAGGGCGTCCTTGAGGTGGACCATGCCGACGACCTCGTCGATACGCTCCCGGTAGACGGGGAAGCGGGACAGGCCGGTGGCCCGGGTGAGGTTGAGGACGTCCGCCGCGGTCGCCGACGTCTGGAGCGCGCTGACCTTCACCCGCGGGGTCATGACGTGCTGCGCGGTGAGACCGGCGAGGGACAGGGTCCGCACGAAGAGATCGGCGGTGTCCTGCTCCAGGGTGCCGGCCTCGGCGGAGTGCTTGGCCAGCGAGACGAGCTCGCCGGGGGTCCTCGCCGAGGCGAGTTCGTCGGTCGGCTCCACCCCCAGCAGCCTGACCAGCCGGTTGGCGACGGTGTTCAGGGCGGTGATCACCGGCCGCAGGAGGGTGGAGAAGCGGTGCTGGGGCCCGGCGACGAACCGGGCGACCTGGAGCGGCCTGGAGACCGCCCAGTTCTTCGGGACGAGCTCGCCGATCACCATCTGGACGGCGGCGGCGAGCAGCATGCCGGCCACCACGCTGACACCGGGGGCGACGCCTCCGGGCAGCCCGAGTGCGGTGAGCGGTCCGGTCAGCAGCTGGGCGAGCGCGGGTTCGGCGAGCATGCCCACGACCAGTGAGGTGATGGTGATGCCGAGCTGGGTGCCGGAGAGCTGGAAGGAGAGTTCCCGCAGGGCGGCGACGACGGTACGCGCCCGGCGGTCGCCTTCGGCGGCGGCGCGTTCGGCGTCCGGCCGTTCCACCGTGACGAGGCCGAATTCGGCCGCCACGAAGAATCCGTTGGCGAGGATGAGAAGGAATGCCGCGGTGAGCAGCAACAGGGGGGTGGTCATGCCGCCGCCTCCGGAGAGAGGGCGGCGCAGGTACTACCGGAAGATCCGTCCATTGCTGGAGGGAGTCACTCCTTGGGTCGCAGGAAAGTGCCCCGCGGCCTCGAAGGGCCTTCTGGTGCGGGGCGGGGCGCACCCGGTGCGCCACCGCTCCCCAGAATAATCGGGATCGGGGCGAACGGGGCGGGGGGCTCAGCTGTTCTCCGTGGCGTCCTTCACTCCGCTGCCGTGGAATTCGGCGAGAGCACGCAGTGTGCGGGCGTCACGGATGGCCCTTGCCCTGGCCATTCCGGGCTGGATGCCGAGGGCGGGCATGCTGGTGCCGTCGCTGAGATCGAGGAAGACCCACGGGTCACCGGACCGCAGATTGACGTGGAGGATCTCCTCCCACGCCAGTCGGCGGGTACGGGTGATGTTGACGACCGTGATTCCCGTCTCGTCGGCGGTGATGCGGGGCCGGCTGAGCAGGGCGAGCACGCCGAGGAAGAGCAGGGCGACGAAGACGAAGCTGGTGCGCTCCCCCGCGCCGAGGTTCTCCAGTGTGAGCGCGACCACGGTGATGACGACGAACATAGCCGCCCCCACGGTCAGCAGGACCACCCGGGTGAGGGTGGGCCTGAAGGTGGCCGGGAGGGACGGGAGTTCGGGTGGCCGGGGCGCTGGGGCGGACATGTGACGCTGTCGTCCTTCGGTGTGCTGGGGGCCGGCTGTCAGAGACGGCAGGCGTGGATGGCCGTCGTCAGGATGGCGCGGGCACCCAGCTCGTACAGGTCGTCCATGATCCGCTGGGCTTCCTTGGCCGCGACCATGGAGCGGACGGCGACCCAGCCCTCGTGGTGCAGCGGGGAGATGGTCGGGGACTCAAGCCCGGGGGTGAGGGCGACGGCGCGCTCCAGGTGCTCGACGCGGCAGTCGTAGTCCATCATCACGTAGGTGCGGGCGACCAGGACTCCCTGGAGGCGGCGCAGGAACTGCTGGACCTTGGTGTCCTGCGGGTCGGCTCCCCGGCGGCGGATCACGACGGCCTCTGACGTCATGATCGGCTCGCCGATGACCTCGAGTCCCGCGTTGCGCAGGCTGGTGCCGGTCTCGACGACATCGGCGATGATCTGGGCGACACCGAGTTCCACGGCCGTCTCGACCGCGCCGTCGAGGTGCACGACGGAGGCCTCGACGCCGATGTCGGCGAGGTGCGCCTCGACGATGCCCTCGTAGGACGTGGCGATCGTCATGCCGCCGAAGTCCTTGGGGCCTGTGGCCGTGCCCGGCTTGGTGGCGTAGCGGAAGGTCGAGCGGGCGAAGCCGAGCTGGAGGATCTCCTCCGCCTCGGCGCCGGAGTCCAGCAGCAGGTCGCGGCCGGTGATGCCGATGTCCAGGCGGCCGGAGCTGACGTAGATCGCGATGTCACGCGGCCGCAGGTAGAAGAACTCGACCTCGTTCGTCGGGTCGACCAGGACGAGTTCCTTCGACTCCTTGCGCTGCTGGTAGCCGGCCTCATGGAGCATCGCCATCGCAGGTCCGGAGAGAGAACCCTTGTTGGGGACGGCGATGCGCAGCATGAGGTCGGGTTCCTTTGTGCGGAGGAATATTCGGAAGGGTGTTCGAACTGCGTGCGGGGGGACTCAGAGGTGGGCGTAGACGTCGTCGAGGGAGATCCCTCGGGCGACCATCATCACCTGGACGTGGTAGAGCAGCTGCGAGATCTCCTCGGCTGCGGCTTCCTTGCCCTCGTGCTCGGCGGCCATCCAGACCTCGGCGGCCTCCTCGACGACCTTCTTGCCGATGGCATGCACGCCCTTGCCCACCAGCTCGGCGGTGCGGGAGGTGGAGGGGTCGCCGTCGGCGGCCTTGAGCTGGAGCTCGGCGAAGAGTTCTTCGAAGGTTTTGTTGGCCATGATGGTCCTTAGAATACGGGGTCCCGGAGCCCTGCTCAGCGCCAGGGTTCGCTGACGGTGCGCAGAGTGGCGGCCGTGGCCACGGCCGCGGTGACCGCTTCGTGCCCCTTGTCCTCGTTGGAGCCTTCGAGTCCGGCCCGGTCCAGGGCCTGCGCCTCGTCGTCACAGGTGAGCACGCCGAACCCGACGGGTACGCCGGTGTCCACGGTGACCTGGGTCAGGCCGTTGGTCACGCCCTGGGAGACGTACTCGAAGTGAGGGGTGCCGCCGCGGATGATCACCCCGAGAGCGACGATCGCGTCGTAGCCGCGGCCGGCCAGCACCTTGGCCACCACCGGGAGCTCGAAGCTGCCGGGGACCCTGAGCAGGGTCGGCTCGTCGATGCCCAGGTCGCGCAGGGCGCGCAGGGCCCCGTCGACGAGGCCGTCCATGACCTGCTCGTGCCACTGGGCCGCGATCACCGCCACCCGCAGGTCGCCGCAGTTGCGTACGGACAGTTCGGGTGCGCCCTTGCCACTCATGTCTCTCCTGTGTGCTCTGTGGGTTCTTCTGTCTCGTCGGTGCTTACTGGTTGCCGCAGGCGGACGCCGGGGCGTCGAGCCAGGGCAGGTCGTGGCCCATCCGGTCCCGCTTGGTGCGCAGATACCGCAGGTTGTGCTCGCCGGCCTGGACGGGCATGGGCTCACGCCCGGTGATCCTGAGACCGTGCCGTACGAGCGCGGCGGTCTTGTCCGGGTTGTTGGTCATCAGACGCAGGCTGTGCACGCCCAGATCGCTCAGGATCTGGGCACCCGCCGCGTAGTCCCGGGCGTCGGCGGGCAGCCCGAGTTCGAGATTGGCGTCCAGGGTGTCGGAGCCGCGCTCCTGGAGCTCGTAGGCGCGCAGCTTGGACAGCAGTCCGATGCCCCGGCCCTCGTGCCCGCGCAGATAGACGACGACCCCGCGGCCCTCGGCGGCGACGCGTTCCATGGAGGTGTGCAGCTGGGGGCCGCAGTCGCAGCGCTGGGACTGGAAGATGTCGCCCGTCAGGCATTCGGAGTGGACCCGGACCAGGACGTCCTGGCCGTCACCGATGTCGCCGTGGACGAGCGCGACGTGCTCGACGCCGTCGACGACGGAGCGGTAGCCGTAGGCGGTGAACGGGCCGAATGCGGTGGGCAGCCTGACCTCGGCCTCGCGGCGCACGGTGGGCTCGGAGCTGCGGCGGTAGGCGATCAGGTCCTCGATGGAGATGATCGTGAGGCCGTGCTTACGGGCGAACGGGACGAGCTCGGGGAGCCGCAGCATCACCCCGTCCTCGCCGGCGATCTCGACGATCGCGCCGGCGGGGCGCAGCCCGGCGAGCCTGGCCAGGTCTACGGCCGCCTCGGTGTGGCCGTTGCGGACGAGAACACCGCCGGTACGGGCGCGGAGCGGGAAGACATGACCGGGACGTACGAAGTCACCGGGTCCCGCCGTGCCGCCCGCCAGCATTCTCAGCGTGGTGGCGCGGTCGGCCGCGGAGATCCCGGTGGTCACCCCGTGCTCCCCGGAGGCGTCCACGGAGACGGTGAAGGCCGTCTTCATCGACTCGGTGTTGTGCGTGACCATCTGCGGGAGTCCGAGGCGGTCCAGCTCGTCGTTCTCCATGGGCGCGCAGATCAGACCGCGGCACTCGCTCATCATGAACGCGATGATCTCGGGGGTCGCCTTCTCGGCGGCGATGACGAGGTCGCCCTCGTTCTCCCGGTCCTCGTCGTCGACGACCACGACGGGCCGTCCGGCGGCGATGTCACGGATCGCCTGCTCGACGGGGTCGAGCGACAGGTCCTCGATCGGGCGGTCGTGCAACCAGGTGGGCTGGGCAGAAGTCATGCTGTGGCTCCTTCCAGAGCGGGTGTCCGCGTACGCAGCCACCAGTCGCGCATGCCCCACAGGACGAGGGCGCCGTAGACGACGTAGATGAGACCGGAGAAGGCGAGTCCGCTGTGGAAGTTGAGCGGTACGCCGACGAGGTCGACGAGCAGCCAGGCGAACCAGAACTCGACCATGCCGCGCGCCTGGGCCAGCATCGCGACGAGCGTCCCGGCGAAGATGTACGCGTCCGCCCACGGGCTCCAGGAGAGCGAGGGGAAGGCGGTGAAGAGGCCGCCGACGGCGAGGGTGCCGACGACGGCGCCACCCAGCAGGTACCCGCGCTCACGCCAGCTCGCGAAGCGCACGGCGATGGATCCGTCCTGCGCCTGCTGCCTGCCCCGGGTCCACTGCTGCCACCCCCAGACGGCGACGGCGATGACGATCAGCTGCTTGCCGACGCTGCCCGCCTGCTGCACGGAGACATTGGCGGCGACCAGGACGGCGCCGGACAGGAGCTGGGCGGGCCAGGTCCAGATGGAGCGGAGCCAGCCGAGCGCCAGGGCTATCAGGCCGATGGTGTTGCCGAGCATGTCCGACCAGATGATGTGCTGCCCGAGGACGGTGAACGCCTCCGAGTTCAGCCAGTCCAGGGGGCTCATGAGACCGGCTCCCCGGATTCCGGCGCGGCGCCGTGGCCGAGCAGCCGTTCGACGTACTTCGCGAGGACGTCCACCTCCAGGTTGACCGGGTCGCCGGGCTCCTTGATGCCGAGCGTGGTCAGCGCCAGGGTGGTGGGGATGAGGCTGATCGTGAAGTGGTCGGTGCCCGCGTCGACGACGGTCAGGCTCACGCCGTCGACCGTGATCGAGCCCTTCTCCACCACGTAGCGGGCCAGCCCGTCGGGGAGGGAGACCTTCACGATCTCCCAGTTCTCCGAGATCCGGCGCTCGACGATGTGACCCGTGCCGTCCACGTGCCCCTGGACGAGGTGTCCGCCGAGCCGACCGCCGAGCGCCATGGGGCGCTCCAGGTTGACGCGGGAGCCCGGCGCGAGCACGCCGAGGCTGGAGCGGTCCAGGGTCTCGGCCATGACGTCGGCGGTGAACTCGTCGTCCCCGAGGTCCACGACGGTGAGGCAGACGCCGTTGACGGCGATGGAGTCGCCGTGTTTGGCGCCCTCGGTCACGACGGGGCCGCGCAGTCGGAAGCGGGAGGCGTCGTCGAGCTTCTCGACGGCGGTGACCTCACCCAGTTCTTCGACAATTCCGGTGAACACTCAGTTTCCCTTCCGAGCAGGAACGGGGACGGCGGTGATGCGCAGATCGGGGCCGATACGGACGGTCTCGGTCACATCGAGGCGCAACGCCTGGGAGATGGTGGAGATTCCGGCGTCGGCGAGGGCTGCCGGGCCCGCGCCGAGCAGGACCGGAGCCAGATAGCCGACGACGGTGTCGACCGTGCCGGCGGCGACGAAGGAGCCGGCCAGGACCGGCCCGCCTTCGAGGAGTACGGAACGGACGCCGCGGGCGTGAAGGGCGGCGAGCAGCGCGCCGATGTCCAGGCCGGGCCCGGTGGCGGCACGCGGCAGGCGCAGCACGGCGTCCTCGGGGAGATGGCCGGCCTCGGCGTCGTCGGCGACCGCGATCAGGGTGGGCGCGGACCCGTCGAGTACCCGGGCTCCGGGTCGGACGGCGGTGGCGCCGGTGTCGACGACCACCCGGAGCGGCTGGGTGGCGCCCTCGATGCCGCGTACACCCAGCTGCGGGTCGTCGGCGCGGGCGGTGCCGGATCCGACCACCACGGCGTCGGCCTCGGCACGCAGCCGGTGGACGTCGGCGCGGGCCTCGGGTGAGGTGATCCAGCGGCTGGTGGCGTCGGCGGCGGCGATCCGGCCGTCCAGGGTCGCCGCGTACTTCCACAGGACGTACGGGCGGCCCAGGCGGACCGAGGTCAGCCAGGCGGCGTTGCCGGCCGCCGCCTCGTCGGCGAGGAGACCCTGCTCCACCTGGACGCCCGCGCCACGCAGGGTGTCCGCACCGCCGGTGGCCTGCGGATTCGGGTCGCTCACCGCGTACACGACGCGGCTCACGCCGGCTTCGACGAGTGCCTGCGCGCAGGGCCCGGTGCGTCCGGTGTGGTTACAGGGTTCGAGGGTGACCAGGGCGGTGCCGCCCCGGGCACGCTCGCCGGCCTCACGCAGGGCGTGGATCTCGGCGTGCGGCCCTCCGGCGCGCTGGTGGAAGCCTTCGCCGGCCTGTTCCCCGGCTGCGTCGAGGATGACGCAGCCGACGACCGGATTCGGGCTGGTGGCGCCGGTTCCGCGGGCTGCGAGCGTGATCGCCCGCCGCATGGCGGCTGCTTCGGCTGCGGTGGCCACCGGGTCCTCCTGCCTCTTCGGGCACGGACTCCGGGGCCTGTCGATGACGACAGATGAAGCGAGCCGCAACAGAAAACGCCGGAAACCACGTACGGACGAGGTGATCCGGGAATATCCCGGAGACCCGTCCGCCGACGGCGGCGTACCTGTGACAACCCGCCGCGCACTGCCTCCCATCCGGACTTTCACCGTCGGTCCAGGAATCTCACCTGGTCAACCGGCCGCTGGATGCGGACGGGTCGCGGACTATAACCGCCGGTTCGGAATTACACCGACCCCGGAGTGCGCTGCTGCTGGTACAGGACTCATTCTGCCACGTTGCGCAACGGTCCATGCGGGTGACTTCTGTGGTACGGCTCACAGGGCGTGCGGCGGCGGCGCGAGGGGGCTGCGGCTGTGGGAGGGACTTAAGGACAAGTTCGGCCCGGAATTCACCGAGGAAGACGTCCGTAACCCCCGTTCAGCGAACCATCGCCGACAACATGGCCAACCACGTCGAGACGACGGGCGGCAGGGGACGCCGGTACTTCAGCCCCAGGCAGGCGGACGGGAGGGCCCTACCGCGCGCCCGACTGGGTGTTGCGGCGGGGCCCTGCCGCGTACGTTTTCAGCCCGCGACGAACCCTACGAGCCCGGCCCAGGCATCGGGGCGGACGGTCAGCATGGGACCGGTGGTCTGCTTCGAGTCCCGGATGTGCACGTGGGTCGCTGCGGCGGCGAACTCGACGCAGTCGCCGCCTTCAGCCCCGCTGTAGCTGCTCTTGCCCCAGGCGACCTCGACGCACTCGCCGCCGTCGCCGGTGCTGTAACTGCTCTTGAACCACTCCAACTCTGGCGCAGTCGGTTCAGTGCGTCGAACGGTCATTTCTCTCCCAGAAGTTTCTGAACGAACTCCGAAGACTCACACGGAGTGAGCGCCTGCGATCGGATGATGCCATAGCGGGCTTCGAGCTGGCGGACCTTCGCCTGGCCTGTGTACAGACTGCTGTCACCTTGCGCTTCGGTGTAGGCGATGCGCTGCCCTTGCACCGTGTCAATGAGTGTGAACGGCCCGCCCAGTGCCCCGTGATCCTCCCTGTCGGTCGGCATCACCTGGACCTCAACGTTACGCTTCTGGCCGATGAGCAGTAGCTGTTCCAGCTGACCAAACAGCACCGCCTGTCCGCCAATAGGCCTCCTGAGCACCTCCTCATCGATGATGAAGCTCAACAGCGGAGCTGGGTGCCGGTCATAGATCGCTTGCCTCGCCAACCGACCTGAGAGCCCCCTCTCAATCGCGTCGTCGTCGAGCAAGGGGCGCCGCATCTGGAAGACAGCGCGCGCGTACTCGGTCGTCTGCAACAGACCGGGGATCGCGTAGACGCCGTACACAGACAGCGCTATGGCCCCGGCTTCCAATCCGGCCATGTCCCGGAAGAACGCCGGGTACTGAGACCGCGCCAGCTCCTCCTTGAGCGCCACCAACAGCCCACCCGCCTCCAGCTCCCGGTCCGCCTTGTCGACGAACTCCGGCTGCGGGATGCGCCGCCCCTGCTCGAACGAGGCCACCGACTGCGCCGCGTACCCCACCCGCTTACCGAACTCCACCCGGTCCAGCCCCGCCCGCGTCCGAAGCAGCTTCAACTGCCGTCCGAACGCGACCGCCACCCCGTTCTCCGACTTACCCTCCGGCAGCGTTCCCGCCGGGGTCACCGCCCCCGCACCCATGGCCGCCTCGTCCTGCGTCATCGCCACCGCCTGCCCCACGTACGTACACGCCTCGGCCCATCGCGTACAACCAGCCTGTGAGGGACGACCCTTCGAGATCCCGCCACACCAACGGCGCCGACCCCGGAAGCCGGAAGGCAGCGCCCGCCCCGGCCCGTCCCACTCGGGCACCGTAATGACCCGCCCTCTCGCACGCACACCATTCCGGCAGCGTTCCATCGAAGGAGTGGCCCGACGCTCGGCACCCGAGATTCAAGGGCCGGGATGCGAGCTTCAAGATCCGAGCGATGTTGTTCACCCGGTGCGGCCCACCGTCACGCCTGCTTACGGTGCGCCCAACGAATCGACCCCGACGCGGTGCGGAAACACCAGGCCGGGGTCTCACGTCAAGATCGAAAAGAGCGATCTCGTGGCTACCGAGCGCCTTAGCCCTGCCCTTCGCGCACCCGCGTACTCGCGCCCGTACGCGAAGTTCCGCCCCGGCTACGGCAAGCGAACCGCGAAAGGTCAACGTGCGTCCCGGGCCGATGACTTCGCCCTGATGTCGGAGCGAGAGCGGCACATCGCCGGAGGCGCCCGCCGCACCACCTGCTGAACGTGACGTACACGCACTGGTCGGACAGCTCCGCGACCTGACCCGCCCGCCCTGACCCGGCCAGGGTCGGCCATGCCAGGAAGAAGGGGAGCGCCGACGCAAGCTTCACGGAACCGACGGGACCGACGGGACCGACGGAACCGACGGGACGCCCCGGGGCCGCGACCGTCGGCGCAGGCCAAGCCCCAAGTCAACTGTCCTCGGGTTGCCGCTGCTCCTCGCGCGTACAGGCCCTGCACACGCCACGTACAGCCACCCCACGACAGCGCGTCACCTCTGGTCACGTAGGGCAACAGCGGAGCACCGTTGAGGCATGACCAGCACGCAACCGCCCCTTCCTGTACGCCCGGCCCGTACCCCTCGCACCCGTTTCCCCTGGCACCACTTCACGATGCGTTTCAGTTCCACCCCGCGGGGCGCCCGCCTTGCACGTCACCTGGCCGGTGAACGCCTCGACACCTGGGGCATCCCGTACGGGAGCGACGCGCACGACGCTGACGGTTGCCGAACTCAGCAGCAACGCCGTGCGCCACGGTCAAGTGTCCGGCCGCGACTTCCGCCTCCGCCTGTCCGCCGAAGGCACGGCCATCCGCATCGAGGTCACCGACACCCGGGGCGAACGCCTCCCCTCCCCCACTGACCCAGCCTCGCCCGACCAGGAGGGCGGTCGCGGCCTCCTACTGGTCGCAGCCCTCTCCGACCGCTGGGGCTGGTATCCCTGCGCGGACGGGCCGGGCAAGACGGTGTGGGCGGTCCTGGAAGTGCTCCCCGCGCTCGAAGCATCAGGATCCAGCCAGTAGGCGCGGTCACGTTGCACTCGAAAATCCGTGCGTGTGATGATCCTGCGCATGACCACGGGTGGGGACGGGATACCGGAGCAGCAGCGTAGGCGGTCACGGCTGGCGGACCTGGATGATCTTTCCGGGCCGCCCCCCGAGCGAACTCCCCCTATGACGTCGGCAGAGGCCGAACAGGACCAGGCGCGTGCGGCCCGCCGCGAGTTTGCAGTGCTGCTGGGTGAGTTCAGACGTACGGCGGTGTTGGTGCCGCTGGACGAGGCCGGTGACCTGTGGTCGGCGGAGCAGAACGGCGTCCGCTGGATCTGCGCCTTCTCGGACGAGGAGGCGCTGGCCCGGTTCGCGCTCGCCCGGGGTGAAGCCGGGCGGGAGTGGACGTATCAGGCCATTCTGGGTGCGCGGTTGCTGGATGTGATGGTGCCTCTGCTGCCAGGCCCTGCTGGGGTGGCGCTGGATGCGGGCAGTACGGCCGGCGGGATGTTGTTCCCGCCGGTGGCGGGCATCGTGCCGGACGCGGTTGCGGTGGATCTCGGGGGGATGCAGTGAGCGGGGAAATCGGGGATCTTCAGGTTCCGCCGGAGGCGTTGGCCGAGATCGCGAAGGGGATCGATCTGGCGCACGCGGAGTTGAAGGAACTCGGGTTCATCGGCGAGGCGTCGGTGGGCCGTGGGTTCTCGGATCTGGCGTTGTCGGGGCTGGAGTTGGGGCACGGCGGGCTGACATCGGAGTTCAAGACGTTTTGCGACCGCTGGGAGTGGGGTGTACGGGCCCTGACCCAGAAGGGGAACGGCTTCGCTCTTGGTGTCGGACTGTCGGCGGGTTCCTTCGCGGAGCAGGAGCAGTACGTCAAGGACTCGATCAAGATCGGCGTGAACTCCCTGAACGGCAACCCGCATGCCTCCGAGGACGACGTCAAGGGGATGAGCTGGGACACGATCAGCACCCAGTCCGCCTTCGACAACGCGGACTACAGCCGCGAG
Source organism: Streptomyces sp. NPDC048565 (assembly GCF_040650935.1). NCBI lineage: Bacteria > Bacillati > Actinomycetota > Actinomycetes > Kitasatosporales > Streptomycetaceae > Streptomyces > Streptomyces sp. NPDC048565. The sequence continues at coordinate 40,780 of NZ_JBEZIH010000009.1, forward strand.
TCGTGGGACACCGCCCAGGCCGAGGTGAAACAGACCTGGAAGGACACCGCCTACGACGTGGACGACGCCCTGCTCGACTCGATGGAACGCAACGGGCTACTCGATCCGACAGTGCGGGACGCGACGGATGAGCGGCTGAAGGAGCAGCTCGATCCCTCCCAGGAGATCCTCGATCAGGCTGAAGAGCCGCGGTGGGGGGAGAGTCACTGATGGTGGACTGGAGGGGGTTCGCCGGGGATCTGTACGACGGTGCGGGCGATCTTTACGACAAGGGCAAGAAGGTCGTCGGCACGGGGATCGACGTGGGCACCGATGTGCTCGGCTCGGGTCTGGAGAAGGTCGGTGCCGACCAGTGGGCCGACAAGGTCGAGGACTGGGGCGACGAGACCGCGTCTTCGCTGGGCGCGGACGTCAGGGAGCAGCAGCTCGGTCATAGCGAGGAAGCCGACGAGCTGATCCACGGGCGCCCGGAGAAGATCAGCACGGCGGTGAAGAACCTCCAGGACTTCCAGAAGGCGTTCGATCTCGTCGGCAGCGGGATGAAGAAGCTCGACTCCGGTCACTGGAAGGGCGAGGCCGCCGACGCCTTCCGCGCCAAGTTCCAGACGCTGCCCACCGACTGGCTGCGTGCGGCGGACGCGTTCGAGGATGCGGCCAAGGCCCTGGAGACGTACGCGGGGGCGGTCACCAGCGCGCAGGCCAAGGCGGGCGAGGCGATCGCTCTCTACAAAGAGGGCAAGCAGGACTACGAGACTGCGGCAGCCGCCTTCAAGGAGAAGGCCGAGGCGTACAACGCGGTCCGCAACACCGACCACCCCCTCCCGCACCCGGGAGAGTTCTCCGACCCGGGAGCAGCCAAGCGCCGGCACGCGCAGGAGATTCTTCAGCGCGCCCGGCGGGCACGTGACGACGCGGCCGAGACGGCCAAGGGTGCGATCACCGCCGCGATGGCGCACGCCCCGAAGGAGCCGACAGGCCTGGACCGGGCCAAGCAGGAGTTGATCGACTACGGGGTCGGCCAGGGCATGGAACTGGCCCACTTCGGCGGCGGCGTCATCAAGGGCACCGCGGGACTGGTGAATTTCGTCCGCTCGGTCAATCCGCAAGACCCGTACAACCTGACGCACCCGGCCGAGTACTACAAGGGCGTCAACATGACGCTCGCCGGCCTCGCGTCCACCGCCGCGAACCCCGACCGCGCGCTGAAGAACGCCTGGGACGCGGCCAAGGGCGACCCCTCCGAATTCCTCGGCCGCCTCGTCCCCGAACTCATCGGCACAAAGGGCGGCGGCCTGATCAAGGGGCTCGCTCGCCATGGACTGAAGGACGGGGCAGAGAGTGCTGCCCGGAGGAGTGTAGAGAATCCGGCGAAGACCTCGAAGCCGGACAAGGGTGTGGAGAAGGACCCCACCGATCCGGTCGATCTGGCTACCGGGACGATGTACCTGCCGCAGACAGACATCGCTCTCCCGGGAACACTCCCGTTGATCTTCCGCCGCCGGGTCGCCTCCAACTACCGTGCAGGGCGCTGGTTCGGTCCCTCATGGTCCTCCACGGCAGACCAACGGCTGGAGATCGACTCCCAGGGCATCGTCTTCGTATGCGAGGACGGCCTGCTGCTCTCCTACCCACACCCCGCACCAGGCGTGCCGGTCATGCCGAGCCACGGCCCCCGCTGGCCCCTCGACGTGGACGCCACGGGCCACTACACGATCACTGATCCGGACAGCGGCCGAATACGGCACTTCAGCCCGCTTTCCGGGACGGTCGCGCTGCTCGTGCAGATCGACGACCGCAATGGCAACTGGATCCAGTTCGAGTACGACGAAGAGACCGGAGCTCCGTCCGGGATCATCCACGGTGCCGGCTATCACCTCAAGCTCACCACGAGCGAAGACCGGATCACCGCACTCCACCTCGTAGGGGCCGCCCAGAACGGTTCCGACCAGGAAATCCTCCGCTACCGCTACACCGAAGGCCATCTCACCGAGGTCGTCAACTCCTCAGGACTCCCACTTCGGTTCGCCTACGACCACTGTGGTCGGGTCACGTCCTGGACCGACACCAACGACAGCCGATACGAATACGCCTACGACGACCAGGACCGGTGCATAGCCGAAGGCGGAGCCGCAGGTCACATGGCCCTCCGCCTGGACTACGACGACACGGATCCCGAGACCGGGATGCGCGTCACGACTGTCACCAACAGCAGCGGGGCCGTCCACCGCTACGTCGTCACTGACAACTGCCAAGTGGTTTCCGAGACCGATCCGCTGGGCGCCACAACGCGCTTCGAACGCGACCGCTACAACCGCCTGCTGTCCCGGACGGACCCACTCGGCCGCACCAACCGCTTCGAGTACGACGAGTCAGGCCAGCTGACCTGCGCGGTCCGACCGGACGGCCGGCAAACGTCCGCCCAGTACAACGACCTGAGGCTGCCGATCCGTGTCACCAACCCCGACCGGACCGTCGTCCGACAGGAGTGGGACGAGCGCGGAAACCGTCTCGCCGTCATCGGCCCGTCCGGCACCGTGACACGGACGACCTACAACGCGGCCGGCCACGCGACTTCGGTGACGGACGGCCTCGGACATACAACTCACATCCGCAGCAACCCTGCCGGCCTGCCCGTCGAGATTGCGGACCCGCTCGGCGCAACGTCCAAGATCACGAGAGACGCCTTCGGTCGTCCTGTCATGCTCACTGATCCCCTTGGCGCGGTCACCCACCTCCAATGGACCGTCGAAGGCAAACTGTCCCGCCGTACCGATGCGGACGGCACCACACAGTTCTGGACGTACGACGGCGAGGGCAACTGCCTCACCCACACCGATGCCATGGGAGGCACCTCCCACTTCGAATACACGCACTTCGACCTCATGACCGCCCGTACCGGGCCGGACGGCGTGCGCTACGAGTTCACCCATGACCACGAACTCCGTCTTACACAGGTCCTCAATCCCCAGGGCCTGACCTGGAACTACACCTACGACGCCGCCGGGCTTCTCGCCACCGAAACAGACTTCGACAACCGCACACTTTCCTACCACCGCGACGCGGCAGGCCGTCTGACCACGCGCACCGATGCCCTCGGCCGGACCATCCACTACGAGCGGGACAGCCTGGACCGAGTCGTATCCAAGAACGCCGCAGGCTCAATCACGAGCCTCTCCTACGACTTCTCCGACAAGCTCGCCAGGGTTGTCAACGCGGACGCCACCATCACCTACCTCCACGACCGCCACGGACGTCTCAAGTCCGAGACCGTCAACGGCCGGACGATGACTTATGAGTACGACCGGCTCGGACGACGCATCGGCCGCACCACCCCGAGCGGCGCGGCCAGCACCTGGACCTACGATGCCGCAGGACGGGGCACCTCACTCACCACTTCCGGCCGCGTCCTCACCTTCGAACACGATGCGGCGGGCAGGGAGGTCGGCCGCCACATCGGCGACAGCGTCAGTCTGACTTCACGGTTCGACCCGATGGGCCGCCTCACCACCCAAGAGATCACCGGGGCAGGCCGCGGCATCCAACGCCGTGACTACGCTTACCGCGCCGACGGTCACCTCACCGGACTCACCGACCAACTGGCTGGTACGAAGATCTACGACCTCGATCCGGCCGGCCGTGTCACCAGTGTCCAGGCGCCGAATTGGACGGAACGCTACACCTATGATTCGGCTGGCAACCAGACCGAAGCCTCATGGCCGGCGACACATCCCGGCAAAAAGGCGACCGGCTCTCGCACTTACTCCGGCACCGCGATCACACGCGCGGGCGATATCCGGTACGAACACGACGCACTCGGTCGCGTAACTCTCCGCCAGAAAGTCCGGCTGTCCAGGAAACCGGATACCTGGCGATACGAGTGGGACGCCGAGAACCGCATGCGCTCGGTGACCACGCCTGACGGGGCGGTCTGGCGCTACCGGTACGACCCATTGGGGCGACGCGTCGACAAGCGCTGCTTCACTACCGGCAGCCTCATCCCTTCGGAACAAACCACATTCACCTGGGATGGGACAGCTGTCTGCGAGCAGGTCACCAGAAGCGAGGGCCTTCCGCACCCGATCGCTTTGACGTGGGAACATCAGGGACTGCGTCCGCTGGCGCAGCTTGAACGCGCCCTATCCGCTGACAATCTACAAGAAACCGTTGATGAGCGCTTCTTCTCCATCATCACCGATCTCGTCGGAACCCCCGCCGAGCTCGTTGATGAGTCGGGTAATCTTGCATGGCGTACCCGCAGCACCCTGTGGGGCGCTACAACATGGAAAAGGTCGAGTTCAACTTTCACTCCCCTCCGATTCCCCGGTCAGCAATTTGATGCGGAAACCGGATTCCACTACAATTATTTCCGCACGTACGACCCTGAAACCGCCCGATACCTCACGCCAGACCCATTAGGCATCACGCCTGCCCTCAACGCGAATACCTACGTCCACAATCCGGCAACCTGGACTGATGCACTCGGCCTCGCCCCCACCGATTATTCGGACTCAGTCCCCATCTACCGTGCACCCAAAGCAGTGGACGCTCAGTATGAACTCGACCACGGGCCAAATCCGGCGAACCACGTTCCGGGGGTAGACATTGGCGGCGGCATCCTGTCCGACGGCAAGATATATTTCGGCGAACGTGGTGTTGCAGCGGAGTACGCGGGACCTAATGGCATCAATTTCGCCAAGGGAGTTGTGCGATACGACATGCACCCATCATTCCTTTCCGAGTTTGCAGAATACGCCAAAGTGCACGACAGGAATGGCCCCGGCGGGGCCGTTCGAATTGAATTCCCGATACCAGTTGACAAGCTAGAAAGATTTAACGAATTGACTCGCAATAGATCTTGGGAACCAATCTTTGGAGGCCCTTAATGAATCTAATCAATAACCAAGAGGTCGACGTGATCATCACGGCAGTAGCACCTGTCGGTTCAATAGCCAAAGTAGTTGGCTCCAGCGCTACCGGATTCATCGACCAGGTGAAGCATCCGTCCTGGCATTCTGCGGGTACTTCCTCCCCGCAGGTCGGCGAACGCCTCCACGCCGTTGTCCTCGACGACTCGAGAACACCTCCACGCCTCAGTGCACTTCAGCAAGATATTGAAATTGCAAGGACACTGCGGGAAGACGCTACTCGCGAGCGCTGAGTGAGCTTGTCGGACCTCGGCATGTTGACTTCGAGTCTGGCAGCTCTGCGTAACGACGAATCTCCTGGTGGGCAGGCTTCGGGCCAAGATCGTCCACGCCCACCAGGAGCTTGGTCTATTGACGACCAGGCGCTCTTCCTCCAGGACCGAAAAGTACGCGCCCCCAGCTTCGCTGGACTCACGATCGCCGCCCGGAGCAACTTGCCGCACCATGTCGGGTCCGCACACCAACACGCGTCGGCCACCAGCGCACGCACAAACGGGGCAAGTGCCGGAGCAGCCGATCGCCGGGCGGTACGAACTCATGGAGGAGCTCAACAGCGGCGGCATGGGCGACATGTGGCGTGGTTCCGACGCCCTGCTGGACCGCCCGCCGCCGTGAAGATGGTCCGGCGGCAGGCCCGCGCTGGTCGCACCGTGTCGTCGTACGCCCACGAGGTGCCCGTCATCCACCATGACCTCAAGCCGGGAAACATCCTGGTCGCGCAGGACAGGACGGTGGAGGTCCTCGACCTCGGGATCGCTGCGCGGAGCCCTCCCAAGCGTGAATCGAAAAGTGCACCCGCCCCCGCCAGCCCCCTCATCCCCCCGCGCCGAACAGCGCCTCCTGCGCGGCCTCGCGCGCCGCGTACAGCGCGCCGCTCAGGACCGCGCCGCCGCCCAGTGTCCCCGCCCTGACCTCCGTGCGCAGCGGGGACATCCGGGCCAGTCGCTCCTCCACCCGCGCGGCGAGCGCTTCGCCGCCGGCGCGGCCGACCTCGCCGGCGAGGACCAGGCAGCCGGGGTCGAGGACGGAGACGACTGCGGCGGCTCCGAGCGCCAGCCGGTCGGCGAGCGCTGCCAGGAAGGCCTCGACTCCCCCGCCCTCGGCGCGCAGCGCGGCCCGGACGGCGTACGCGGCGGCGGGGTCCTGCTCCTGCGCGGCGCCGGCCGTGGGGTCCCATGCGGCGATGCCGTGTTCCTCGGCCAGCCTGCAGACGGCGGCCGAACCCGCCAGGGAGTGGAAGCCTCCCTCGCAGTTGACCGCCGACGGGACCCCGGAGGTGCCGGGCACCGGCAGGAAGCCGATCTCCCCTGCGCCGCCCGAGGCGCCGCGGCGCAGCTTCCCGTCGAGCATCACGGCGGCGCCGATGCCGTGGCCGAGCCAGAGCAGTACGAAGGTGTCGCGGTCCTGGGCGGCTCCGATGCGGTGTTCCGCGACGGCGGCGAGGTTGGTCTCGTTCTCCACGAGGACGGTGGCGGGGAGCCGCTGCTGGAGCTCCCTGACCAGGCCCCCGTGCCAGGCGGGGAGCCCCGCGGTGTTCCTGAGCTCGCCGGTGACCGGGTCGATCAGGCCGGGGGCCCCGATGCCGACGCTGTGCAGCGGGGCGGTGCCCGCCGTACGGGCGGTGCGCTCCAGCATCGCCACGGCGCGCTCGACGGCGGGCCGCGTCCCGGTGTCGCCGCCTATCGGCAGGGTGGCCTCGGCGAGCGTGGTGCCGAGCAGATCAGCCACGACCACGGCGACGCTGTCCGTGCGTACGTCGAGGGCTGCGAGGTGGGCCCGGTCGGCGACGATCCCGTACAGCCTGGCGTTGGGTCCGCGGCGGGCCGCGCCGCTCTCCCCGACGACCCGGACCAGGCCGGCGTCCTGGAGCCGGTCCACCAGATCGGCGACCGTAGGGCGGGACAGGCCGGTCAGGGCCTTCAGCTGAGTGGCCGTCAGCGGGCCGTCCTGCTGGAGGAGCCGCAGGGCGAGCCGGTCGTTGATGGCCCGGGCGGTGCTCGGGGATGCGGGCATGCCGGGATCCTTCCAGATCGCTGATGGACCGCCGCCCATGGGTTATTTATCAGGCAGGGTTCCTGATAGTTTACGCTCCTGCACTGCGCGACGCGGCGCCGGGACACCGGCGGCGGGCCGGAATTCCAGGGGAGGGCACGGCGTATGACAGAGGATCCAGCGGTCCCCGTCTTCGGCATGGACCGGATCAGACGGGCCAGGTACGCGGTCGCCGCGGTCTTCGCCGTGCACGGGGCCGTGACCGGCAGCTTCGCCACCCGGGTCCCCTGGATCCAGGACCATGCCTCGGTGAGCGCCGGCCAGCTCGGTCTGGCCCTCGCCTTCCCCGCCATCGGCGCGTCGCTGGCGATGCCGTTGGCGGGCAGCGTCAGTCACCGCTTCGGCGCCAGAACGGCCCTGCGCGGGCTGCTGGCGCTGTGGACCCTGGCGCTCGTCCTGCCGGCTCTGGCCCCGAATCTGCTCACGCTCTGCCTCGCGCTGTTCGTGTACGGGGCGTGCGCGGGAATGTCGGACGTGGCGATGAACGCGCTCGGTGTCGAGGTGGAGAACCGGCTCGACAAGTCGATCATGTCCGGGCTGCACGGTATGTGGAGCGTGGGCGCCCTGACCGGTTCGGCGGCGGGCACCGTCGCGGCGCACATCGGAGCCGACGCCAGGCTGCACCACACCCTGGCCGCACTGGTGCTCACGGCGCTCGGCCTGGCCGCCTGCCAGGGCGTCCTCGACCTGCGCAGCGCGCCCGACGCGGAGCCGCCGCCGCGCTTCACCCTGCCGCCGAAGTCGGCGCTGGTCATCGGAGCGGTGGGCTTCTGCGCGGTGTTCGCCGAGGGGGCCAGCCTGGACTGGTCGGCCGTCTATCTCAAGGACATCATGGGGAGTTCGGCCGGGCTCGCCGCGGCCTCGACCACGGCGTTCGCCCTCACGATGGCCATCGCCCGGATCGCGGGCGACAAGATCGTCGACCGCTTCGGAGCGGTACGGACCGTACGCGTCGGAGGCGTCCTGGCCACGGCCGGCGGACTGCTCGTGGTCCTGGCCCCCGGCCCGGCCCTCGCGCTCTGCGGCTTCGGGCTGATGGGCCTCGGTGTGGCGGTCGTCGTCCCCCTGGCGTTCGCCGCGGCCGGGCGCAGCGGCACGAACCCGAGCCGGGCCATCGCGGGTGTCGCCACCATCACGTACACCTCCGGACTCATCGCCCCGTCCGCGATCGGCTCCCTGGCGGAGGCGACCTCGCTGCTCGTGTCGTTCGGCCTGGTGACGGTGCTGGCGTTCGGGCTGGTCCTGGGCGCGCAGGTACTGCGGGCCGGTGACCGCAAGGTCGCCGAGGGCAGCGTCCCGCAGCCGGCCCCGTCCAGAAGCCCGGCGGGAGACTGACGCCCGGCGGGAAACTGACGGCCGGCGCGAGACTGACGGCCGGGCGCGGTCCACCGCGCCGGCCCGTCTACCATGGGCCTGATCTTTTTCCGCGGATGGACCCCCAGGGCGTACCGCAGACATCAATCAGGGAGCGACCATGGGCGGCCTCGGCGTGCGCTGGACCTTGCACGGCGACGGAAAGACTCCCGCCCCGGGAGCCGTCGTGCGTCCCGACGAGCGGCTCTCCTGGCCCCGTACGTTCGGCCTGGGCGCCCAGCACGTGGTGGCGATGTTCGGCGCGTCCTTCGTGGCGCCCGTCCTGATGGGCCTCGACCCGAACCTCGCCATCATGATGTCCGGTGTCGCCACCGCCATCTTCCTGCTCGCGACGCGGGGCCGGGTGCCCAGCTATCTGGGGTGCTCGCTCTCCTTCGTGGGAGTGGCCGCCACGATCCGGGCCAGTGGGGGCAGCAGCGCCACGGTCACGGGCGCGGTCCTCGTGGTCGGTGCCGTGCTGTTCCTGGTGGGGCTCATGGTGCAGCGGTTCGGCGCGCGGATCATCCACGCGGCGATGCCCCCCGTGGTGACCGGCGCCGTCGTGATGCTGATCGGCTTCAACCTGGCACCCGTCACCGCGTCGACGTACTGGCCCCAGGACCAGTGGACGGCCCTGCTGGTGATGCTGTTCACCGGTCTTGCCGTGGTCTGCCTGCGCGGGTTCTTCTCGCGCATCGCGATCTTTCTCGGGCTGGTCTTCGGGTACGTCCTGTCCTGGGTCCTCGACCTGGTCTTCGGGAAGATCCACTCCCCGGCCGGCGGCGCCGCGGCCGTCGACCACTGGCGGCTGGACCTGTCGGCCGTGGCGGACGCGGACTGGATCGGGCTGCCGTCCTTCCACGCACCCAGCTTCCAGTGGTCAGCGATCCTCGTCGCGCTGCCGGTCGTCATCGCGCTGATCGCCGAGAACGCCGGGCATGTGAAGGCCGTCGGCGAGATGACCGGCGACTCGCTCGACGACAAGCTGGGCACCGCCATCGCCGCCGACGGCGCCGCCTCGATGCTGTCCACGGCAGTCGGCGGCCCGCCGAACACCACGTACTCCGAGAACATCGGGGTGATGGCGGCGACCCGGGTCTACTCCACGGCCGCCTACTGGGCCGCGGCCTGCTTCGCTCTGCTCTTCGGTCTCTGCCCGAAGTTCGGCGCGGTCGTCGCCGCGATCCCCGGTGGGGTGCTCGGCGGGATCACGGTCATCCTCTATGGCATGATCGGCCTGCTGGGCGCCCAGATCTGGCTGAACGCCGGTGTGGACCTGCGCAGTCCCCTCAACCTCGTGCCGGCCGCAGCGGGCATCATCATCGGCGTCGGCGGCGTCAGCCTGAAGATCACCGACAACTTCGAGCTGAGCGGCATCGCGCTGGGCACGCTCGTGGTGATCACCGGCTATCACGCCCTTCGCGCCCTGGCGCCTGCCCATATGAAGACCGGGCCCGGCGAGCCCGGGCACTAGGGAATTTCGTTTCCCGCGTCGAGGTCGTGCGACGAGGCCGCCACCAGCTGGGTCATGGATGAGATGACTCCCAGATCCGCATGTGCCAGCGCGTCGGCCTCGGTGGGGCCTCCGGTGTAGCCGACGACCCGCATCGCCGCGGCGAGCGCCGCGTCCACGCCCGCCGGACTGTCCTCGATCACCAGGCATCGTTCCGGCGGGTGACCCATCGCCCGGGCCGCGTGCAGGAACAGGTCGGGCGCCGGCTTGCCGAGGGACACGTCATCGGCGCTGTAGACGCGCCCGGCGAACCGGTCCTGGAGCGCGGTGACCGACAGCGAGTGCGCTATGCGCTCGTGACTGCCGCTCGAAGCGACGCAGTAGGGCAGGCCTCGCGCGTCGAGGTGATCCAGCAACTCGCCCACGCCGGGCATCGTCCGTGGCCGCGCGGCGAACGCGTCACGGAACCTCGTGCGGTACTCGGTCAGCCACTCCGGGCCGACGGGAGCGGTGGCGTGGCCGCGTATCTGTTCGTAGAGGTAGCTCTCGGGGCGACCCAGGAACCGGCGGCGTACCTCTGCGGGGCTCAGGGGCCAGCCGGCCTCCGTGGCCATGGCCGCCACGACTTCGGGGCCGATGCGTTCGGTGTCCACCAGGACGCCGTCGCAGTCGAAGATGACAAGCTGGGCGTTTCTCAACGCGATCTGCGCATGCGTGTTCAACATTGCCTCGCTTCGTGATGCGGTGCGTTCGACGGCCGCCCGCCGCGTCCAGGGGCGCGGCGGGCGGAGCGGTTCTGCGGAGTGCCGGGCAGGCGGGACCTTCGGAACACGCCTCAGACGTCGTGGTCCTGGAGCAGCAGCGCGGCCAACGTGTCCAGCGCGTCCGCCGCGCCCTCTCCCTCGGCAGCCAGGGTGACCGCGTCGCCGTGCCCGGCCCCCAGCGCCAGTACCGACAGCAGGCTGTTGGCCGATACGGGGCTGCCGCCCTCGCGCGAGATGGTCACCGGCATGTTCTGTTCGGCCGCCGCCCGGACGAAGGCGGTGGCGGGCCGAGCGTGCAGTCCGCTGCGCGCGCCGATCGTGACGGTACGTTCCGGCATGGCAAGTCTCCCTCTGTATGACGGGTGTTGGTGTGGCAGGGATCCACGTGAGTGGTCCCGTGCGGACGCCTGGTCAGCGACCGGCGGCAGCGGCGAGTGACGTGAGAGCTGCCTCGACCACCGCGTCCTCGGTGAGGCCGACCGCGGCCATGGCGTCGTCCGCCGGAGCCGACGTACCGAAGTCGTCCACGGTCACGGCGCGGCCGTGTTCACCGAGCAGGCCGTGCCAGCCGAAGGCGGTTCCCGCCTCGACGACCACACGGGCGCGGACGGACGGCGGGAGCACACTGTCCCGGTAGTCGGCGTCCTGCTGCATGAACCAGTCCAGGCAGGGCACCGAGACGACCCTGGCCGTGATCTCGCGCTCGGCGAGAAGGCGTCGCGCCGCCATGGCAAGCGTGACTTCGCTACCGCTGGCCATCAGGACCACGTCGGCACTCTCTTGAGCGTCCGTCACCGCGTAGGCGCCACGTGCGACCCCCTCCCGGACCGTCTCGGACGGTGTCGGGAGGACGGGCAGGCCCTGTCGGGCGAGGGCAAGGCCCACCGGACCCCGGCAGCTCAGGGCGCTGAGCCAGGCGGCAGCGGTCTCGGTGGCGTCGGCCGGCCGGACCACGGCGAGCCCCGGCATGGCACGCAGGGCGGCGAGGTGCTCGACCGGCTGGTGGGTGGGGCCGTCAGCGCCCAACGCGACGGAGTCGTGGCTCCAGACGTGGACCACGGGCAGCTTCATGAGGGCGGCGAGGCGCAGGGAGGGGCGCTGGTAGTCGCTGAACACCAGGAAGGTGCCGGCGAAGGGGGTGTCGTACCCCACCAGGGCGATGCCGTTGAGGGCCGCCGCCATCGCGTGTTCGCGCACGCCCCAGTGGATGTTGCGCCCCGACGGGCCTTGAGGGTCGGCGTCGTCCGCCGGCAGGAACGACCCGCCGGACTTGATGGTCGTACGGTTGCTGTCCCCGAGGTCGGCGGACCCGGCCCACAGCCTGGGCAGCGCTTCTGCCAGCGCCTGGATGACCTTGCCCGAGGCGTCGCGCGGGGCGACGGTGCTCCCGGGCTCGAAGTGCGGAAGTACCGCTGCGGCGGCGGCCGGGTCCAGCGGTTGGACGGCATGTGCGCGGGCCTGCGCGACGTCGGGGTGCTCGGCCGCCCAGCGGGCCAGCTCCCTGTCCCAGGCGGCGTGCAGTTCGGCGCCGCGCGTGAGGGCTTTGCGCGTGTGCTGCAGTACGTCCACGGGGACGCTGAACTCGCCTTCGACGCCGAGCAGTTCCTTTACCGCAGCGGCTTCGGCGGCACCCAGCGGAGCGCCGTGCGACGCCGGCGTGTTGACGGCGTTCGGAGCGGGGAAGGCTATCTGCGACTTCAGGGCGATGAAGCTGGGCCGGCCGGTCTCCGCACGTGCGGCGCCGAGGGCCAGGTCGAGGGCGTCGGTGTCCACGTCGCCGTCGGCACCGAGGCCGACCGTCTGCACGAACCAGCCCTGCGCCCGGAACCGGGCCGCCGTGTCCTCATGTGTCGTCAGGCCGGTGGGGCCCTCGATCTGGATGTCGTTGTCGTCCCAGACGACGACCAGGTTGTCCAGGCGGTGCCGGCCAGCGAGCGCGCCGGCCTCGTAGGAGATGCCCTCCTGGAGGTCGCCGTCGGAGCACAGCACCCACACGGTGCGGCCCGCGGGGCCCTCGGGTGAGGTGTCCGCGCCGGCCAGCCGGTTCTCGTCCCGCTTGAGGGCCATCGCCATGCCCACCGCGGTGGCAACACCCTGGCCCAGCGGACCGGTTGTCGTCTCGACGCCGGCGGTGTGCCGGTACTCGGGGTGACCGGGCGTCAGTGAACCGAGCCGGCGGAAGCGGCGCAGGTCGTCCAACTCCAGCCCGTATCCGGTCAGGTGGAGCTGTGTGTACTGAAGGATGCTCGCATGGCCGCAGGACAGCACGAAGCGGTCCCTGCCCTCCCAGGCGGGGTCCGCCGGGTCGTGCCGGACATGCCGCTGAAACAGCAGGTGCGCCACGGGCGCGAGGGCCAGCGCCGTGCCCGGGTGTCCTGAACCCGCGGCCTCGACGGCGTCCACCGCCAGGGCCCGCGCCACAGCGACGGCCCGTGTGTCCGCCGCGCCGAACACACGCCTCCCAGCGGGGGAATCCTCAGGTGACCGTGTCGACCGTGCTGTTGAGAGAACCACGAAGACTCCTTGCAGAGAGCATGACGTCATGATGACTTCAGGAAACGTAACCCACTCCTCCGCATCGGCACCAGGGGGGTCGCATCGAGGCCCTACGAGGCATCACACCAGGCCAGAAGCGTGCTGGTGGCGACCACAGAGGGCAGCAAGGGCATCGAGCACCCGAAGATTTCGTTTAGGTGTCTACTATTGACTCATCGAATGTCCTGTAGTCATCATGATGTCTCGATGACATGTAAGCCCGACAAGGAGGTCGTGGATGGCCGGGCATAAGTATGTACAAGTGCGCGACCACCTCCTGCGGCGTGTGCAGAGCCTTCCCGTGGGGGAGCGACTGCCCGCCGAGGGCACCCTGTGCAGCGAGTACGACGTGAGCCGCATCACGCTGCGCCGGGCCGTGGACGAACTCGTCCAGGACGGCTACCTGGTGCGCGAGCACGGCCGTGGCACCTTCGTGAGCCACCCTCGCTACAACCTCAAGCACCGTGAGCGGTTCGTGAACGAGGTGACCGGCTTTCACACCCAGCTCACCAGACAGGGGCACACCGTCACCTCCAGGGTGACGGAGCAGCGGAGCGAACGGGCGGGCAGCCGCCTCGCCGCCGCGCTCGGTGTCAGTCCCGCCGCCTCGGTCATCCGCCTGGAGCGGCTGCGCAGCGTGAACGGCACGGTGCACCACCTGGCCGAGTCCTATGTCGATGAGGACCGGTTCCCCGACGTCCTCACTTCGGACTTCACCTCCTCCTCCCTGTACGCCCACCTGCGGGCCCGCCACGACGTGCTGCTCGTCCGCAACGAGATCGTCGTCGGACTGCACCGGTGCGACGCGCGGGAGGCGGAGCTGCTGGAAGTGGCCGAGGACACACCTCTGCTGCTGGCCACATCGCGCGTGTTCGAGCCGGGGCAGAAACCCGTCATCTTCGGCACATCGAAGTTCCTGCCGCACGCGGCGGAACTGTCCTTCGACATCGTGGCCGACTCCGATTAGTCGACCACGCCCGCCTTCCCCCGCACCCCCTGTGGAGCACGCATGCTCAGTCGCCTTCTCCCCGAGCAGAACATCCACTTCACCCAGGACGAACTGACCTGGCAGGAAGCTGTCACCCGGGTCGCCCGTCCGCTGGTGGAGGCCGGAGACGTCACCCCCGAGTACGTCCAGGCCATGCTCGACTCGATCACGGCCGGCGGCACCTACATCGACCTCGGCCACGGCATCGCCCTCGCGCACGCCCGGCCCGAGCACGGGGTGGTGCGCACCGGTATCTCCATGCTCCGCCTGCGGGAGCCGGCCCCACTGCTCGGCCTGCCCGAGCACGCGGTCGACCTCTATTTCTGCTTCGCGGCGGCGGACGCCGACGCGCACATGCGCGCCATGGCTTCCCTCGCGCGCATCCTCTCGGACGCCGGGACCCGCCAAGCCCTGCGCGACGCGGCCTCGGCGCCCGAGGTAGTCACACTGATCAAAGAATTCGAGGACTCAGAATGAAGTTCCTGGCGATGTGCAGCACCGGACTGGGCAGCAGCTTCATGGTGCGCATGAACATCGAGACCGTCGTACGCGAACTGGGGCTCCAGGGCGTCACGGTCGAGCACTCCGACATCAGCTCCGCCGGCCCCGACAGCGCGGACGTGTTCTTCGTCGCGAAGGACCTGGAGGACGCCGTCCAGGGTCTGGGTGACGTGGTCGTGCTGAACAGCATCATCGACATGGACGAGCTGCGCGGCGCGGTGAAGGAAGCGGCCGCACGCCACGGTCTCGCCTGACGCACAGCGGTCCCCACTGATCAGCAGAAACGTTTCTCCCGTACGTTCACGGGCGGCCGTCGGCCCCGGCACCGCCCCACGTCGATCCGCGCCGAACCCGGCACCCACCACTTCCCCGCACGCCGCCTCGTCGTGCCCGAAGAGAGGCGTTGTCTGTGAACAGCGTTCTGGACAGTCTTCTGGATGTCTTCCGTGAGCCATCCGTCATCATCGGCCTGATCGCCCTGCTGGGCCTGGTGCTCCAGCGCAAGTCCGCCTCCGACACCGTCAAGGGGACCATCAAGGCCTTCGTCGGCTTCCTCGTCCTCGCGGCCGGCGCCGACGTCGTCTCCGGCGCCCTGACCCCGTTCGGCGACATGTTCCAGCACGCCTTCGGGGTGCAGGGCGTGGTGCCCAACAACGAGGCCATCGTCGGCAAGGTGCTCACCGACTACGGCTCCCAGGCCGCGCTGATCTTCTTCTTCGGCATGATCGTGAACGTGCTGCTGGCCCGGCTCACCGTGTTCAAGTTCATCTACATGTCGGGGCATGTCGCCCTGTACCTGGCGGCCATGGTCGCCGTCATCCTCATCGCGAACGGCTTCAGCACCTGGCAGGCCATCCTCTGGGGCTCCCTCGCCCAGGGCCTGATCACCACCCTGTCGCCGGCGCTCGTCCAGCCCTGGATGCGCAAGGTCACCAAGAACGACACCGTCGCGCTCGGTCACACCGGGAACTTCGGCATCGCCACCAGCGGCCTCGTCGCCAAGTTCCTCGGTGACCGCTCCAAGTCCACCGAGGACCTGAAGATACCCAAGGGTCTCGGCTTCCTGCGTGACACCACCGTCGTCATCGCCAGCTCCATGGGCGTCATCTACCTGCTGGTCACGCTGGTGGCGGGCCCCGGCTACGTCGAGGGCGAGCTCAGCAACGGCCAGTGGTACGTCCTGTGGGCGATCATGCAGGCCGGCAAGTTCGCCGCGGGCGTGTTCATCATCCTCGCCGGTGTCCGCGTCGTCCTCGCCGAGATCATCCCGGCCTTCAAGGGCATCTCGGAGAAGCTGGTGCCCAACGCCAGGCCCGCACTGGACGTCCCGATCGTCTTCACCTTCGCCCCGAACGCCGTACTCGTCGGCTTCCTGGCCAGCTTCGTCGGCGGACTCATAGGCATGGGCATCCTCGTCGCCGTCGGCGGCACCATCATCATCCCCGGCATCGTCGCCCACTTCATGACGGGAGCCGCCTCGGGTGTCATCGGCAACGCGACCGGCGGACGGCGCGGCGCCGTACTCGGCGCCCTGACCAACGGCCTGCTGATCACCTTCCTGCCGCTGCTCGTCCTGCCCTTCCTCGGTGACGTGGGCCTGCAGAACTCCACCTTCTCCGACGCCGACTTCGGCATCTCGGGCCTCCTGATCGGCGGCGCCGAACGCTTCGGTCACACGGCCGTCATCGCTCTCGTCCTCGTCTCGCTGGCAGCCACCTTCGTCGCCAGCACCCTCGTCGCCCGGCGCGCCCCCACCGACGACGCCGACGCGGAGAAGGAGACTCAGCCCGTGGCCAGCTCGTAGGCGTAGTCCGGGCAGTCCGGTGTCCGTCGTCGGTGGTCCTGCCGAGCGCCCGGCCCGCCGGGTCGCACCACTCGCCTTCCGCCGGTGCCCCGTTGCCATTGCGGCTGGTGTCGATGACGGCGCCCAGGCCGGGCGGGCCGCCCGGTGCGGCGAGCACCCGCCCGGCGTACGCGGTCTCGTCGGCCGTGCTGTGGAAGTTGGACACGTTGGTGAAGACGCCGTCGCCACTGGTCGCGGCACCCGCATCGCGGAGTGCCGCGGCCTGTTTCGTGGGGCCGGGCTGCGCCGCGCGGTCCTGGTGGGGCTTCCCCTCCCCCGGCGCCGGGTGTCCGGCCTGTCGGCGCCACGGCGAGCCCACGGGGGACGCCGCCCGCGGGGCGGGATCGAGCGTTCCCCGCCGAAGCCGCCCTTCGCTCAGCCCTCGGGGAGTTCGACCGGCGCGATGGTGTCGAAGACATCGCCCGGGCCGGGGTTCGCCGGGTCGGTGGCGCCGCCGAACTGGGCCATCACACCCCATACGGCGTTCAGCGCGGTCTGCACGGCGCCCTCGGCCCAGCCCGCCGTCCAGGAGATGTCGTCGCCCGCGAGGAACAGGCCGCGCTTGTCGGCCGGCAGCCTGTCCTGCATGAAGTGGGTGAACAGGCGCCGCTGGTAGCGGTAGTGGCCGGGCAGGTTGGCCTTGAACGCGCCCATGAAGTACGGCTCGTTCTCCCAGGAGACGGTGACCGGGTTGCCGATGATGTGCCCCCGGATGTCGACGCCCGGATAGATCTCGCCGAGCGACTTGAGCATCACGTCCATGCGTTCGTTCGGGGAGAGCGGCAGCCACTTCAGGCTGTCGTCGCACCAGGTGTACGAGAGACAGATGACGGCCGGCTTGTCGGGCCCGTCGTCCAGGAGATACGTCCCCCGGGTCATCCGGTCCGTGAGCGTCATCGACATCGTGTCCCGGCCGGTGGGTTCCCCTGCGCCGTCGACGGCCCTGTCCAGCCAGAACGGCCGGTCGACAGGGACGAACAGCTTGGACGACTCCATGTAGTGGGTGCGCTCCATCGCCGTCCAGTGGTCGATCGGGAAGAGCGCGTCGTCGCAGGCGATCTTGGAGAGCAGCAGCCAGGACTGACCGGTGAAGACCGCCGCCCGGTAGGTGCGGATGTCACCGGTGGCGTCGGTGACCGTGATGCGGTTGCCCGCGGTGCGGTCGAGCCGGGTGACAGCGCCGCGCGGCGCCCCGCCGTGCAGGGAGGACAGCGAGGTGCCGGAAGGCCAGTGCACGGTCTTCTGCGGTTCCCGTTCCCAGAGGCGCAGCGGCAGTTGCTGGCTGCCGCCGACGATGCCCCGGTGGTGGTCGTCGGCCTCGGTGTAGACGACGCGGAGGATCTCCAGGATCGAGTTGGGGAAGTCGGTGTCCCAGCCGCCGGTGCCGAAGCCGACCTGCCCGAAGATCTCGCGGTGCCGGAAGGAGGCGAAGGCCTCGGAGCCGCAGAGGAAGCCGTAGAAGGTCTGGTCGTCGAGCTTCTCGACGAGCTTCGCCCAGATCTCCCGGATGCGCGGGACGTCGCGCTCACGCATCGCGCGGTTCATGTCGGAGAAGTCGGCGCCGTCCTCCAGGCAGGAGTTCCAGGCGTCCATCACCTCCCGGTACACCTGGGGCAGGTCGTCGATGGTCCGCGCGTAGTGGGACTCACCCTTGAGGTCGACGACGGTCGAGGGGGTGGCCGCGGAGAGCGGGTTGGGGAACGGCCTGGTCTCCAGGCCCACCAGGTCGATGTAGTGCTGGAGTGCCGTGGACGAGGGCGGGAACCGCATCGCGCCCATCTCGGCGGTCAGCGAGGGGTCGCAGCCGTCGAAGCCGACGGTGCGCAGCCGGCCGCCGATCCGGTCCGCCTCGTAGACGACGGGCTTCAGCCCCATCTTCATGAGTTCGTACGCGGTGATGATGCCGGACAGCCCGCCGCCGATGACGGCGACCTCGGTGCCGTGTTCGGTGGCGGGTATCTGCCCGATGCCCGCGGGGTGCGTGAGGAAGTCGTCGTAGGCGTACGGGAAGTCCGGCCCGAACATGGTGATCGGCGGCTGCGCGTCGGTGTGCTGGACGGCGTTGGGCACCGTGGACGTCATGGGGTACGGACTCCTTGCGGGGGGAAGCGTGGATCGGGGTCGGTCAGACCAGGGAGCCGTAGAGCGCCGGGAGACGGTCGCGGAGATACGGGTTGGCGGCGCGTGAGGCGGCGAGCAGTCCGGGGTCGGCATCGGCGACGAGCAGTTCGTCGCCGTCGCCGGCGCGGGCCAGGGCCGTGCCGTCGGGGCCGGCCAGGCAGCTCAGCCCGGTGAAGTCGAACTCGCCTTCCTTGCCCACCCTGTTGGCGTAGGCGATGTAGAGCTGGCTCTCGAAGGCGCGGACCGGGACGACGGCTTCGGCGACGAACGGGAAGGGGTGCATCAGCGCGGTCGGGACGAGCAGCAGCTCGGTCCCGGCCAGGGCGTGGGCGCGTACGTTCTCGGGGAACTCCACGTCGTAGCAGATCAGCAGCCCGATCCGTACGCCGTCGAGCTCGGCCTGCACCACGGGCAGCTCCCCCGGGGTGAACCACTTCTCCTCGAAGCCGCCGAAGAGGTGGGTCTTGCGGTAGTTGGCGAGCGGCGTCCCGTCGGGGCCGATGAGCTGCGCCGCGTTGAAGACCGCGTCGCCGGCCCGCTCCGGGTAGCCGTAGTGGACGGCGAGGCCATGGCGTTCGCAGATGCCGGCGACCTCGCGGGCGGCAGGCCCGTCGGCGGCCTGGGCCAGCGCGGGGACGGTGTCGCCGATGGCGTATCCGGTCAGGAACAGCTCGGGGCAGACGAGCAGCCGGGCGCCCGCGGCGGCGGCCCGTGCGGCGGCCTGGTCGAGTGCGGCGAGGTTGTCGTCCACGGAGCCCACGCGTCCGGAGCTCTGGAGCAGGGCGGTACGCAACGGCGGCATGGCTGACCTCGGGCGGGACGGGCGGGGTGGGGAGACGTATCGAAGGTACGGCGCCGGGATCACGGTGGACAAGGCGCGAATGTTGCGCGTGGACCGTTGATCCGTTGCGTGCGACGGCCCTCTGGCGGTGATTCGTTGCGTGCGGGCGTTGTCGCAGGTCGGGCAGTGATTTCGGTCTCGTCCGCAGGACGTCCCTCAGGTCAGGCGGGTGGGCCCGACGAGGAGTAGCGCCGCAGCAGCGGGGAGAGCACGAGGACCGACTTGGTCCGCTCGACGTACGGTTCGCCGGCGATCCGCTCCAGCACCTGCTCGAAGTGCCGCATGTCCGCGGCGAAGACCTGTACGACCGCGTCCGCGTCGCCCGTCACGGTGGACGCGGCCGCGACCTCCGGATACGCGGCCAGGCCCCGCTTGATCGCTTCGGGGGCGGTGTTGCGGCTGCAGTAGATCTCGATGAACCCCTCGGTGTGCCAGCCGAGCGCCGCCGGGTCGACCCGCACGGTGAATCCCGTGATCGCGCCTTCGGCGCGCAGCCGGTCCACCCTGCGTTTCACCGCGGGTGCGGAGAGGCCGATGAGGGCGCCGATGTCCGCGTAGGAGCGGCGGGCGTCTTCGGCGAGGGCGTGGACGATGCGTTCGTCGAGGTCGTTCAGGCGCACTTCGGGTGGATCACTTCTCTGCGGCGGAAGGACTCGGGGGCGGCCAGGGTTCTCGTCCTGGGTCCGCCCCCGAAGTAGACCACGCGCGCCCCGCGCGGGGCGCGCTCACCGCGGGCGGCGGCCGGTCAGAAGGGGAACTCCGAGCGGCCGTGCTGGACCGAGATCCACTTCTGGGTGGTGAAGGCCTCCAGCATCGACTCGCCGTTCAGCCGCCCGAGGCCCGAGTTCTTCTCCCCGCCGAAGGGGACGATGGGCTCGTCGTGGACCGTGCCGTCGTTGATGTGGATCATTCCGGTGCGGATCCGCTGCCCCACCCGTACGCCACGCTCGATGTTGCCGGTGTGGACGGCGCCGCTCAGTCCGTACGGGGTGTCGTTGGCGATGCGTACGGCCTCGTCCTCCCCGTCGAAGGGGACCAGGAGCGCCACAGGGCCGAAGATCTCCTGCTGCAGGACGGGTGAATCGGCGGCCAGCCCGGTCAGCACGGACGGGCCCACCAGATTGCCGTCGGCCCGGCCGTGCAGCAGGGCGGTGGCGCCCGCGTCGACGGTCTCGTCGACGAGCTTGGACACCGCGTCGGCCTGCGCCGAGGTGATCAGCGGGCCGATGTGGGTCGCGGGGTCGGCCGGGTCGCCGACGCGCAGGGAGGCGACCTTGGCGACGAACTTCTCGGTGAACTCCTGCTCCACGGAGCGGTCCACCAGGATGCGGTTGGCCGCCATGCAGACCTGGCCCTGGTGGATGTAGCGGCTGAAGACCGCGGCGTCGACGGCGTAGTCCACATCGGCGTCGTCCAGGACGATCAGCGCGCTGTTGCCGCCCAGTTCGAGCACCGCGCGCTTGAGGTTGGCCGCGCAGACCGTCGCCACGTGGCGGCCGATCCTGTCCGATCCGGTGAAGGAGATGACCTGCGGGACGGGGTGCTCCAGCAGGCTGTCGCCGATCTCGGCGATGTCGGTGACCACGACGTTCAGCAGGCCGGCGGGCAGCCCCGCGTCCTCGAAGACCTTGGCGATCAGCGTGCCGCCGCAGACCGGGGTGTTCTGGTGCGGCTTGAGGACCACGGCGTTACCGAGGGCCAGCGCGGGGGCGACCGACTTGAGCGACAGCAGGAAGGGGAAGTTGAAGGGGCTGATGACACCCACGACGCCGACGGGCAGCCGGTAGACGCGGTTCTCCTTGCCCTCGGTCGGCGAGGGCAGGATCTGCCCGGTGGACCGCAGGGTGAGCTGGGCCGCCTCGCGCAGGAACTCCTTGGCCAGGTGCAGCTCGAAGCCTGCCTTGAGCCGGGTGCCGCCGAGCTCCGCGACGATCGCCTCGGCGATCTCGGCCTCGCGCTCCTCGACCACACGCAGCGCCTTCTCCAGCACCGCCCGACGGACGTACGGGTTGGTCTCGCCCCATGCCGGCTGGGTCCGCTCGGCGGCGCGGTAGGCCTGGTCGACCTCTTCGGCCGTCGCGACGGTGACCGAGGCGAGCTTCTCCCCGCTGTACGGGTTGAAGTCGATGATGTCCCAGGACCCCTTCCCCGGCCTCCATTCACCGTCGATGTACTGCTGGGCCAGGTCGGTGAAGAAGGAAGTCATGAAATCCCTTACCGCAGAGGGGCGGGCAGCTGATTGCGATTCATATTACTTATCCTGCAATCAGGTTGGGGAGCGTTGAAGGACACACGCGAAAGGTGCTCCTCCCGGCGCGGACGCCGGGGAGGAGCACCCGTGGTGCGGGGCCGCGGGCCCCGGGGAATCAGTTCCAGCTGGCGTGGAGCGGCTTGCCCTCCGCATAGCCGGCCGCGCTCTGCACACCCACGATCGCCTTCTCGGCGAACTCCTCCAGCGAGGACGCGCCCGCGTAGGTGCAGGAGGAACGGACACCGGCGATGATCGAGTCGATCAGGTCCTCCACACCGGGGCGGGTGGGGTCGAGGAACATCCGCGAGGTGGAGATGCCCTCCTCGAACAGGGCCTTGCGGGCCCGGTCGTAGGCGGACTCCTCCGAAGTGCGGTTCTTGACCGCGCGCGCCGACGCCATCCCGAACGACTCCTTGTAGAACCGCCCGTCGGCGGACTGCTGGAGGTCGCCGGGCGACTCGTACGTACCGGCGAACCAGGAGCCGATCATCACGTTGGACGCGCCGGCGGCGAGCGCCATCGCCACGTCGCGCGGGTGCCGGACGCCTCCGTCGGCCCAGACGTGCTTGCCGTGCTTCTTCGCCTCGGCCGCACACTCCAGCACGGCGGAGAACTGCGGCCTGCCGACACCGGTCATCATCCGCGTGGTGCACATCGCGCCGGGGCCCACCCCGACCTTGATGATGTCGGCGCCCGCCTCGATCAGGTCACGCACGCCCTCGGCCGACACGACGTTGCCCGCCACGACCGGGACGCCCGGGTCGAGCGCCCGGACGGCGGCGACCGCGCTGATCATGGATTCCTGGTGGCCGTGCGCGGTGTCCACGACGAGGGTGTCGACGCCGGCGGCCAGGAGCTGGGCGGCCTTGCCCGCCACATCGCCGTTGATACCGACGGCCGCCGCGACCCGCAGCTTGCCGTCCGCGTCCGTCGCGGGGGTGTAGAGCGTCGCACGCAGTGCGGCCTTGCGGGTCAGGATACCGACGAGCCGGCCGTCCGCGTCGACCGCCGGAGCGAGCTTGCGGTTGGCGCCGTCGAGTGTGGTGAAGGCCTCGCTCGGATCGATGCCGGCGTCGAGCACGACCAGGTCCTTGGACATGACCTCGGACAGCTGGGTGAATCGGTCCACGCCGGTCAGGTCGTGGTCGGTGACGACGCCGACCGGCCGGTGCTCGGCGTCGACGACGACCCCGGCTCCGTGGGCCCGCTTGTGCAGGAGGGAGAGCGCGTCGGCGACGGTCTGTCCCGGGGCCAGCACGATGGGTGTGTCGAGCACGAGGTGGCGCTTCTTGACCCAGCCGATGACCTCGGTGACGACCTCGATCGGGATGTCCTGGGGGATGACGACCAGTCCACCGCGGCGGGCGATGGTCTCGGCCATCCGGCGGCCCGCGATGGCGGTCATGTTCGCGACGACGAGGGGGATGGTGGTGCCGCTGCCGTCCGGCGACGAGAGGTCCACGGCCTGCCGGGACCCGACCGCGGAGCGGCCGGGAACCATGAAGACATCGTCGTACGTGAGGTCGTAGGGGACCGAGGGGGAGGCCGAGTATCGACCGGTGCCGGGCTCAAGAAAACGCATAACACCCACTTTTTCATACGAAACAGTGCAGGTCGTTTCCACGAAGACACAGCAATGGACCCCCGCGTTCGTCATTTCCTCCGAATGGAGGCCGCCGGGGGCCGGACAAGTGGAGACCTGTCTTACCCGAGGACCCTACCCGAACAGGATTCGGACCTTGGTGATCACTATCCCTGGACCGGGTGACGGGGGGTCAGGTAGCTTCAAATCCGCAGGTCCCGCAGTGGGCACGACGCCCGCCCGTGGACCCGGAAACCTGTCACGCGTTCGGCCGGAAGAGGATGGGGATCCGCCTGTGGAGAGCGAACTGCCCGACATCTACTGCCCGTTCCCCCAGCGGAGCAATCCGCACGTGGACCACACCCGGGAGCACATCGGTGCCTGGACGCGACGCACCGGCCTGATCCACCGGGAATCGGCCAGGCGGCGCTTCGAGCAGGCCGACTTCGCCGCCTTCGTGGGCATGGTGCACCCGACGGCCGGCAGCGAGCACCTGGACCTGGTCGCCGACTGGTTCGTCTGGCTCTTCCTCGTCGACGACCAGTTGGACGACGGACATCTGGGCCGCAGCCCCGACCGGGTACGTGACGTGGTCGAGCGGATGCGTGGCGTGGTCGAGGGCACGGCTCCCGACCCCCGGCCGGACGAGGAAGCACCCGCCGCGCTCATCGCCCTGGCCGACCTGTGGGAACGTACGGTTCCGCGGGCCGCCCCGCACTGGCGCACCCGCTTCGCCTGGCACCTCATGACGTATCTGACGACCGCCACCACCTGGGAGACGGGCAACCGCGCCGCCGGGGTCGTCCCGTCCGAGACGACGTACATCGCTCAGCGCAGGCACACCGGGGCGATCCATGTGTGCATGGACCTGATAGAGATCGTGGCCGGTGTCGGGGCGCCCGAGTCGGTCCACAACGACGCCGGGTTCATCACCGCGCTGGAAGCGTCCTGCAACGTCGTGTGCTGGGCGAACGACGTCTACTCCTACGAGAAGGAGCAGGTGCTCGGCGAGATCCACAATCTCGTCCACCTGGTCCGCCACCACCGCGGCTACGGCAAGCGCCGGGCGATCGAGCACGTGTGCGCGGAGATAGCCACCGAGACGGAGCGCTTCCTGGCCGCCGAGGCCGAGCTGCTCGGCCGGTACCCGGAGCTCTCGGGTCTGCTCGTGCCCTATCTGGACGGGATGCGGAGCTGGATGCGCGGGAATCTGGACTGGTCACGGCAGACCCCCCGCTACAACCCCGCGGATGTCAGCCAGTACGCGGAGCCCGGGGCCTATCTGGAGGAGTCCGTCCTCGGGGTGAGCCCGGACCACGCGGAGCTGGCCGCCGACGGCGGCTGACCCCGGGGCAGGAGGGGGCCCGTGAACCGGACTCCCCCGCGCCGCGATCAGTCGTCGGGGTCGGCCCGCTCCAGCGCCGGGCGCTGAGCCGCCGCGAACTCCGTCAGGAGGTAGTCGGCCGCCGCCGTGTCCGTGACCAGGCTGGTGACAAGACCCGAGCGCAGCACCGCACCGATCGCCGCCGCCTTGCGCTGGCCTCCGGCGATGGCCACCACCTCGGGGATCCGGCGCAGCCTGTCGGCCTCCACGGTGATGCACCGCTCGCCGAGGTCCCGGCCGACCCGGCGGCCGTTCGCGTCGAAGAGGTGGGCGGACATCTCCGCCGCCACACCGAGCGAGGCGTAATGGCCCCGCTCCTCGTCCGAGAGCATGTCGTGGACCGTGGAGATGCCCGGCTCCCAGGACCCGATGGAGACCGCGGCGACCGTCACCTTGTCGAAGTACTCGAAAGCGCGGGCGATACCCGTCTGGTGCCGCAGCGCGGCCGCCGTCGCCGGATCGGGCAGCAGCATCGGAGCGTAGATCGGGTGCGCCTCGCCGCCCGACACCTGCGCGGCGCGGCGGACCGCCTCGACCGAGCCGCGCTCGGCCGTGCCCGCGTCGTAGACACCGGTCAACTGCACGACCGTGCACGGAGGCAGCCGGTCGAGGGCCGCGGCCATGTGGATGGTGGAGCGGCCCCAGGCAAGACCCAGCACATCGCCCTCGTTGACCAGCTCGCCGAGCAGGTCGGCCGCGACCTCGCCCAGATTCTCCGGGTCGGCGGCGTCGTCCTGCTCCTCCGCCGGTGACTCGACCACGACAGCGTGCCGCAGGCCGTAACGGGCCCGGAGCGCGTCCGAGCGCTCCGCGTCCAGCTCCGCCGGTACCCGGATCTCGATCCGTACGAGATCACGCTCGAGGGCCGTCTCCAGGACCCTGGCCACCTTGAAGCGGCTGACGCCGAACTCCTCGGCGATCTGGATCTTCGACTTTCCCTCAAGGTAGAACCGACGGGCCATGGCCGCCGCCTGCACCAGCTCCGCGGGTCCCATCCGCATGGCTGACCGACCCGCCGAGATGCCAGACACCGCGATCTCCTCACTGCTGTTCACACGCTTGATACGCCGTTCATCCTGTCAGAACCGACGCTCCTGGATCAGGCCCGTCGGGCCGCGTTCATCCGATCTTGGTTCAGTGGCCGCATGCCCAGGGTGCGGAAGCCGTGGCCGTGTCCGCCTGGGCGCGCAGTGCCCGCACCGCCTGGGCCGGGTCCTCGGCCCCGTACACCGCCGAGCCGGCGACGAACACATCCGCGCCGGCCTCGGCGCACCGCTCGATGGTGCTGGCGGACACGCCGCCGTCGACCTGGAGCCAGAGCTCGAGACCGTGCTTGGAGATCAGCTCACGGGTACGGCGGATCTTCGGCAGCATGATGTCCAGGAACGCCTGGCCGCCGAAGCCGGGCTCCACCGTCATGATCAGCAGCATGTCGAGCTCGGGGAGCAGGTCCTCGTACGGCTCGATGGGCGTCGCGGGCTTCAGCGCCATGGAGGCGCGGGCGCCCTTCGCCCTGATCTCCCGGGCCAGCCGCACCGGCGCCGCCGCGGCCTCCGCGTGGAAGGTGACCGAGCCCGCACCGGCCTCGACGTACTGCGGCGCCCAGCGGTCCGCGTCCTCGATCATGAGATGGCAGTCCAGCGGGGTGTCCGCCGCCTTGCTCAGCGCCTCCACGATGGGCACGCCGAGCGTCAGGTTGGGCACGAAATGGTTGTCCATGACATCGACATGGAGCCAGTCGGCGCCTTCCACTGCCTTCGCCTCATCGGCGAGGCGTGCGAAGTCCGCGGACAGGATGCTGGGGTTGATCTGGGCCATGCACCCAAGCCTGCCATGTCCGGCGCCACTTCCACGCCCCGGTGCGCCTCAAAGCCTCACGGGATCATCACGGTTCGCGCATTCCCGGCCATTCCGCCCCCGTGATCACGTGGTGTGATCAGCTGGTGCGGTCCCGCCCGCTGCGTACCGGGGTCCGCATGGGCACCGCGCCGCCGGGTCAGGCCGTGCGGCGCAGCAGGGCCAGGTACATCGCGTCGGTGCCGTGCACATGCGGCCACAGCTGGATGTCGGGCCCGTCGCCCAGCGCGGGGACCCCGGGCAGGAGCGGGCGGGCATCGACCCACTCGGCCTCGAACGGTTCCCCGCCGCGCCCCTTGAGCACGTCGTCGACGACGACCCTGGTCTCCGCGAGATGTGGCGAGCAGGTCGCGTAGCCGACGACGCCGCCGACCCGCACGGCCTTCAACGCCTCGCGCAGCAGGCCGCGTTGCAGAGGGGCGAAGCCCTCCAGGTCCGCGGCGCGGCGCCGCCAGCGGGACTCCGGACGCCTGCGCAGCGCGCCGAGGCCCGAGCAGGGCACGTCCATGAGGACCCGGTCGAAGGAGCCTGGCCGCCACGGCGGCCGGGTGCCGTCGGCGGTGATCACCTGGTAGGGCCCCGGGTTGCCGGCCAGCGCGCGCTCGACGAGCCGGGCGCGGTGCGGCTGCTTCTCCGCGGCGAGCAGGGTCGCGCCGCGTCCGGCGGCGAGCGCGGCGAGCAGGGCGGCCTTGCCGCCCGGGCCCGCACAGCCGTCGAGCCACCGGGTGTCGTCGCCCTCGACCGGAGCGGCGGCCAGCGCGGCGGCGACGAGCTGGCTGCCCTCGTCCTGCACGCCCGCGCTGCCGTCCCGCACGGCTGCCAGGGCGCCGGGCTCGCCGCCCTCGGCCATCCGTACGGCGTAGGGCGACCAGCGGCCGGGGAGGCCGCTCTCCTCGCCGAGGGCGTCCAGCAGTTCGTCGGTGGTGGAGCGGCCGGGGCGGGCTGCGAGCGTCACCTCGGGCCGCTCGTTGTCGGCCTCCAGCAGGTCCTCGATTCCTGCACGACCGCCGCCCAGGGCGTCCCAGAGCGCGGAGACGACCCAGCGGGGGTGCGAGTGGACGACGGAGAGGTGTTCCTCGGCGTCCTCCTCGTACGGGGGCGCGACGAGCTCCAGCCAGCCGTCGAGGTCGTGCTTGGTGACCTTGCGCAGCACCGCGTTGACGAACTTGGCGCGGCCCTCGCCCAGCACCACCCGAGCCAGCTCCACACTGGCGGAGACGGCCGCGTGCGTGGGGATGCGGGTGCCGAGGAGTTGGTGGACGCCCATGTTGAGCACGTCCAGCACCGGCGGGTCGACCTCGCGCAGCGGCCGGTCGATGCAGGCGGCGACGATCGCGTCGTAGGTGCCCTGCCTGCGCAGCGTCCCGTAGACGAGCTCGGTCGCCAGCGCCGCGTCCCTGCCCTCGAAGTCGCCCTTGGCGCGCGCCTTCTTCAGGAGCGGCGGCAGGACGAGGTTGGCGTAGGCGTCGCGCTCGTCGACGGCCCTGAGCACCTCGAAGGCGAGAAACCTGACCGGGTCCTTCTTGGGGCGCCGGTGCGGTGTGGCGGGACGGCGACGCTGCTGGTCGTTCACGTGAAAGGTGCTCCGCTGATGGTGAGGGGACGATCCCGTCCAGCGTACGTCGCCGGGGCCCGGCGGCCCTCCGGAGGCCTCAGAGCCCCAGCAGCTCCCCGTGGACGAGGCGGACGCCGCGCGCCCAGTCGGCGGCCCTCATCGGCTTCTTGCCCTGCGGCTGGACCCAGAGGAGCTCCACGGCGTGCGAGCCGGTGCCCACGTACACGTTGTTCTTGCCGGCGGACAGCTCGCCCGGGGCGAGCTCGGTCCGGTCCAGGACGGGCACGGCCTGCACCAGCTTGAGGCGTTCCCCGCGAAAGAGGGTCCACGCGCCGGGGGCGGGGGTGCAGCCGCGCACCACGCGGTCCACCCGGAGCGCGGGCTCGGACCACCGCACCTGGGCGTCCTCGACGGTGATCTTGGGTGCGAGGGTGATGCCGTCGACGGGCTGCGGGACGGCGTGCAGGGTGCCGTCCTCGATGCCGTCCATGGTCGCCGCGAGCAGCCCGGCGCCCGCGAAGGCGAGCCGGGTGAGCAGATCACCGCTGGTGTCGGTCGGCCTGACCTCCTCGGTCAGCACGCCGTAGACCGGTCCGGAGTCGAGGCCCTCCTCGATCAGGAAGGTGGAAGCGCCGGTGACCTCGTCGCCGGCCATCACCGAGTGCTGCACGGGCGCGGCCCCGCGCCATGCGGGCAGGAGCGAGAAGTGCAGATTGACCCAGCCCCTGGCGGGCACGTCCAGCGCGGTCTTCGGGAGCAGCGCGCCGTACGCGACGACGGGGCAGCAGTCCGGAGCGATCTCCCGCAGCCGCGCCAGGAACTCCTCGTCGCGCGGCTTCGCGGGCTTGAGCACCTCGATGCCGGCCTCCTCGGCGCGCTCGGCCACCGGGCTCGCGACCAGCCGGCGCCCCCGCCCGGCCGGTGCGTCGGGCCGGGTCACCACGGCGGCCACCTCGTGGCGGTCGGAGGCGATCAGTGCGTCCAGGGCGGGGACGGCGACCTCGGGGGTGCCTGCGAAGACGAGCTTCATGGGTGGCGGACTGCCTCTCGGGGCGGAACGTACGTGGCGAGCAGCACACCAGTCTAGGGGGTGGCTGTCGGTCCCGCCCCGACGGTGACGGCGGGGGCGTACGCAGGTTCGTGCGCCCCGCGCATAAGCACATACGCCCCTGTTGCGTGACCACATGGCCGGGTGACGCGTTGGTCAAGTGAGATTGACCGAAGTGGGCCGCCGCCGCGCGGCCCGATCCCTTTCAACGCCGGTTCGAGAGGCTTGTTCATGGCCGACCACGCAACCCACGACGCCCAAGCGCGTGCCAGTCTGCACCTGTTGGTGCGGGACATCGAGCGGGTCCGGCGGCAGGTGGACGCGCTGCGCACCCTCACTGCCCAGCTGGGCAACGTCTACCGTCCACGCCGCTCGGGCCCGTCCGCGGGCTTCGTCGTCTACGGCAGGGCGCCGGCCCCGACGGTCCGGCTCGCCCAGGAGCTCCGGGACAGTGTCGAGACGCTGGTGACCGCGGCCGTGGACTTCGACCGTTCGCTGGGCTTCTCGTGGGACGCGGTGGGCTCCGCCCTCGGGGTCACCAAGCAGGCGGTGCACCGTCGTTACGGCGCGCGCCGTACGACTCCGCAGCCCGGGTCGGCGGAGGCCGCTGCCGAGAGCGCGAACCGTGCGGTGCCCTCGGCTCCGGGCTCCTCCTCCATGCTGCCGGCCGTGCCGGCGGCCCGCTCCATGCCGCCGCAGCCGGCGGACCGCTCCGGCGTCTTCCCGGGCCCGCGCAACGGCTGACGGCGCTTCGCCCCGGCCACGTCAGCCGATGTCGGGCGGGTCGATCCTGATCCGTACGGGGTCGCCCGTGCCCCTGGCCGTCCGCGCCGCCTGCGCCGTCTTGAGCGCGGCAGCCAACGCGGCTCCCCGCCCCGGCGGGACCCTGACCAGCGCCCGCTCCCAGGTCTCGCCGGGCGGGGCGTCCCCCTGTCTGCGGGGCCTGCCGGGAGTGGCTCCCGCCACCGGTACCGGGCCGAGCACCTCCGCCTCGGACGGCAGCTCCGCACCGGCGAGGTAGGCGGCCACCGCCTCGGGCGGACCGGTGACCGAAGCCATCCGGGACACCGGCGGGAAACCGAGCTCGGCGCGCTCCGCGAGCTCACGGCGGGCGTGACCGACCGGGTCCCAGCGGACGAGTGCCTGCACGGGCCGCAGCGTCGGCTCGGCCACGATCACCACGACGCCCCCATCGGGCTGCCCCCGCACCAGCGCGGCGGCGGCCGTCCAGCGCCGCAGCGCCTCCTCGCCCGCCCGGAGGTCGGGCCTGCCGACCATCGCCCAGCCGTCCAGCAGCAGCGCCGCCGCATAACCGCCGTCGGCCACCGGCTCGGCCCCGGGGGTGCTGACGACCAGGGCAGGCTGACCTGGCACGGAATCCAGCACATGGTCACGCCCCGAGGTCCGCACGGGGACGGCGGGAAACGCCCGCCCCAGCTCCTCGGCGGTCCTGCGGGCCCCGACGATCTGCGCCCGCAGCCGGACCCCACCGCAGGCAGGGCAGCTCCACGCCGTCTCGGAACGCCCGCACCAGGCGCAGTCGAGGTCCCGCTGGTCCGGCGCCTGGAGCGGCCCCGCGCAGTGCCGGCACCGCGCGGGTTCACGGCAGCGCTCGCAGGCCAGCCTCGGCGCGTAACCCCGGCGCGGCACCTGGACGAGCACCGGGCCCTCGCGCAGACCGTCGCGCACGGTCTGCCAGGCCAGGCTGGGCAGCCGCGCCGAGCGGGCCGCGCCGTCCCGCGCGAGCTCCCCGTCGCCGACCGTACGCACGAGGGGGGCGGCGACGCGCAGCGGGTCACGCTCCGCGCGCAGCGGCAGGGCCCAGCCGCTCTCGACCAGCTGGGCCGCCTCCACCGTGCAGTTCGTCCCGCCCAGCAGGAAGGCGCAGCGGCCGTGCGCGGCCCGCAGCTCCAGGACCTCCCTGACGTGCGGGAAGGGGGCGTTGTCGTCGCTGTGGCTGGAGTCGCCGTCGTCCCAGAGGGCCACCAGGCCCAGGTCGGCGACCGGGGCGAACATCGCGGCCCTGGTGCCGACCACCGCGCGCACGGAGCCGCGCCTGACCGCCAGCCACTGCCGGTAGCGCTTCTCCGGTCCCGAGTCGGCGGTCAGCAGCGCGTGGCGTCCCTTGCCCAGCACCTCGGTGAGCGCGGCGTCGACCCGCCCGGCGCTCCGCCCGTCAGGGACGACGACGAGGGCGCCCCGGCCCGAGGCCAGGGTCGCGGCCATGGCGCGGGCGATCTCCTCGGGCCAGTGCGGTCCCGGCAGCGCCGTCCACACGGCCCGGGGCGCCCCACCGTCGGCCAGCGCCCGCAGGAAGCCGGGACCCTGGGCGTACCGCTCCCAGGTGCCGGGCTCCGGGGCGGACGGCGGCGGCAGGGGTTCGGGCGACGGCCTGCCCTCGGCGCGGCCGCTCCTCGGAGGCACAGCGAGCTGCAGCACATCGGCGAGGCTGCCGGCGTACCGGTCGGCGACGGCCCGCGAGAGCTCCAGCAGCTCCGGGCCGAGCACCGGCTCGGGGGAGACGACGTAGGCGAGGGCCGCCAGCGCGCCTTGGTAGTCCGACGATGCCCGGCGCTCGATCAGGAAGCCGTCGATCAGCCCGCCGCCCTCGCGTCTGCCGCCGCGGACCTGACGCCCCCCGGCCCCGAACCGCACCCGGACCCGGACGCCGGGCTGTGCGTCCGCGTCGAGCTCCTCGGGGACGGCGTAGTCGAAGTACTGGTCGAGGTGGAGTGCGCCCTTGTTCACCAGGACACGGGCGACCGGCAGCTCGCCGGCGAGCGCGGCGCCCCGCCAGGTCCTGGGCTTGGCCCGCGGCACCTTGGCCTGCCGCACCGTCTCCCGGATGAGCGCAAGCTGCTCCGGTGCCCCTGCCCCGGGCTCGTCGGGCTGCTCGTCGTCGCTGCTCACAGCCACCTTCCTACCAGAGACCACTGACACGCCCCGGCGGGGAACGGCCGCACGCACCGGGGCCCGGACACCTCGTACGGTGTCCGGGCCCCGGCGTCGCGACTGGTGCTACAGCCCCGCCGCCTGACGCAGCGCGTCCACACGGTCGGTGCGCTCCCAGGTGAAGTCGGGGAGCTCGCGGCCGAAGTGTCCGTACGCCGCGGTCTGGGCGTAGATCGGACGGAGCAGGTCGAGGTCACGGATGATCGCGGCCGGGCGGAGGTCGAAGACCTCACCGATGGCGTGCTCGATCTTCTCCGTGTCGACCGCTGCGGTGCCGAAGGTCTCGACGAACAGACCCACCGGCTCGGCCTTGCCGATCGCGTAGGCGACCTGGACCTCGCAGCGGGTGGCGAGCCCGGCCGCCACGACGTTCTTGGCGACCCAGCGCATGGCGTAGGCGGCCGAGCGGTCGACCTTGGACGGGTCCTTGCCCGAGAAGGCGCCACCGCCGTGGCGCGCCATGCCGCCGTAGGTGTCGATGATGATCTTGCGTCCGGTGAGGCCGGCGTCGCCCATCGGGCCGCCGATCTCGAAGCGTCCTGTCGGGTTGACCAGGAGGCGGTAGCCCTCGGTGTCCAGCTTGATGCCGTCCTCGATGAGCTGGCCGAGCACGTGCTCGACGACGAACTCACGGATGTCGGGCGCGAGCAGCGAGTCGAGGTCGATGTCGGAGGCGTGCTGCGAGGAGACGACGACCGTGTCGAGGCGGACGGCCTTGTCACCGTCGTACTCGATGGTGACCTGGGTCTTGCCGTCGGGGCGCAGGTACGGGATGGTCCCGTTCTTGCGGACCTCGGAGAGCCGGCGCGAGAGCCGGTGCGCGAGGTTGACCGGTAGCGGCATCAGCTCGGGGGTCTCGTCGCAGGCGTAGCCGAACATCAGCCCCTGGTCGCCGGCGCCCTGCTTGTCGAGCTCGTCCTCCTCTTCCTTCCGGGAGGACCCTTCGACACGCTTCTCGTACGCGGTGTCGACGCCCTGGGCGATGTCCGGGGACTGCGCCCCGATGGACACCGAGACGCCGCAGGAGGCTCCGTCGAAGCCCTTCTTGGAGGAGTCGTAGCCGATCTCCAGGACCTTGTTGCGCACGAGGTTGGGGATGTCGGCGTAGGCCTTGGTCGTGACCTCACCCGC
The DNA here is from genome assembly GCF_040650935.1 of Streptomyces sp. NPDC048565. Taxonomy (NCBI): domain Bacteria; kingdom Bacillati; phylum Actinomycetota; class Actinomycetes; order Kitasatosporales; family Streptomycetaceae; genus Streptomyces; species Streptomyces sp. NPDC048565. The sequence continues at coordinate 73,916 of NZ_JBEZIH010000009.1, forward strand.
GACATGCACCAGACCAGTGGTGATCAGGGTCTCGACGGCGACGCGCGAGGACGGGTCCTCGCGCAGGAGCGCGTCGAGAATCGTGTCGCTGATCTGGTCAGCGATCTTGTCGGGGTGGCCCTCGGTTACGGACTCCGAGGTGAAGAGACGGCGGGACACATCGCTCCCTGGGGTTGCAGCGGCTGCTGGCTGAGCATTGATGGAACTCCGGGAGCTGCGCCCGGCACATTCCGCGACCAGTTTATCGGTCACTGCCGGTGAATGGGGCACGTGTCTCGCTCCTTGGGAGGTCTGTGACCTGCGGCACTGTTGACGGCAGTACGACAATTCCTCCGTCCGGGTGCGAGATATGGCCGAATATGGTGAGTTAACTCCCGCCGGAACGGCTCCTACGCGTCCTGGCCAAGACGCGCCGCCACCAGGTCCCAGACCGTGTCGGCGAGCGCCTCCTTCGGCCCGTGGGGCACCGGGGTCTCGCCGCCGTCGGCGCCCAGCACGACCGCCTCGTTCTCCTCGGACCCGAAGGTCTTGCGCTCCCCCACCTCGTTGACGACGAGAAGGTCGCAGCCCTTGCGGCGGAGCTTCTCGCGGCCGTTGGCGAGTACGTCGTCGGTCTCGGCGGCGAAACCGACGACGAGCTGTCCCTCCCGGGCGCGGTCCGCGGCGACCTCGGCGAGGATGTCGGGGTTGCGGACGAGCTCGACGGGGGCCGGCTCCTCGCCGTCCTTCTTCTTGATCTTCCCCGTCGCGTAGGCGGTGGGCCTGAAGTCGGCGACCGCCGCGGCCATCACCACCACGTCGGCGTCGGCCGCCGCCTTCAGCACGGCCTCCCGCAGCTGCACGGTGGTCCCGACACGCACGACGTCGGCGCCCGCCGGGTCGGGGAGGCCGGTGCCGGTCTCGATCAGCGTGACCCGGGCGCCGCGCGCGACGGCGGTGCGGGCCAGCGCGTAACCCTGCTTGCCGGAGGAGCGGTTGCCGAGGTAGCGCACCGGGTCCAGCGGCTCGCGGGTGCCTCCCGCGCTGACCACGACGTGCCGGCCCGCGAGGTCGGGGGCGCCTGCGCCCCGTGCCAGGACACGCCGGCAGACCTCGAAGATCTCCCCCGGGTCGGGCAGCCGGCCCTTGCCGGTGTCCACACCGGTGAGCCTGCCGACGGCGGGCTCGATGACGACGGCGCCGCGCCTGCGCAGGGTGGCGACGTTCTCCTGGGTGGCGGGGTGCTCCCACATCTCGGTGTGCATCGCGGGCGCGAAGACGACCGGACAGCGCGCGGTGAGCAGCGTGTTGGTGAGGAGGTCGTCGGCGATGCCGTGGGCGGCCTTGGCGAGCATGTCGGCGGTGGCGGGAGCGACCACCACGAGGTCCGCGCCCTGGCCGATCCGGACGTGCGGCACCTCGTGCACGCTCTCCCAGACCTCGGTCGACACCGGGTTGCCCGACAGCGCCGACCAGGTGGCCGCCCCGACGAAGTGCAGCGACGCCTCGGTGGGGACGACCCGTACGTCGTGGCCGGACTCGGTCAGCCCGCGCAGCAGCTCGCACGCCTTGTACGCGGCGATGCCTCCGCTGACCCCCAGGACGACCTTCGGCTTCTCCACAGCGTCTCCCCGCACTCGTGATGCTCCGCACACGCGTGCGGAGTGAATGGCGTACGTCCCCATGCTGCCTCACCGGAACACACCACAGGCCCGGCGGGTACCGACCGCCGGGCCTGTGGTGAAGGAGACGTCTGCTGCCTACTGCGCGGGGCCCTCGATGGCCTCGGAGGTCAGCAGGCCCGCGTTGATCTCGCGGAGCGCGATCGAGAGCGGCTTCTCGTGCACGTGGGTGTCGACGAGCGGACCGACGTACTCAAGGAGGCCTTCGCCGAGCTGCGAGTAGTACGCGTTGATCTGACGCGCGCGCTTGGCGGCGTAGATCACAAGGCTGTACTTCGAGTCGGTGGCCTCGAGGAGCTCATCAATCGGCGGGTTGATGATGCCCTCGGGCGTGGTGATGGAAGAGGACACTCTCTGCCTTCCGAAGGGGATAGAGATCAAAGAGATCTTTGATCATGCTGGTTCCGCAGTGGTGATGCTCTGCGTCCGTGGAACTCCTGAGGACCGGTGAGGTCAGTCGTCGCTACCACGGAGGCCGGAAGCCTGCAGCATCAACGTTAGCAGCTCGCGTGCCACGTCCTCGACCGAGGTGTTGACAAGTGTCGTATCGAACTCGGCCTCTGCGGCGAGTTCGACCTTCGCCGCCGCGAGCCTGCGCTCGATCACCTCCTGCGACTCCGTCCCCCGGCCGGTGAGCCGGCGAACCAGCTCGTCCCAGCCGGGCGGCGCCAGGAAGACGAGCTGGGCCTCGGGCATCGACTGGCGGACCAGCCGGGCGCCCTGGAGGTCGATCTCGAGCAGCACCGGCTCGCCGGCCTCCAGGCGTTCGAGCACGGCCCTGCGGGGCGTGCCGTACCGGTTGCCGGCGAACTCGGCCCACTCCAGCAGCTCGCCGTTGGCGATCAGCTTGTCGAACTCCTCGTTGTCCACGAAGAAGTAGTGGACACCGTTGCGCTCGCCGGGGCGTGGCTTACGTGTCGTGGCCGACACCGAGAGCCACACCTCGGGGTGAACCTTGCGCATATGAGCGACGACCGTGCTCTTGCCGACCCCTGAGGGTCCGGAGAGCACGGTCAGCCGCGGACGTACGTCCGGGGGTACGGGGGGTGTCCCCCGGGATGTTGCAGCCATGGGGCGATTATCCCCGCTCTCAGGAGTGCCTGAGAACGTCAGGCGGCGCTGCCGCCGAACTCACGCTCCAAGGATGCGATCTGGTTGGAGCCAAGACCCCGGACCCGGCGGCTCTCGGAGATACCGAGACGCTCCATGATCTGCTTGGCACGGACCTTGCCCACGCCCGGCAGGGACTCGAGAAGAGCGGAGACCTTCATCTTGCCGATGACGTCGTTCTCCTGGCCCTGCTTGATGACCTCATGGAGCGAGGCGCCGGAGTGCTTGAGTCGATTCTTGACCTCGGCCCGCTCCCGGCGAGCCGCGGCGGCCTTTTCGAGCGCGGCTGCGCGCTGTTCAGGGGTAAGGGGCGGAAGAGCCACGCCTACGTCACCTCGGATGTCGATCTGTCGGATACGGACCGGTGGGGAGCCTGGTGGCCCCTCACCTGGTGAGCAACGAACAACGTGTGCGCGTTGGCTCTCGACGGAGACTAGCGGCCCCGGCCGCCTGAGTCAGCGAGAACAGACGAAAAGTCCTGGTCAGCCTGAGCCGACCCGGACATTTAGGCCATAACAACCCGGAATTTTGGTCAGGATTCCGTCAACAGCCCGTTACGTGGCATGGTCACCTTTCCGGGACGGCCGTACGGACCTCGTCCGCGAACCGTCCGGCGGCTTCGCGCAGCCCTGACGCGTCGGGTCCGTGACGCAGCACGCCCCGGCTCACACTCGGCACGACATTGCCCACGGCCGCCCCGAAGACCCTGGGCAGATCCGCGGGCGTGGCGCCCTGGGCTCCGATGCCCGGAGCGAGCAGCGGGCCGTTGATCGACAGGTCGACCCCGGCGTCCCCGAGCGTCGCCCCGACCACCGCGCCGACGGAGCCGAGCGGCGTCGCGCCCGCGTTCTCGGCGGCCATGTGGTCGAGCATCACCCGCGCCAGCGGCCGGCCGTCGGCGGCGGTGGCGCGCTGGACCTCCGCGCCCTCCGGGTTCGAGGTGAGGGCGAGCACGAAGACACCCGCGCCTGAGACGGCGGCCGCGTCCAGTGCCGGGCGCAGAGAGCCGAAGCCGAGGTAGGGCGAGACGGTGACCGCGTCGGAGAAGAGCGGCGAGTCCTTGTCGAGGTAGGTGGCCGCGTAGGCGCCCATCGTGGAGCCGATGTCGCCGCGCTTGGCGTCCATCAGGACGAGGGCGCCCGCCGCGCGTGCCTCTTCGACGGCCTTCTCCAGGACGGCGATGCCACGCGACCCGAAGCGCTCGAAGAACGCGGACTGGGGCTTGAGCACGGCGACCCGGTCGGCCAGCGCGTCGACGACCGTGCGGGTGAAGCGCTCCAGGCCCGCGACGTCGTCGTTCAGGCCCCAGGAGGTGAGTAGGGAGGCGTGCGGGTCGATGCCGACGCAGAGCGGCCCGCGGGTGTCCATGGCGCGGCGCAGGCGCGCGCCGAAGGGTTCAGGGGTCACTGGATGACCTTCCGTGTCTCGGCTCCGACGGCTTCGGCGAGTGTCGTGTACGGCGATGCGGCCAGCCGGGCCGCCAGGCCCTTGTGGATCGCGCGGGCGTAGAACGGGCCCTCGTAGATGAAGGCGCTGTAGCCCTGGACGAGCGTGGCGCCGGCCAGGATGCGCTGCCAGGCGTCCTCGGCGTTCTCGATGCCCCCGACGCCCACCAGGGTGATCCGGGTCCCCACGCGGGCGTACAGGCGGCTCAGGACCTCCAGTGAGCGCGCCTTGAGGGGTGCGCCGGAGAGCCCGCCGGTCTCCTTGACCAGGGAGGCCTCCGACCTCAGGCCGAGGCCGTCGCGGGCGATGGTGGTGTTGGTGGCGATGATGCCGTCGAGACCGAGCTCGACGGCGAGGTCGGCGACGGCGTCGACGTCCTCGTCCGCGAGGTCCGGGGCGATCTTGACGAGCAGCGGGACGCGCCGGCCGGTGACGGTGCGGTCGGCGGCCTCGCGTACGGCGGTGAGCAGCGGGCGGAGCGCCTCGGTGGCCTGGAGGTTGCGCAGTCCGGGCGTGTTGGGCGAGGAGACGTTGACGACGAGGTAGTCGGCGTGGGCGGCGAGCCGCTCGGTGGACTTCACGTAGTCGCCCACGGCCTCGTCCTCGGGGACGACCTTGGTCTTGCCGATGTTGACGCCGACCGTCGTACGGAAGACCGGGGTACGGGCGGCGAGGCGCTCGGCCACGGCCTCGGAGCCCTCGTTGTTGAAGCCCATGCGGTTGATCAGCGCCCGGTCCGCCACGAGGCGGAACAGCCGCTGCTTCGGGTTGCCGGGCTGCGGCTCGCCGGTGACCGTACCGATCTCCACGTGGTCGAAGCCGAGCATCGACATGCCGTCGATCGCGACGGCGTTCTTGTCGAAGCCCGCGGCGAGCCCGAAGGGTCCGTGCATCCGCAGGCCGAGCGCCTCGGTGCGCAGCTCCTCGTACCGGGGTGCGAGGACGGCGGCGACGTAGGTGCGCAGGACGGGGACGCGGGCGGCGAGGCGGATCCAGCGGAACGCGAGGTGGTGCGCCTGCTCCGGGTCCATCCGCTTGAAGACGAGCTGGAAGAAGAACTTGTACATCGGGGTGTCCTCATGAAGAGGGGGACACCGTTTCCGGTGTCCCCCTGCTGGGCTGCTAGTCGCGGGCCGCGATCAGATGTTCGGCGTGTTCCTGGAGGGAACGCACGCCGACGTCGCCGTGGTTGAGCGCGTCGATGCCCTGGACGGCCGCGGCGAGCGCCTGGACCGTCGTGAGGCACGGCACGGACCTGGCGACGGCCGCGGTGCGGATCTCGTAACCGTCGAGCCTGCCGCCCGTTCCGTACGGGGTGTTGACGATGAGGTCGACCCCGCCCTCGTGGATCAGCTGGACGATGGTCTTCTCGCCGTTCGGGCCCTCGCCCTCGGACTGCTTGCGCACGAGGGTGGCGTTGATGCCGTTGCGCTTGAGCACCTCGGCGGTGCCGGAGGTGGCCAGCAGCTCGAAGCCGTGGGCGACCAGCTCGCGCGCCGGGAAGATCATCGAGCGCTTGTCGCGGTTGGCGACGGAGATGAAGGCGCGTCCCTTGGTGGGCAGCGGGCCGTACGCGCCCGCCTGCGACTTGGCGTACGCGGTGCCGAACACCGAGTCGATGCCCATGACCTCGCCGGTGGAGCGCATCTCCGGGCCGAGGACGGTGTCGACGCCGCGGCCGTGGATGTCGCGGAAGCGCGACCACGGCATGACGGCCTCCTTGACGGAGATCGGCGCGTCCAGCGGCAGGGTGCCGCCGTCGCCGTGCTTCGGCAGCAGGCCCTCCGCGCGCAGTTCGGCGACGGTCGCGCCGAGCGAGATGCGGGCCGCGGCCTTCGCGAGCGGGACCGCGGTCGCCTTCGAGGTGAAGGGGACGGTCCGCGAGGCGCGGGGGTTGGCCTCCAGGACGTAGAGGATGTCGCCGGACAGCGCGAACTGGATGTTGATCAGCCCGCGTACGCCGACGCCCTTGGCGATGCCTTCGGTGGAGGCCCGCAGCCGCTTGATGTCGAAGCCGCCGAGGGTGATCGGGGGCAGCGCGCAGGCGGAGTCGCCGGAGTGGATGCCGGCCTCCTCGATGTGCTCCATGACGCCGCCGAGGTAGAGCTCGGTGCCGTCGTAGAGCGCGTCGACGTCGATCTCGATCGCGTCGTCGAGGAAGCGGTCGACCAGCACCGGGCGGGTGGGGCTGATCTCGGTGGACTCGGAGATGTACGAGGACAGCCGGGCCTCGTCGTAGACGATCTCCATGCCGCGCCCGCCGAGCACGTACGAGGGGCGTACGAGGACGGGGTAGCCGATCTCGTCGGCGATGGACTTGGCCTCGGCGAAGGTGGTGGCGGTGCCGTGCTTGGGGGCGGGCAGGCCGGCCTCGGCGAGCACCCGGCCGAAGGCGCCGCGGTCCTCGGCGGCGTGGATGGCCTCGGGGGACGTCCCCACGACCGGCACGCCGTTGTCCTTGAGTGCCTGCGAGAGGCCGAGCGGGGTCTGCCCGCCGAGCTGGACGATGACACCGGCGAGCGGTCCGGCCAGCGTCTCGGCGTGGACGATCTCCAGCACGTCCTCCAGGGTGAGCGGCTCGAAGTAGAGCCGGTCGGAGGTGTCGTAGTCCGTGGAGACGGTCTCCGGGTTGCAGTTGACCATCACGGTCTCGTAGCCCGCGTCGTGCAGGGCGAAGGAGGCGTGGACGCACGAGTAGTCGAACTCGATGCCCTGGCCGATGCGGTTCGGGCCGGAGCCGAGGATGATCACCGCCGGCTTGGTGCGCGGCGCGACCTCGCTCTCCTCGTCGTAGCTGGAGTAGAAGTACGGCGTCTTCGCGGCGAACTCGGCGGCGCAGGTGTCGACCGTCTTGTAGACAGGGCGGACACCGAGCGCGTGCCTGACCTCGCGCACGACGTCCTCGCGCAGCCCGCGGATCTCGCCGATCTGGGCGTCGGAGAATCCGTGTCGCTTGGCCTCGGCGATCAGGTCGGTGTCGAGGCGCTCGGCGGCGGCCAGCTCGTCGGCGATCTCCTTGATCAGGAAGAGCTGGTCGACGAACCAGGGGTCGATCTTCGTGGCGTCGAAGACCTCTTCCTGGGTGGCACCTGCCCGGATCGCCTGCATCACGGTGTTGATGCGGCCGTCGGTGGGGCGGACCGCGTCCGCGAGCAGTTCGGCCTTGTCGCCCGGCTCACCGGTGAAGGCGAACTGCGAGCCCTTCTTCTCCAGGGAGCGCAGGGCCTTCTGGAGGGCCTCGGTGAAGTTGCGGCCGATCGCCATGGCCTCGCCCACCGACTTCATGGTGGTGGTGAGTGTGGAGTCGGCGGACGGGAACTTCTCGAAGGCGAAGCGCGGGGCCTTGACCACGACGTAGTCGAGGGTCGGCTCGAAGGAGGCCGGCGTCTTCTCGGTGATGTCGTTGGGGATCTCGTCGAGCGTGTAGCCCACGGCCAGCTTGGCGGCGATCTTGGCGATCGGGAAGCCGGTGGCCTTGGACGCGAGCGCGGAGGAGCGGGAGACGCGCGGGTTCATCTCGATCACGATGACGCGGCCGTCGGCCGGGTCGATGGCGAACTGGATGTTGCAGCCGCCGGTGTCGACGCCGACCTCGCGGATGATCGCGATGCCGACGTCACGCAGCCGCTGGTACTCACGGTCGGTGAGCGTCATCGCCGGGGCGACGGTGATGGAGTCGCCGGTGTGGACACCCATCGGGTCGAAGTTCTCGATGGAGCAGACGACCACGACGTTGTCGTTCCGGTCGCGCATGAGCTCCAGCTCGTACTCCTTCCAGCCGAGGATGGACTCCTCCAGGAGCACCTCGGTGGTCGGCGAGAGCGTGAGTCCCTGTCCCGCGATGCGGCGCAGCTCCCCCTCGTCGTGGGCGAAGCCGGAGCCGGCGCCGCCCATGGTGAAGGAGGGGCGGACGACGACGGGGTAGCCGCCGAGGGTGTCGACGCCCTCGATGACGTCGTCCATGGTGTGGCAGATGACGGAACGGGCGGACTCGCCGTAGCCGATCTTCGCCTTGACGGCTTCGACGACTCCCTTGAAGAGCTCGCGGTCCTCGCCCTTGTTGATGGCCTCGACGTTGGCGCCGATGAGCTCGACACCGTACTTCTCCAGCACTCCGTTGTCGTGCATGGAGATGGCGGTGTTGAGCGCGGTCTGCCCGCCGAGGGTCGGGAGCAGCGCGTCGGGGCGCTCCTTGGCGATGATCTTCTCGACGAACTCCGGCGTGATCGGCTCGACGTACGTGGCGTCGGCGATCTCCGGGTCGGTCATGATCGTCGCCGGGTTGGAGTTCACCAGGATGACGCGCAGGCCCTCGGCCTTGAGCACCCGGCAGGCCTGGGTCCCGGAGTAGTCGAACTCGGCGGCCTGCCCGATGACGATCGGACCGGAGCCGATGACCAGGACGGACTGGATATCGGAGCGCTTAGGCACGCTGGCCCTCCATCAGGGTGACGAAACGGTCGAAGAGGTATGCGGCGTCGTGCGGGCCGGCGGCTGCTTCGGGGTGGTACTGGACGCTGAAGGCCGGCTGGTCCAGCAGCTGGAGGCCTTCGACGACCTGGTCGTTCAGGCATACGTGGGAGACCTCGGCGCGGCCGAACTCCGTGTCGGAGACCTTGTCGAGCGGGGCGTCGACGGCGAAGCCGTGGTTGTGCGCGGTGACCTCGACCTTTCCGGTCGTGCGGTCCTGCACGGGCTGGTTGATGCCCCGGTGGCCGTACTTCAGCTTGAAGGTGCCGAATCCGAGGGCGCGGCCCAGGATCTGGTTGCCGAAGCAGATGCCGAAGAGCGGGGTCTTCCGCTCCAGGACGCCTCGCATGAGGGCGACGGGGTGCTCGGCGGCGGACGGGTCGCCGGGGCCGTTGGAGAAGAAGACTCCGTCGGGTGCGACCGCGTACACCTCGTCGAGCGTGGCGGTCGCCGGCAGGACGTGCACCTCGATGCCGCGCTCGGCCATGCGGTGCGGGGTCATGCCCTTGATGCCGAGGTCGATCGCCGCGACGGTGAACTTCCTGGTGCCGACGGCGGGGACGACGTAGGCCTCCTTGGTGGCGACCTCGGCCGCGAGGTCGGCGCCGGCCATCTCGGGTGCCTGGCGCACCTTGGCGAGGAGCACGCCCTCGTCCTCAAGGGCGTTCCCGGAGAAGATGCCGACGCGCATCGCGCCGCGCTCCCGCAGATGGCGGGTGAGCGCGCGGGTGTCGATGCCGCTGATGCCGACGACGCCCTGACTCGCGAGCTCGTCGTCCAGGGTGCGGCGCGAGCGCCAGTTCGAGGGGTGGCGGGCGGGGTCGCGCACGACGTAGCCGGAGACCCAGATGCGCTTCGACTCGGGGTCCTCGTCGTTCACACCGGTGTTGCCGACGTGCGGGGCGGTCATGACGACGACCTGGCGGTGGTACGAGGGGTCGGTCAGCGTTTCCTGGTAGCCGGTCATGCCCGTGGAGAACACCGCTTCCCCGAAGGTCTCCCCCACGGCCCCGAAGGCGCGGCCGCGGAAGGAGCGGCCGTCCTCCAGGACGAGTACGGCGGGAGACACCGCCTTCCTCTTCGAGGCGTGCCCCGGATTGGAGATCGTCATCGTGCGGTGCCTTCCGTCGTGCTGATGGTGGTGCTGGTGAGGTGGTTCACGGCGTCGACCCACGCCTGGTGCTCGGCCGAGTGGTCGGAGCGGAAGCCGGAGTCGATCAGCGTCCCGCCGTGCGCCCAGGTGATGACCAGGAGGCCCCCCTCGGGCAGGACCTTCCCGGCGAGCGCCTTGTCGGTCCTGGCCTCGCGCAGATCGGCGGCCGGCACGAAGAAGTCGGCGGCCCCGGGGCGTACGACGTCGAGGCCCTGCCCCGTGAGGGTCAGCTCGACCCGGCTGCGGGTGCCGAGGCCGTGCGCCACGATGCGGTCGAGCCACTGGCCCGCGGTCGTCGAGGCGTGGTAGCGGCCGGTGAGTGTGAGCAGCGTCTCGCCGTCGGTGAAGCCTTCGGGGGTGGTCGCGAGCTCGGGCAGGTCCGACTGGAGGCTCCCCCGCCACTTCCATCCCTGGCGCATCAGCCAGTAGACGAACGCGATGAGGACGAGCAGTCCGACGACCCAGCTGATGCGGGCGGACCAGTCCGTCACTTCGGCCGACTTCTCGTCGGCGGCGAGCTGGTACAGGCTGTTGAGTGTTGTCACGCGAGCTTCCCGTCGACGACCGTGGCACGGCCCCGCAGGAAGGTGTGGGTCACTCGGCCGGGCAGCTCGCGACCCTCGTACGGAGTGTTGCGGCTGCGGGAGGCGAAGCCCGCGGGGTCCACGGCTCCACGGTATGCCGGATCGACCAGGGTGAGGTTGGCGGGCTCACCCGCCGAGACGGGCCGGCCGTGCCCTTCGAGCCTGCCGATGCCCGCGGGGCGCACCGACATGCGGTCGGCCACGCCCGCCCAGTCGAGGAGCCCGGTGTCCACCATCGTCTGCTGGACCACGGAGAGCGCGGTCTCCAGGCCCACCATGCCCATGGCGGCGGCGGCCCACTCGCAGTCCTTGTCCTCGTGCGGGTGGGGGGCGTGGTCGGTGGCCACGCAGTCGATGGTGCCGTCGGCGAGCGCCTCGCGCAGGGCCATGACGTCGGCCTCGGTGCGCAGCGGCGGGTTCACCTTGTAGACGGGGTTGTAGGTCCGCACGAGCTCGTCGGTCAGCAGCAGATGGTGCGGGGTGACCTCGGCGGTGACGTTCCAGCCCTTGGACTTGGCCCAGCGGACGAGCTCCACGGAACCCGCGGTCGACAGGTGGCAGATGTGCACCCGGGAGCCGACATGGGCGGCGAGGAGCACATCGCGGGCGATGACGGACTCCTCGGCGACGGCGGGCCAGCCGCCGAGGCCGAGCTCGGCCGATACGACGCCCTCGTTCATCTGGGCGCCCTCGGTGAGGCGGGGCTCCTGAGCGTGCTGGGCGACGACTCCGTCGAAGGCCTTCACGTACTCCAGGGCGCGGCGCATGATCACCGCGTCGTCGACGCACTTGCCGTCGTCGGAGAAGACCCGCACTCCGGCGGCGGAGTCGTGCATGGCGCCGAGCTCGGCGAGCTGCTTGCCCTCCAGGCCGACGGTGACGGCCCCGACGGGCTGCACGTCGCAGTAGCCGGACTCCCTGCCGAGCCGCCAGACCTGCTCGACGACACCCGCGGTGTCGGCGACGGGGAAGGTGTTGGCCATGGCGTGGACGGCGGTGAAGCCTCCGACCGCCGCCGCCTTGGTGCCGGTGAGGACGGTCTCCGAGTCCTCGCGTCCCGGCTCGCGCAGATGGGTGTGCAGGTCGACGAGTCCGGGCAGCAGGACGTGGCCGGCCGCCTCGATCACGGTGGCGTCAGCCGCCTCGATTCCGGTGCCGGTCTCCGCGATCGTCTCGCCGTCGATGAGCACGTCCTGCGGCTCGCCGCCGAGGACCTTCGCACCGCGGATCAGGATCTTGCTCATGGTTACTTGTTCTCCTCGGTACGGGCGGCGGCGGACGGCAGGGCGGTCTCGGAACCGCCCAGCAGCAGGTAAAGGACGGCCATGCGGGTGGAGACGCCGTTCGCGACCTGTTCGACGGCGGTGCAGCGGTCGGAGTCGGCGACATCGGCCGTGATCTCCATGCCGCGGACCATCGGGCCCGGGTGCATCACGATGGCGTGCTCCGGCATCCTGGCCATGCGTTCGCCGTCCAGGCCGTAGCGGCGCGAGTACTCGCGCTCGGTCGGGAAGTAGGCGGCGTTCATCCGCTCGCGCTGCACACGGAGCATCATGACGGCGTCCGACTTCGGCAGCACGTCGTCAAGGCTGTAGCTGACGTCGCAGGGCCACTGCTCCACGCCGACGGGCACGAGGGTGGGCGGGGCCACCAGGGTGACGTGCGCACCGAGCGTGTGCAGCAGGTGCACGTTGGAGCGGGCCACGCGGCTGTGCAGGATGTCGCCGACGACCGTGATCCGGCGGCCTTCGAGGTCGCGGCCGATGCCCGCGTCGGGACCGACCAGCCTGCGGCGCATGGTGAAGGCGTCCAGCAGGGCCTGGGTGGGGTGCTCGTGGGTGCCGTCGCCCGCGTTGACCACCGCGCTGTCGATCCAGCCCGAGGTCGCGAGGCGGTACGGGGCCCCGGAAGCGCCGTGCCGGATGACGACGGCGTCGGCGCCCATGGCTTCCAGGGTCAGGGCGGTGTCCTTGAGCGACTCGCCCTTGGAGACGGACGAGCCCTTCGCGGAGAAGTTGATGACATCGGCCGACAGCCGCTTGGCTGCGGCCTCGAACGAGATCCGGGTCCGGGTCGAGTCCTCGAAGAAGAGGTTGACGACCGTTCGTCCACGCAGGGTGGGGAGTTTCTTGATCGGCCGGTCCGCGACCCTGGCCATCTCCTCGGCGGTGTCGAGGATCAGGACGGCGTCGTCGCGGGTGAGGTCCCTGGCCGAGATGAGGTGACGGGGGGTCCGGGGGTTGTCGCCGGGAGGGCGCAGCATCTGGGAGTCTCCGTGAAGGGTGGAGGGATCAGGCGGGTGGGCGTGCCGAAGCAGCCGTGCGGCCGGTGGCGCGCACGGGACGGGACTCGGCTACTGCTCGCCTGCCGGGATGGTCTGCTTGACGCCGAGCAGCACGGCGTCACGGCCGTCCTCCTCGGCGAGCTGGACCCTGACCGTCTCCCGCAGCGACGTGGGGAGGTTCTTGCCGACGTAGTCGGCGCGGATCGGGAGTTCGCGGTGGCCGCGGTCGACGAGGACCGCGAGCTGTACGGCACGGGGCCGGCCGATGTCGCCGAGCGCGTCGAGTGCCGCGCGGATCGTGCGGCCGGAGAAGAGCACGTCGTCGACCAGGACGACGAGGCGGCCTTCGATGCCCTCGCCGGGGATCTCGGTGCGTGCGAGAGCGCGCGCGGGGCGCATGCGCAGATCGTCGCGGTACATCGTGATGTCGAGCGACCCGACCGGCGTCTTTCGGCCGGTGATCTCCTGGAGTTTCTCGGCGAGCCGACGGGCGAGGAAGACCCCGCGTGTCGGGATGCCGAGGAGCACCACATCGTCGGCGCCCTTGGCGCGTTCGACGATCTCGTGGGCGATCCGGGTCAGTACCCGGGCGATGTCGGGAGCCTCGAGAACGGGGCGTGCCGCATTGCCGGTGTCGTCATGCTGTGCGTCCATAAGAAACGGACCTCCTTCTCCGCCTCACTGGACGGATGTTAAAGGACGTCGAAATTGCGTCATCCACGTTACCAGGGCTTGTGCGAGGCCCCGACCCCGCCCCCGGGAGGCCGCAGTCCGGACCTTTCGGCTTGACGCAGCCAAGTAACGCTGCGTAACCTCACAGTGAGTTACCAGCCACGCGGCAGCCACGCGGCACAGCCGCAGAATGTCCCAGCGTCCGGGGAGCCTTATGTCCAGCGAATACGCAAAGCAGCTCGGGGCCAAGCTCCGCGCCATCCGCACCCAGCAGGGCCTCTCCCTCCACGGCGTGGAGGAGAAGTCGCAGGGCCGCTGGAAGGCCGTCGTGGTCGGTTCCTACGAGCGCGGCGACCGCGCCGTGACCGTTCAGCGACTTGCCGAGCTGGCCGACTTCTACGGCGTTCCGGTGCAGGAGCTCCTGCCCGGCACGACGCCCGGCGGTGCCGCCGAGCCGCCGCCGAAGCTGGTCCTCGACCTGGAGCGCCTCGCCCATGTGCCGCCGGAGAAGGCCGGACCGCTGCAGCGTTACGCGGCGACGATCCAGAGCCAGCGCGGCGACTACAACGGCAAGGTGCTGTCCATCCGCCAGGACGACCTGCGCACGCTGGCCGTGATCTACGACCAGTCCCCGTCCGTGCTCACGGAGCAGCTGATCAGCTGGGGTGTGCTGGACGCCGACGCGCGTCGCGCGGTCGCCCACGACGAGGGCTGAGCGGCCCCACCCAGACACGTACGCCGGACCGGCGGGGCCCTCGGGCCCTGCCGGTCCGGCGTTTTCCGTACTCCGTGTTCCGGCCGGGCCTGTATGCCGAAGGGCCCACGGCCGCGTGCGACCGTGGGCCCTTCGTGCGGCTCGACACCGCCGGAGACTACTGCTCCCGGCGGAGATTCGGCTTGAGGTCCTTGAACCGGGCCAGCAGGCCGTTCACGAAGGTCGGGGAGTCGTCCGTGGAGAACTCCTTGGCGAGCTGGACCGCCTCGTCGATCACCACGGCGTCCGGGGTCGCGTCCATCCAGATCAGCTCGTACGCTCCGAGCCGCAGGATGTTCCGGTCGACGACCGGCATGCGGTCGATCTCCCAGTCCACGGCGTAGGTGACGATGAGGTCGTCGATCCGGTCGGCGTACTGCGCGTACCCCTCGACCAGTTCCATCGTGAATTCACCGACCGGCGGCTGACGGTCGTCGGTCCGCGAGAGCCGTACCCAGTCCGCGAGGACCGTCTGCACGGACTCACCGCGCTGGTCGGCCTCGAAAAGGATCTGGAAGGCGCGCTTGCGGGCCTTGTTGCGGGCAGCCACGGTTAGCTGTTCACCCGGCCGAGGTAGTCGCCCGTACGGGTGTCGACCTTGATCTTCTCGCCGGTCGTGATGAAGAGCGGGACACCGATCTCGTAGCCGGTCTCCAGGGTGGCGGGCTTGGAGCCACCGGTGGAGCGGTCGCCCTGGACGCCCGGGTCGGTGTGCTGGATGGTCAGCTCGACCGCGGCGGGCAGCTCGACGTAGAGCACCTCGCCCTCGTGCTGGGCGACGGAGGCGGTGAAGCCCTCGATCATGAAGTTGGCGGCGTCACCGACGGCCTTGCGGTCGACCATCAGCTGGTCGTACGTGTCCATGTCCATGAAGACGAAGTACTCGCCGTCCATGTACGAGAACTGCATGTCACGGCGGTCGATGGTGGCCGTTTCGACCTTCACACCGGCGTTGAACGTCTTGTCGACGACCTTGCCGGAGAGCACGTTCTTGAGCTTGGTGCGCACGAAGGCGGGGCCCTTGCCGGGCTTGACGTGCTGGAACTCGACGACGGACCAGAGCTGGCCTCCGTCGAGCTTGAGCACCAGGCCGTTCTTGAGGTCGTTCGTGGAAGCCACGGTTGCGGAATCTCCTGGACTGAAGCTGGTGGACGGCCAAGGATGCGCGCCGGAGTCCTCCATGGGGAGATCTCCTAGAGCGCGAGCAGCTCCTTGGTCGTAATGGTGAGTAGCTCGGGTCCGCCGTCCGCCTCGGGGCGCACGACGAGCGTGTCATCGATCCGGACACCGCCCCGGCCCGGGAGGTGGACCCCCGGTTCGACGGTGACCGGCACACAAGCGTCCAGTTTACCCATGGCTGTCGGTGCCAACTGCGGGTCCTCGTCGATTTCGAGTCCGACACCGTGTCCCGTGCTGGGCCTGAGGCATTCCGAGTGACCCGCCGAGTCCAGGAGATGACGGGCCGCGTGGTCCACGTCGCGGTAGGCGGCTCCGGGGCGCAGAGCCTCCCGTCCGGCCCTCTGAGCGGCGAAAACGAGATCGTAGAGCTCGATCTGCCAGTCCGCGGGACTGGTTCCGATGACGAAGGTCCGGCCGATCTCGCAGCGGTAGCCGTGGTAGTTCGCGCCCAGGCAGACGGAAAGGAAATCGCCTTCCTCGACCCTGCGGTCGGTGGGCCTGTGGCGGCCCTGACCGGAGTGCGGGCCCGTCCCCACGGAGGTGGCGAAGGCCGGGCCGTCGGCGCCGTGGTCCACCAGACGGCGCTCCAGCTCCAGGGCGAGGTGGCGTTCGGTGCGCCCCACCAGGATGGATTCGAGGAGTTCACCGAGCGCCTGGTCGGTGATCTCCGCTGCGATCCGCAGACAGGCGATCTCCTCCTCGTCCTTCACCAGGCGCAGCTGTTCCACGGCGGTGCCGAGGTCGCACAGGCGCAGACCCGGGGCCGCGGAGCCCATGGCGCGGTGGCGGGAGACCGTCAGATCGTGTTCCTCGACCGACAGGGAGCCGGCGCCGAGACCGCCGGCGAGAGCGGCCGCCGCGACCACCGGGTCGTCGTCGGTCTCGGCCAGGACACTCACCCGCAGCCCTTCGTCGGGGCGCCCATGGGCGGGATCACCGGTCGGCGCGCGGGGGCAGAGCAGGACATCATCGCCGGGACCGAGCAGCAGCACGGCGCCCGGCGGGGCACCGCCCGCGAGATAGCGGACGTTCGCGGGGCGGGTGACCAGGGCGGCCGCGGATCCGGCGGCGGCGTACCGGTCGCGCAGCAGCCCGCGTCGGACGGCGTACACCTCTGACATGTTTGTGAGCCTACGAGCGTGGGCGGGGCCCCGCCCGGTCAGCGCACCCGACCGGGAACCGGCACCGCCGCTACCAGGCGGGCGGGCTGGCTATGGAGCGCGCCAGGACGTCGTCGAGGACCCGGGCGGTCGTCTCGACGTCGTAGGTGGAGTTGTCGATGATCGGCAGGCCGGAGCCGTACCAGCCGGCCATACGGCCGTGGATCCGGGCGACCTCCTCGTCGGAGAGCCTGCGGTTGCCGCTGCGCGCCGCGTTCCGCTCCAGGACCACCTCGAGGCCGGGCAGGAGGACCACGGGGAGCAGTCCGGGGCCCACATGGCGCTTCCAGCCGCCCAGGCCGACGACCGGCCTGTCGGGGAAGACGGCGTCGTCGAGGATGCAGGAGATGCCGTTGGCCAGGAAATTGCGGGCGGCGAAGCCGCAGGTGCGCCGGGCCAGACGGTACTGGGCCTCGGAGTGGTCGTTCCAGCCGGCCTGCGGGTCGGCGAAGCCGGAGCAGACCCATTCGCGGACGTCGTCCAGGGACACATGCGCGGTGGGCACCCGGCGGCGGCCGGCCCAGAGCTTGGCGACCGTGGTCTTGCCCGCTCCGGCGGGTCCGATCAGCAGCACGGCCAGGGTCGCGGCGCCGGTGCCCGCGTCCGCGGGCGGCGCGGGCAGCGGGACGGGGCCGCCCGGCGGCAGCTGGATGTGCCCGGTGGTCTCCGGGGAGGACAGGGCCGGGGCGTGCCGCGGTGCCTGCGGCGGCGGTGCCGACTGCGGCGGTGCCTGCGGCGGCGGTGCCTGCGGCTGGGAGGACCCGGGGGCCATGGGTGGCGGAGGCGGCCCCGCTGGTCCGGGGTGGCCTGGGTGCTGGGCCTGGTGCGTCCACGGCCCGTTACCGGGACCCTGGGGCGGCGGCAGCGGGGCCCCCACTGCGTGCTGCATCCGGTGCCACTCCGTCTCGTACAGGCAACTGGCGCTGGTCGACGGCAACCGTACCTCCCCCGGCCGCCACGCTGTGAACGGGCGGGGGAGGCACGAAGTGCCCGGGTGTCAGTCCGTCAGTTCGTCGGCCAGGGCGCGCAGGGCGAGCCGGTAGGAGCCGATCCCGAAGCCCGCCACGGTCCCGGTGGCCACCGGGGCGACCACCGAGGTGTGGCGGAACTCCTCGCGGGCGTACGGATTCGAGATGTGCACCTCGATGAGCGGGGCGGTGCGCTGGGCCGCCGCGTCGCGCATTCCGTACGAATAGTGCGTGAAGGCACCGGGGTTGAGGACGACCGGGAGCGAGCCGTCAGCCGCCTCGTGGAGCCAGCGGATCAGCTCCCCCTCGTCGTTGGTCTCCCGGACGTCGACGTCGAAGCCGAGTTCCTTGCCGAGGGCCCGGCAGGTGTCGACCAGACCCGCGTAGGACGTCGCCCCGTAGACATCGGGCTCCCGGGAGCCCAGACGTCCGAGGTTCGGGCCGTTGAGCACGAGGACCCGCCGGGTCGTCACGCGGAGACCTCCCCGAAGGCGGCGAGCAGGACTGCCGGGTCGGGGCCCTCAAGCACGGTGGGCTTGCCGATGCCGTCCAGGACGATGAAGCGCAGCAGGTCGCCGCGTGACTTCTTGTCGACCTTCATGTTCTCCAGGAGCTTCGGCCACTGGTCACCACGGTAGGTGAGGGGCAGTCCGACTGACTCCAGGACGGCGCGGTGGCGGTCGGCGGTGGCGTCGTCGAGACGTCCTGCGAGCCGGCCGAGCTCGGCGGCGAAGACCATGCCGACCGAGACGGCCGCACCGTGGCGCCACTTGTAGCGCTCGTTCTTCTCGATGGCGTGGGCCAGGGTGTGGCCGTAGTTGAGGATCTCCCGCAGGCCGGACTCCTTGAGGTCGCTGGAGACGACCTCGGCCTTGACCCGCACCGAGCGCTCGATCAGCTCCGCGGTGTGCGGCCCCGCGGGAGTACGGGCGCCCTGGGGGTCGGCCTCGACGAGGTCGAGGATGACCGGGTCGGCGATGAAGCCGGCCTTGATGATCTCGGCCATGCCGGAGACGTAGTCGTTGACCGGCAGCGAGTCCAGCGCGGCGAGGTCGCAGAGCACACCGGCCGGCGGGTGGAAGGCGCCCACGAGGTTCTTGCCCTCGGCGGTGTTGATGCCGGTCTTCCCGCCGACCGCCGCGTCGACCATGCCGAGCACGGTCGTCGGTACGGCGATCCAGCGGACCCCGCGCAGCCAGGAGGCGGCGACGAAGCCCGCGACATCGGTGGTGGCACCGCCCCCGACGCCGACGATGACGTCGGTGCGGGTGAAGCCGGTCTGGCCGAGCGCCTTCCAGCAGTAGGCGGCGACCTCGACGGTCTTGGCCTCCTCGGCGTTCGGCAGCTGGATCGCGATGGCCTCGTAGCCCTGGGCGGCGAGGTCCGTGCGGACCGCCTCGCCGGTCTCCGCGAGCGCCTCGGGGTGCAGGACGGCGACGCGCTTGGCACGGTCGCCGATGAGGTTCGGCAGCTCGCCGAGGAGCTGGTGGCCGACGAGCACCTCGTACGGGTCGGTGCCTGCCGTACCGGCGATCTGGATGCGCGTGGTGCCCTGCTCGGTCATCGTTGAGTTCTCCTGGTCGGACGACGGTGCGGGACCGTCTGTGCGCTCCGGCAGTTCCAGTGCCTCGATGATCGCCTGGGCGACCTCGTCGGGAGCGCGTTCGTCGGTGGCGACGGTGACGGCTGCCACCTCTTCGTAGAGCGGGCGCCGGGCGTCCATGAGCTCGCGCCACTGCCGTCGCGGGTTGACGGCGAGGAGGGGCCGGGCGGTGTTGAGACCGACCCTCCGTACGGCCTCGTCCACGTCCATGGAGAGGTAGACGACCGGATGGCCCGCGAGCAGCGCACGGGTCTCCCCGTCGAGCACGGCGCCGCCGCCGAGCGCGAGGACGCCGGTGTGCCGGTCGATCGCGTCCCGCACGGCCTGCCGCTCCAGGGCGCGGAACCGTTCCTCGCCCTCGTCGAAGAAGATCTCCGAGATCTCCTTGCCGGCCGTGGCCACGATGTCCGCGTCGGTGTCGCGGTAGGGGGCGCCCAGACGGTCGGCCAGCAGTCCGCCCACCGTGGACTTGCCGACCCCCATCGGGCCGACCAGGACGATCAGCGGGCCGCTCACCGGATCTGCAGGTGGGAGAGGTACGACTGCACGTTGCGGTGGGTCTCGGCGACGCTGTCCCCGCCGAACTTCTCCGCGACGGCATCGGCCAGCACCAGGGCGACCATCGCCTCGGCGACGATCCCGGCGGCCGGGACGGCACAGACGTCGGAGCGCTGGTGGTGCGCCTTGGTCGCCTCGCCGGTGACGACGTCGACCGTGGCCAGTGCCCGGGGCACGGTGGCGATGGGTTTCATCGCGGCCCGGACGCGCAGCAGTTCGCCGGTGGTGAGACCACCCTCGGTGCCGCCCGCACGGCCTGAGGTGCGCCTGATCCCGTCCGCGGTGGACACGATCTCGTCGTGCGCCTTCGAGCCGGGCACCCGGGCGAGGTCGAAGCCGTCGCCGACCTCGACGCCCTTGATGGCCTGGATGCCCATCAGTGCGGCGGCGAGACGGGCGTCGAGCCTGCGGTCCCAGTGCACGTGCGAGCCGAGGCCGACGGGCACGCCGTAGGCGAGCACCTCGACGACACCGCCGAGGGTGTCGCCGTCCTTGTGGGCCTGGTCGATCTCCGCGACCATCGCCTTCGACGCGTCGGCGTCCAGACAGCGCACCGGGTCGGCGTCCAGGCGTTCGACGTCGGAGGGCTCGGGGTGGACGCCGTAGGGCGCCTTGGCCGCGGCCAGCTCGACGACGTGCGAGACGATCTCGATGCCCGCGGTCTCCTTGAGGTAGGAGCGGGCGACGGCGCCGAGGGCGACCCGGGCCGCGGTCTCCCGGGCGCTGGCACGCTCCAGGACCGGCCTGGCCTCGTCGAAGCCGTACTTCTGCATCCCGGCCAGATCGGCGTGGCCGGGCCTGGGGCGGGTCAGCGGGGCGTTACGGGCCTGCTCGGCCAGCACGTCGGGGTCGACCGGGTCGGCCGACATGACCTGCTCCCACTTGGGCCACTCGGTGTTGCCCACCATGACGGCGACGGGCGAGCCCATGGTCAGGCCGTGCCGGACACCGCCGAGGAAGGTGACCTCGTCCCGCTCGAACTTCATCCGGGCGCCGCGCCCGTAACCGAGCCGGCGCCTGGCGAGCGCGTCCGCCACCATCTCCGTGGTGACGGGGATACCGGCGGGAAGACCCTCCAGCGTCGCCACCAGTGCGGGGCCGTGCGACTCTCCGGCGGTCAGCCAGCGCAACCTGCTCAACGGTGCTCCTCATGCTCGCGCCTGTAACTGCGACGGCGCGACCCGGGTGCGCGGCCCTGGCCCGCCACTCCGATCCTCCCACGATCAGGAGGGCGGATCCGCCGCCGGTCCAGCAGACGGACGTTCACCCGCCCGTGCGGCGAGGGCCTGCTCGCCCGCCGCCCTCATGACGGCGAGCGGGCCCGGGGTCCGTCCTGTCATCTGCTCGGCCTGGAGAACCGCCTGGTGGACGAGGAGATCGAGGCCCCCGACGACCGTCCCCCCGGCCCCGCCCCAGCGGGCGGCCAGCGCCGTCGGCCAGGGCTCGTACAGCACGTCGAACAGGGTGCCGGGGGCGGCCGGGACGGCGTCCGCGAGGGCGTCCGTGGTGCCGGCCGGCGTGGTGGCGATCACCAGCGGGGCGCCCAGGGCCTCGCCTGCCTTCGCCCAGTCGGCGATCCTGACGTCGACGCCGAGCCGTTCGCCCCAGCCGCGCATCTCGTCCGCCCGTGCCGCGCTGCGCACATAGGCGGTGACCGGGCCCGCGCAGATCACGGAGAGGGCGGCCAGGGCCGAGGACGCCGTGGCACCGGCGCCCAGGACGGCTGCGGACTCGACCTTCTCCACGCCGCGTTCACGCAGCGCCGCGACCATGCCCGGGATATCCGTGTTGTCGCCGATGCGGCGGCCGTCCTCGGTGAGGACGACCGTGTTGACGGTCTCGACCGAGGCCGCCGTGTCGCTGATGGTGTCCAGCAGCGGGATGACCGCCCGCTTGAGCGGCATGGTCAGGGAGAGCCCCGCCCAGGAGGAGTCCAGCCCCTCGACGAATCCGGGCAGGGCGGCCTCGTCCACGTCGAAGCGCTCGTACGACCAGTGGTCGAGGCCGAGCTCCGCGTACGCGGCCCGGTGCAGGACCGGGGACAGGGAATGGGCGATGGGCGAGCCGAGTACGGCTGCCCGGCGGGTGGTGCTCACTGGTCCGCCTTGCTCTCCGCGTACTTCCTGCGGTTGGCCTCGTGCTCCTCGTTCGTCACGGCGAACAGCGTCTTGTCCTGGGTGACGGACACGAAGTAGTACCAGGGACCGTCCGCGGGGCTGATGGCAGACTGCAGCGCGTCCGCACCCGGATTGGTGATCGGGCCGGGCGGAAGCCCTCTGATGCTGTAGGTGTTGTAAGGATCGTCGATCTTCCGCAGGTCGTCGACGGCTCCCACGTCCAGCGTGCTCTCGGCCCGGATGTAATTGACCGTCGAGTCGAATTCGAGCCTGCCGACCGTTTCGAGGTTCGCCGGCTTGAGCCGGTTGTAGACCACCCTCGCGACCTTGTCGAAGTCGTGTTTGTACTTTCCCTCTTCCTGGACAAGGCTCGCCACGGTGATGATGTCGCGCGGTGATTCCAGCTTCTGCTCTTTCGCGTTCTTCTCGAGATCGAGCTTCTCGTACTCCTTGTTGGCCCTGGCGACCATCTTCTTGAGGGCGTCCTCGGGCTTCGCCTCTTTGGGGACCGCGTAGGCGGCCGGGAAGAGAAACCCTTCCAGCGGGTCCTTGATCGCGGGATCGGCGTCCGCCCACTTGGGCAGTCCGAGACTCTCGGCCTTCGTCTTCGCGACCTCGGCCGTGGTGCCCTTCTTCAGCTCGAGCCGCTTGTCGATCGCCGCGTAGATACCGATGGTGGTCGTACCCTCGGGAATGACCAGGGCGTTCTGGCTCTTCGGGTTCAGCATCAGCGCGACGGCGCTGTCACCGGACATCTCCTTCTTCAGGAGATAGACGCCGGCCTGGAGGGACTTCCCCTTGGGATTCGCTTCCTGGGCGGAGATGAAGGCGTCGACCGATTTCACGACACCGGCCTTCTTCAGGATGTTCGCGATCTCGTTCCCGTAGGCACCCTCGGGAATCTCGACCTCGACCCTGCCCGATCCCTCGCCCGCGAAGTCCGGGGCATCACCGAACTTGCTCTGGTAGTACGAGTAGCCGAAGTAGGCCACTCCCCCGAGACCTCCGACCAGGACCAACGAGATGACCAGGCAGGCGCAGCCACCGCGTTTCTTCTTCTTGCCCTTGCCGCGGCGCTCACCGCCGCCACGGGAGTCGCCCGGGTCGTCGTCGTGGTCGTCGTACGAGTCGTCCCCGCGGGAGCGGGTGCGGGAGCCGCGGCCTTCGGCCGGCTCGTCGGCGCCCGTGAAGAACGGGTGCGTCTCCTCCTGCGGCTCCTCCGGATCCCAGTCGGGACCCTGCCGCTGCGCGGGTTCCTCACGCTGCCCCGGGGGCTGCGGCGGAGGGTAGGCCCCGGGGGTTCCGTAGTAGTCGGCCTGTTCGTCGTAGCCGCCGGGGTTCTCGCCGTACTGCGGCTGCTGCTGCGCCGCGTACGGCATCGCCGCCTGCTGGCCGGTGTCCCAGCCGCCGTCGTACTGGGGGTGCTGCTGGGGCTGCTGGGCATACGGGTCCTGCGGAAAACCGCCGTGCTGCTGCTGGTACTGCTGCTGGGCGTACGGATCCTGCTGCTGCTGCGGCTCGTACGGGTCCTGCTGGTAGCCCTGCTGGGCGTACGGGTCCTGCGCGTAGGGCTGCTGCTGGCCTTCGTACTGGCCCTGGCCGTGGGCGGCCTGGTGGCCTCCCCATCCCTGGTCCCCGTACAGGGGATCCTCGGGATGCCACGGTTCGGGGCGTGGGCCCCGGCCATACTCAGTCATCGATCCCCTTGAGCCGCGAGACGACACTCCGTCTCTTCCGCTTTGCTGTGCGGTGTCTGTTCGAACACCGGCGCATCGCGCGGAACGTTACCGTATCGCGATCAGACAACCACTTCGACGCCCTCGCCAGGGGCCGCGCCTGACGCCCGTTCGGACTCCAGAGCGTTCTGAAGGATCACCACAGCGGCAGCCTGGTCGATGACAGACCGGCCCTTCTTGGACTTCACGCCCGAAGCACGCAGCCCATGGGTGGCCGTCACTGTGGTCATCCTCTCGTCCACGAGACGCACCGGGACCGGTGCGATCCCCCGGGCGAGCACCTGGGCGAAGGCACGGACCTTCGCGGCCGCCGGGCCTTCGCCGCCGCCCAGCGAGCGGGGCAGTCCGACGATGACCTCGATCGGCTCGTACTCCTCGACGATCAGGCCGAGGCGCCGGTGGGCGGCCGGGACGTCGCGTCCCGGCACGGTCTCCACCGGCGTGGCGAGGATCCCGTCGGGGTCGCACGAGGCGACCCCGATACGGGCGTCACCGACGTCGACGGCGAGCCGGCGACCACGGCGCATCTGCGGCACGTCCGGTGTCATGCCGTCTCGGTGACGAGGCGTTCGACAGCGGCGACGGCGTCGCCGATGGCGTCCGGGTTCTGGCCGCCGCCCTGGGCGACGTCCGGCTTGCCGCCGCCGCCGCCGCCGAGGGTCTTGGCAGCGGTGCGCACCAGCTCACCGGCCTTGAGGCCGCGCTCGCGGGCCGCCTCGTTGGTGGCGATGACGGTCAGCGGGCGGCCGTTGGCCGTGGTGAACAGGGCCACGACGGCCGGCCGGCCACCCTGGATGCGCCCGCGCACATCGAGGACCAGCTTGCGCAGGTCGTCGGCCGAGGTGCCGGACGGCACCTCTCCGGTGACCAGGGCGACACCGCGTACGTCCCTGGCGGAGTCCACGAGCCCGGCGGCGGCCGCCAGGACCTTCTCCGCACGGAACCTCTCGATCTCCTTCTCGGCGTCCTTGAGCTTGCCGAGCATGCCGGAGATCTTCTCGGGGAGTTCCTCGGAACGGCCCTTGAGCAGCTCCTGGAGCTGGGCGACGACCGTGTGCTCCTTGGCGAGGAAGTTGTACGCGTCGACACCGACCAGGGCCTCGATACGGCGCACACCGGAACCGATCGAGGACTCGCCGAGCAGCTTCACCAGGCCCAGCTGGGCGGTGTTGTGGACGTGCGTCCCGCCGCACAGCTCCTTGGAGAAGTCGCCGATGGTGACGACCCGGACTCGCTCGCCGTACTTCTCGCCGAACTCGGCGATGGCGCCCTGCTTCTTGGCGTCGTCGATGGACATGACCTCGGCCTGGACGTCGAGCTCCCTGGCCAGCACCTCGTTGATCTTCTGCTCGACGTCGGTGAGCACCGTGCCGGGTACGGCGGCGGGCGAGCCGAAGTCGAAGCGGAAGCGGCCGGGCGAGTTCTCCGAGCCGGCCTGGGCGGCCGTCGGGCCGAGCGCGTCGCGCAGCGCCTGGTGGGTCAGGTGCGTGGCGCTGTGGGCGCGGGCGATGGCCCGGCGGCGGGTGGTGTCGATGACGGCGAGGGCCGAGGACCCGACCGTCACCTCACCGACCTGCACCGAGCCCTTGTGGACCGAGACGCCGGGGACGGGCTGCTGCACGTCCCGGACCTGGATGACGGCGCCGCTGTCGAGCCGGATCCGACCCTGGTCGGCGAGCTGGCCACCGCCCTCGGCGTAGAACGGGGTGCGGTCGAGGACGACCTCGACCTCGTCGCCCTCGGTGGCGGCGGGCGAAGGGACACCGTCGACGAGGAGGCCGACGATCTTCGACTCGCCCTCGACTGAGGTGTAGCCGGTGAACTCGGTGATGCCTGAGTTGTCGGCGACCTCGCGGTAGGCCGACAGGTCGGCGTGCCCGGTCTTCTTGGCCTTGGCGTCGGCCTTGGCGCGCTCCCGCTGCTCCTTCATCAGGCGGCGGAAACCGTCCTCGTCGACGGAGAGGCCCTGTTCGGCGGCCATCTCCAGCGTGAGGTCGATCGGGAAGCCCCAGGTGTCGTGCAGCAGGAACGCCTTGTCGCCGGCCAGGACCTGGCCGCCGGAGGCCTTGGTCTCGGTGACGGCGGTGTCGAGGATGTTCGTGCCGCCCTTGAGTGCCTTGAGGAAGGCGGCTTCCTCGGCGAGGGCCACCGTCTCGATGCGCTTGCGGTCGGTGATCAGCTCCGGGTACTGCAGCCCCATGGTGTCGACGACGACGTCGACGAGCTCACGGACGACCGGCCCGGTGGCGCCCATGAGGCGCATGTTGCGGATGGCACGGCGCATGATCCGGCGAAGGACGTAACCACGGCCCTCGTTGCCGGGGGTGACGCCGTCACCGATGAGCATCACCGAGGTACGGATGTGGTCGGCGACGACCCGGAGGGAGACGTCGGAGCCCTGCTCGGCGCCGTAGCGCACGCCGGTGAGCTCGGTGGCCTTGTCCATGACGACGCGCAGGGTGTCGGTCTCGTACATGTTCTGTACGCCCTGGAGGATCATGGCGAGGCGTTCGAGGCCGAGCCCCGTGTCGATGTTCTGCGACGGCAGGTCACCGAGGATCGGGAAGTCCTCCTTGCCGTCGCCCGCACCCCGCTCGTACTGCATGAAGACCAGGTTCCAGATCTCCACGTACCGCTCGTCGTTGACGGCGGGGCCGCCCTCGACGCCGAACTCGGGGCCGCGGTCGTAGTTGATCTCGGAGCACGGGCCGCAGGGGCCGGGGACGCCCATGGACCAGAAGTTGTCCTTCTTGCCCAGGCGCTGGATGCGCTCGGCCGGGACGCCGATCTTCTCGCGCCAGATCCGCTCGGCCTCGTCGTCGTCGAGGTAGACCGTGATCCACAGGCGCTCGGGGTCGAGGCCGAAGCCGCCGTCCGCCACGGAGTCGGTGAGGGCCTCCCAGGCGTACTGGATGGCCCCTTCCTTGAAGTAGTCCCCGAAGGAGAAGTTGCCGCACATCTGGAAGAACGTGCCGTGCCGGGTGGTCTTGCCGACCTCTTCGATGTCCGGCGTACGCACGCACTTCTGCACGCTGGTGACGCGCGGGGCGGGCGGCTTGACCTCACCGAGGAAGTAGGGCTTGAAGGGGACCATGCCCGCGGGGACCAGCAGCAGAGTCGGGTCGTCCGCGATGAGCGACGCCGAAGGCACGACGGTGTGGCCGCGCTCCTCGAAGAAGCTCAGCCAGCGGCGGCGAATTTCAGCCGACTCCATTAGTGGTCCTCATTCCGGTTGTTCGAGTTGTAGGGAAGTGCCCGGTGGACGGCGAGCTCGGGGTCGGGCGGTGCCTCGATGCCGAGTGCCCCGCCCAGTTCGGCCTCGCGCCTGACCATGCCCTCACGGACGTCGAGTGCGAAGTCCTTCAGCCTGTGACCCGCGTCGAGCGCCTTGTCGGCGGCCTGCGCCGCGAGGCTCTCGGGAGTCAGCTGCCGGATCTTGCGGTTGACCTTGGTGGTGGCCCAGACACCGGCGGCTGCGCCGGCGGTGAACCAGAACGTACGGCGGAACATCGCTGGTTCAGTCCTTCTGTCCACGGGAGCTTCGGCCGTTCCGCTTCCTGGCGCGGGCGGACGGCACGGTACGGCCGACGATCACGGCGCGGCGGGAGGTCCGGCCGGCCGGCTCCGGCTCGGCGGCGGTGCGGCGGCCGATCGCCTGCCGCACCCCGTAGCCGAACGCCGCGACCTTCACGAGCGGGCCGCCGAACGTCGACGCGACGGTGGTGGAGAGCGCCGAGGCGTTGGAGGTGACCTCCTGGACGTCGCTCGCGATGGCATCGACCTTGTCCAGCTGGCTCTGCGCGGAGCGCAGCGTGGCGGAGGCGTCGGCGAGCAGCGGAACCGCCTGCTCCGTCACGTCCGCCACCAGGGCGGTGGCCGCCCTGAGCGTCTGGGCCAGTCTCACCAGTACCACGGCGAGGAAGGAAACCAGGATCGCCCAGAAGACAGCCACCAGGATGCCGGCCACCTCTCCACCGGACACAGTGCACCGCTCTCTGTTTCGTCGCCCGCACCGGCCGGGACCTCTCCCGGCCGCTGTCTGCCTGCCACCGCTCGGCCGGCGCGTCCTGCCGCCACTGCCGATCGTCGTCCCCCGAGCCTATCGCGCCGGGCGTCGCGCGCCGTACCGCATTACGGGAGCGGCGTGGGCCCCCGTGAAGCGGGGAGATTGTACGGAGAGCTTATGTGCCAGTACTCTGCGTGTTTCATGCGACGCCCTCAGCGCCCCTCCCCCACGCCCGACGATGCGGAGCCCGCCGCCGTACGCGGAAATCTCCCCGCGGAGCTGAACGCCTTCGTGGGACGTGACGACGAACTGGCCGAACTGGAGCCGCTGCTGCGGAAGTCGAGGCTCGTGACCGTCGCCGGTGTGGCCGGGGTCGGCAAGACCCGCTTCGTGACCAGAGTCGCCGCACTGGTGGAGAAACGGTACTGCGACGGTGTCTGGATCGCCGAGCTCTCGGCCGTCCAGGACCCCGAACTGCTCGAACACGCGCTGGTCGACGCGCTGGGGATCACCGAACAGACCGGCAGGCCGCCCCGCACGATGCTGCTCGACCACTGCGCCGAGCGCCGGCTCCTGCTCGTGATCGACGGCTTCGAGCAGCTGACCGACGCGTGCGCCTCACTCGTACGGGAGCTGCTGCGCCGGGCGCCGCACCTCCAGGTGCTGGCGGCCGGGCGGCGCCCCCTGCGGGTGGACGGTGAACTCACCTTCCCGCTGTCGCCGATGCGGGAGGACGACGCCCTGGAGCTCTTCACCCGGCGCGCCGCCGCGGTGCGCCCCGGGGTCCTTCTGACGGACGCCGACCGGGAGACGGCACGGGAGCTCTGCCGGCGCCTCGACTGCATCCCGCTGGCCCTGGAGCTCGCCGCGGGGCGGCTGCGCGCCCTGACGACGGAGCAGGTGCTGCACCGCCTCGACGACCGGTTCCGGCTGCTGACCGGGGGCAGCCCCAGCGCGCTCCCCCGCCACCAGACGCTGCGTACGGCCATCGGCTGGAGCCATGAGCTGTGCGCCCCCGAACAACGCCTGCTGTGGGCGCGGCTCTCGGTGTTCGCCGGGCAGTTCGACCTGGAGGCCGTCGAGTACATCTGCAGCGGCCCCGGCCTGCCGGCCGATTCCGTGCTGGACGTGCTGGACGAACTGCTGGCGCAGTCCGTGGTGCTGCGCGAGGACTGCGCCGTCGGCAGCCGCTACCGGCTGCTGGACACCGTGCGGGAGTACGGCGCCGAGTGGCTGCGGGCGACCGGGGACGCGGAGCGGCTGCGGCACAGGCACCGGGACTGGTATCTGGGGCTTGCCACCTGGTGCGAGCTCGACTGGTTCAGCCCCAGGCAGGCGGAGGCCGCCGCCCGGATCGACAGCGAGCTGCCCAATCTCCGCCGTGCGATGGAGTGCTCGATGGAGAGTCCTGAGGAGGTTCATCTCGCCCAGTACCTGGCGGGCACCCTCTGGTTCTACTGGGTGGGCTGCGGACGCCTCTCGGAGGGCCGCCACTGGCTGGACCACGTACTGGAGGCGGAGTCGCCCTCCGACCACTCGCGTCTGAAGGCCCTGTGGGTGCTTGGGTACGTCGCCGTGCTCCAGGGGGATCCGGCCGGCGCGGTCTCGGCCCTGCAGGAGTGCCGGGAGGAGGGCGAGCGCTCGGGGGACGCCACCGCCGTGGCCTACGCAGCGCACCGCACGGGCTGCCTCTCGCTCGTCACGGACGACCCGGTCCGCGCGGAGGAACTGCTGCGCGAGGCGATCGACCGTTACCGGGAGATCGGCGAGCTGAACAGCAATGTACTGATGGCCCAGGTCGAACTGGGCATGGCCGTGGCCTTCCGCGGTGACCTGGACGCGGCCTCGGTGATCTGCCAGGAGGTCAGGGAGATCTGCGAGGACCACGGTGAGCGGTGGACCCGGGCCTACGCGCTGTACGTCCTGGGCTTCGCGGCCCTGCGGGCCGGGGCCGACGCGCGTGCCCGCCGGATGCTCCGGGAGTCCCTCTCCATCGGGCACGCCTTCCACGATCTGCTCGGCACCGCGCTCTCGCTGGAGCTGCTGGCCCTCATCTCGGTGACCGAGGGCGACGCGTCGGAGGCCGCCGTACTCCAGGGCGCGGCGGACCGGATCTGGCCCTCGGTGGGCCTGCCGCTGTTCGGTTCCGTCCACTACGGCAGGCCCAGGACCGAGTGCGAGAAGCGTGCCAGGGCGGCGCTCGGAGACGCACGGTACGAGGCGGAGCGGCGCGTGGGCCTCCGGCTGGACGCGAACGCGGCGGTGGCGCGGGCGCTCAGGGCCGGCACGAGCGGCGATGACACGGCCGCCGAGGGCGAAGGGGCGGCTGGGGCGGCTGGGGAGTCAGTGCCCGGTGGCGGGGCCGCCGAGACGGCGGGGGAAACGCGAAGGCCCGCCGCCTCCCGTACAACAGGGAGGGGCGGGCCCGAGCTCGGTTGAGAGCTACGCCTGCGTCAGCGGGCGTAGTACTCGACGACGAGCTGCTCGTCGCAGATGACCGGAATTTCCTTGCGGTTCGGGTCACGGTCCAGGCGGAAGGCCAGGGCCTTCAGGTTCACCTGGAGGTAGCGCGGGGTCTCGCCGTCGGTGTCGAAGCCACCCTCGCGGGCCACCTGGAAGGGGACCTTGGCGCGGCTGCGCTCGCGGACCTGCACGACGTCGTCGGGGCGCACGCGGAAGGACGGCTTGTCGACCTTGCCACCGTTGACCTCGATGTGGCCGTGGACGACCATCTGACGAGCCTGGTAGATCGTCTTGGCGATGCCCGAGCGCAGGACCAGGGCGTCGAGGCGACGCTCCAGCTCGACGACCAGCGCCTCGCCCGTCTTGCCCTCGGCCTTACGGGCGCGGTCGTAGGCGCGCGCCATCTGGCGCTCGCTGATGTCGTACTGCGCACGCAGACGCTGCTTCTCGAGCAGACGGACCTTGTAGTCCGAGTTCTGCTTGCGGCCACGGCCGTGCTCGCCCGGCGGGTAGGGGCGGGCTTCGAAGTACTTGACAGCCTTCGGCGTCAGGGCGATGCCGAGTGCACGCGACTTCTTGACCTTGGGACGCGACTGGTTAGGCACGTTCTCCAGACCTCCGTTGTAGGTTAGGTTAGGCTTACCTTACTCAAGGAGATCGCATGTCTCGCCCTGGGAACACCACACACGTCACGGACAGCACAGACAGCGACGGCGCACAAGAAGGCGCCGCAACGACGGAAGGCCGATCTGATCGTGGTCAGCCGCGTCCCAGCGGGCTTGAAAACACTCGGATGCCGTCAGCAGCCGAGCGCACACGAACTCTCGTACAGAGTACCTGCTCCGCGGTGCTGCTCGTACCGGGGCTGTCGGTGATCCACCCGGACCAGCTGATGCCCGACAGCAGGAGCATCGGCCCCGAGGGGGATCTGTTCCTCGGTTTCCCCGCCGAATCCCCGGTCGTACGGGCCGCGACCCGCGCCCAGGGCGACGAGCTGACCGCTGTGCTGGAGATCACCGATGTCGCCCCGGTCTCCGTCCCGCACCGGATCCGCGGCCGTGCCCGGATCGCCGGCTGGCTCACCGCGGTGCCGGGGCTCGGGCAACCCGGCCGGATGGTGCTCCGGCTGGAGACCGGGGAGGCGTCGGTCGACGACCTGTGGGGATTCGACGAGGTGGAGCCGGAGGACTTCCGCGACGCCGTCGCCGACCCGCTGGTCGACCACGAGGCCGAGCTGCTCCAGCATCTGCACGCCGCCCACAGCGAGCAGCTGGCCACCCTGTCCGCGCTGCTCGGTGACCGTGCCGAGTGCGGCTGCGCGGACCACAGGCTCGCCGCCGTGCCCGTCGCGCTCGACCGCTTCGGCCTCCGGGTGCGGTTCGTCGAGGACGGTGACGCCTGCTTCGACGCCCGGTTCGAGTTTCCCGAGCCCGTGCGCGACATCACCGAGCTGCGCCGCGCGATGCACACCCTCTTCGAAGCGGCGTCCTGCTGAGCGGCGTCGTACCGAGCGGCGTTGTGCTGAGCGGCACTGTGCTGGGCGGCGGCCGTCACGAGGACGACGGACCGCCCGACTCGCCGCGGCCGAGCCGCTCACGGACCCGATCGGCCACATCGGCATACCGCGCCTCCGCGCCGTAGCGCGTGGGTTCGTAGTAACGCCTGCCGCGGACGGCGTCCGGGGCGTACTCCTGGGCGGCGATCCCGCCGGGCACATCGTGTGGGTAGACATAGCCCTGGGCGTGGCCCAGCTTGGCCGCGCCCTTGTAGTGACCGTCACGCAGATGGGCCGGGACCGGGCCCGCGAGGCCACGGCGCACGTCCTCCTGCGCGGCGGAGATCGCCAGGGTCGCCGCATTGGACTTGGGGGCGAGCGCCAGCGCGATCGTGGCATGGCTGAGGGTGAGCGCCGCCTCGGGGAAGCCGATCATGGCGACGGCCTGGGCCGCCGCCACCGCTGTGGGCAGCGCCGTCGGATCGGCGAGGCCGATGTCCTCGCTCGCCGAGATCATCAGCCGCCTGGCGATGAAGCGGGGGTCCTCCCCCGCCTCGATCATCCGGGCCAGATAGTGCAGGGCGGCGTCCACGTCGGACCCGCGGATCGACTTGATCAGGGCGCTCGCCACGTCGTAGTGCTGGTCGCCGTCGCGGTCGTACTTCACGGCGGCGCGGTCGACGGTCTCCTCCAGCGTCGTGAGCGTGATCTCCCGCTCGTGCGTGGTGAGGGCCGCTCCCGCCGCCGCCTCCAGCGCGGTCAGCGCACGGCGTGCGTCACCGCCGGCGATACGCAGCAGATGCGCCTCGGCGTCATCGGGCAGGGTGACGGCACCGCCGAGACCACGCTCCTCGGTCAGCGCCCGGCGCAGGAGCGCCCGCAGATCCTCGTCCGTGAGCGGCTCCAGGGTGAGGAGCAGGGAGCGCGACAGCAGCGGGGAGATGATCGAGAAGTACGGATTCTCCGTGGTGGCCGCGATCAGCGTGACCCAGCGGTTCTCCACAGCGGGAAGCAGGGAGTCCTGCTGGGCCTTGGAGAAGCGATGGATCTCGTCCAGGAAGAGGACGGTCTCCTTGCCGAAACCGCCGGTGGCGCGGCGCGCGCCCTCGATGACGGCCCGGACCTCCTTGACTCCCGCGGTGATCGCGGAGAGCTCGACGAAGCGCTTGTTGGTGGCCTTGCTGACCACATACGCCAGGGTGGTCTTGCCGGTGCCCGGCGGCCCCCAGAGGATCACCGACGAGGGGCCGGCAGGCCCACCGCCACCCTCACCGACGAGACGGCGCAGCGGCGAGCCCGGTTTGAGCAGATGCTGCTGGCCGACGACCTCGTCCAGCGTACGAGGGCGCATCCGGACAGCGAGGGGGCTGCTGGACGGGTCCTTCTCCTGGCGGTCTTCGGCTGCTGCGGTAAAGAGGTCGGGCTCCACATCGAGAAGCCTATGTCACCCCACTGACAGGACCGCCCGGCGTCAGCTCGTCCAGAAGTCCCACCAGCGGGTCAGGATCAGCATTCCGATGATCCCGATCCAGAGGACCGGCGGCACCCAGTGGAATTCGGTGAGGGTGTTCCGCAGCCAGGCGGGGGCGGGCAGGATGCCGTGCTTGATGTTGTGCGTGGTGACGTAGCAGAACATGAAGATCGTGGCGACCCAGGCCAGGCAGCACCACAGGCAGAGCGAGTTGATGTTGTACAGCGACTGGTACTGCAGCCAGGTGCAGAATCCGACGCCGAACAGCGTGCCCGCGTTGAGGCCGAGCCAGTACCAGGCGCGGAAGCGGGCGCCCGCGAGGAGCGCCATGCCGATGCCGATGACCACCGAGTAGGTGCCGATGCCGAGCATCGGGTTGGGGAAGCCGAAGGCGGACGCCTGCTCGCTCTTCATGATGTTGCCGCACGCGACCACCGGGTTCAGGCTGCAGCCCGGGACGAAGCTCGGGTCCTCCAGCAGCTTGAACTTGTCGATCGTGATCACCCAGCCGGCGAGCAGCCCGGCCGCGCCGGTGATCACCAGCAGCAGCGCGAACGCGCGACCGCTGCCGAAGGTCTTCGCCCCGTTGTCCTCGTCCTGCCGGGAGGAGGGGTGGTCTACCGCTGCCATCGTCATATCGCCGTTCCATCACTGAGTAGCCGGCCGGGCATGGTCATTGTGCCGCACCTCAGAAGCGGCCAACCGTTCGATGCGCATAAAGATGTGCCCGAACGGGCCCGGGAACACGGCACTTCGGCCGGTCCCGGCGCTGCCGACTGTCGCAGGCGCCTCCTGATCGATGCCGTTCGACGGGATGAACCGGCTCACACCGAGTTGACGGTGCGGGAGACGAACGCGCGTCGTCCCGCGCCCCGACGCGTGTGTGCCCGCCCGGGCGGACCGGGCGGGCACACGTGTCGAGCGGTGGGCAGGGGCGGTCAGGCCAGCTCGTCCCGGACCGTGGTCACGAGCGCGTCGAGCGCGACCGGCCTCTGCTCGCCCGACTCCATGTCCTTGAGCTGGACGACACCATCGGCGAGGTCACGCTCGCCCGCCACGACCGTGAAGCGCGCGCCGGAGCGGTTGGCGCTCTTCATCGCGCCCTTGAGCCCCCGGCCGCCGTACGCGAAGTCCGTGGCGACCCCGGCCTTGCGCAGCTCCGTGACCAGGCCGAAGAGCACGCGCCGTGCCTCCTCGCCGAGCGGTACCGCGTACACACTGGTGGTGGCGGGGATGTCGAGCGCGATGCCCTCCGCCTCCAGGGCGAGCACCGTGCGGTCCACGCCGAGCGCCCAGCCGACGGACGGCAGCGCGGGGCCGCCGATCATCTCCGACAGCCCGTCGTAGCGGCCGCCGCCGCCCACCGCGGACTGGGAGCCGAGCCCGTCGTGGACGAACTCGAAGGTGGTGCGGGTGTAGTAGTCCAGACCGCGGACCAGCTTCTCGTCGTCCTCGTAGACCACGCCCGCAGCCGTCAGCAGCGCACGGACCTCCTCGTGGTACGCCTTGCAGGCGTCGCAGAGGTAGTCGCGCAGCATCGGGGCGCCGGCCAGCTGCTTCTGGACCTCGGCCCGCTTGTCGTCGAGCACCCGCAGCGGGTTGATCTCGATGCGGCGCCGGGTGTCCTCGTCGAGGTCGAGGTCGCGCAGGAAGCCCTGGAGCGCCTCGCGGTAGACGGGACGGCACTCCTTG
This sequence comes from Streptomyces sp. NPDC048565, assembly GCF_040650935.1. Classification (NCBI taxonomy): domain Bacteria; kingdom Bacillati; phylum Actinomycetota; class Actinomycetes; order Kitasatosporales; family Streptomycetaceae; genus Streptomyces; species Streptomyces sp. NPDC048565. The sequence continues at coordinate 108,498 of NZ_JBEZIH010000009.1, forward strand.
TCGCCCAGCGAGTTGAGCAGGATCCGGAACTCGCGGAGCCCCAGGGAGCGGTAAGCCTGGTCGGCCAGGATGATCAGCTCGGCGTCGAGCGCCGGATCCTCGGTGCCGATGGCCTCGGCGCCGACCTGCGAGAAGTGGCGGTAACGGCCCTTCTGCGGGCGCTCGTAGCGGTAGTACGAGCCGGAGTACCAGAGCTTGACCGGGAGGTTGCCCGCCTTGTGCAGGTTGGCCTCGAGCGCCGCGCGCAGCACGGATGCGGTGCCCTCGGGGCGCAGCGCGAGCTTGTCGCCGCCCTTGGTCTCGAAGGCGTACATCTCCTTGGACACGATGTCGGTGGACTCGCCGACGCCCCGGGCGAACAGGGCCACGTCCTCGAAGCCGGGTGTCTCGATGTAGCCGTAGCCGGAGTTGCGCAGGGGCGCGGAGATGGCCTCCCGCACCGCCAGATACGTCGCGGAGTCCGGCGGGATCAGGTCGTATGTGCCCTTGGGGGCCTGGAAGGTGCTCACAGCTTCTGTTCTCTCGTCACATTCCTCGGCGGGGCGCGGCCTGGCCGTTCATGTACGGGTTGGCGGCGCGCTCGCGGCCGATGGTCGTCTGGGGGCCGTGGCCGGACAGCACCACGGTCGAGTCGTCGAGCGGCAGGCACACGCGGGCCAGCGACTCGAGCAGCTCGGCGTGGTCGCCGCCGGGCAGGTCGGTGCGTCCGACGGAGCCGGCGAAGAGCAGATCGCCCGAGAAGAGGACCTGCGGGACGTCCGCGGCCTCGGGCATCCGATACGTCACCGACCCCTTGGTATGGCCGGGCGCGTGCGCGACGCCGAACTCCAGACCCGCCAGCTCCAGCCGGGCGCCGTCGGTCAGCTCCTTGACGTCGTCCGGCTCCCCCACGGCGAGCTCGCCCATCAGCGGCATGCCGATGGAGCGTCCCAGCGCCCTCTCGGGGTCGCTCATCATGAAGCGGTCCTCGGGGTGGATCCAGGCCGGGACGTCATGGGCGCCGCACACGGGGACGACCGAGGCGACATGGTCGATGTGGCCGTGGGTGAGGATGACGGCGACAGGCTTGAGCCGATGCTTCTTCAGTGCGTCCTCGACGCCCTGGGCGGCCTGGTGGCCCGGGTCGATGATCACGCACTCCTCGCCGGCGGCGGGGGCGACCAGGTAGCAATTGGTCCCCCAGGCCCCGGCGGGGAACCCGGCAATGAGCACGTTCGTCCTTAGGTATTCGTCCGACGAGGAGGGCCACGGAGAAGAACGTGGCCGTTCAGAGACTACCGGCGCTCCTCATTCCACAGCTAACCCATATACCGTACGGGCAAATCCAGGACCGATAAGACGACGTACAAGGAGACCATCCGGTGGTCAGCAGCGATCAGCGGCGGCGGCAGCTCGCCCGGGAGAAGTTCGAGCGGCAGCAGCAGCGCCGGGAGGAGGCGCGCCGGAGGACCAGGCGTCTCACGGTGATCATCGCTTCGTCGGTGGCCGTGGTGGCGGTCATCGGAGTGGGCGCCTATGTCTCGCTCGACGGCGACGACTCGAAGGACACGACGGAGGCGGCCGCGAGCGCCGACCCGTCGGCTTCGCCCTCGGAGAGCGAGAGCAGCACTCCTGAGCCCGCGATGAAGATCGACAAGAAGGCGAAGTACACGATGTCGCTCAAGACGAGCCAGGGCGACATCGGCATCGCGATGGACGCGGCGAAGACCCCGCACACCACGAATTCGTTCAAGTCCCTGGCGGACGACAAGTACTTCGACGGTACGAAGTGTCACCGCCTGACCACGGAGGGCATCTTCGTCCTGCAGTGCGGTGACCCGAAGGGTGACGGGTCGGGCGGCCCCGGCTACAACATCCCGGACGAGAATCTGACCGCGCTGGGCAAGGCGGGCGCCGAGGGCGCGGTGACGTATCCGGCGGGCACCGTGGCGATGGCGAACACCGGCCAGCCGGGCACCGGCGGCAGCCAGTTCTTCCTGGTCTACAAGGACACCAAACTGCCGCCCAGCTACACGCCGTTCGGCACCATGGACGACGCGGGCCTGAAGGCCGTCAAGAAGGTCGCCAAGGCGGGTGTCGCCGAGGGCGCGGGCGACGGTGCTCCGAAGAAGACCGTCACGGTCGAGAAGGTGACGGTCGACAAGGCCTGACCGCGTAAGCTGCCGCCCCGCACGACGCCCGATGAGCCCACCGGAGAATTTCAGCCGCGCTGAGTGCGGACAGCCGGGTGGCCGGTCGCCTAGATTGGCGTTGTGCAGGGCGGGCGCTGCCCGCCCCAGGAAACTGTGGACGATGCACGGGGGGCGAACCCCCTCGATGCATCAGGTGGAGGAGGCGCTGTGAGCAGCGACCCGTGGGGCCGTGTCGACGAGACGGGCACCGTGTACGTGCGTACAGCCGATGGCGAGCAGGTCGTCGGATCGTGGCAGGCCGGTTCCCCCGAGGAGGCTCTGGCCTATTTCGAGCGCAAGTACGAGGGCCTGGTGGTCGAGATCGGCCTCCTGGAGCGGCGGGTGAAGACCACCGACCTGTCGGCGAAGGACGCCACGGCGGCGATCGAGCACCTGCGTCAGCAGGTCGACGAGCACCACGCCGTCGGCGACCTCGCCGCGCTCGGAAAGCGGCTGGACGGGCTTGTCGCGACGGTCGATTCACGTCGCGAGGAGCGCAAGGCCCAGAAGGCGAAGCAGACCGACGAGGCCCGTCAGGCCAAGGAGGCGCTCGTCGTCGAGGCCGAGGAACTGGCGCAGAGCGAGCAGTGGCGGTCGGCGGGTGAGCGCCTGCGTGCGCTCGTCGACACCTGGAAGGGGCTGCCTCGTCTGGACCGCAAGTCCGACGACGAGCTGTGGCACCGCTTCTCGCATGCCCGTTCCGCCTTCTCCAAGCGCCGTAAGGCCCACTTCGCGGCGCTCGACGCCCAGCGCGAGGAGGCCCGCAAGGTCAAGGAGAGGCTCGTCACCGAGGCCGAGTCGCTGTCCGGCTCGACCGACTGGGGTGCGACGGCCGCGCGTTACCGCGACCTGATGACCGAGTGGAAGGCGGCGGGCCGCGCCCAGCGCGAGGCCGAGGACGAGCTGTGGAATCGCTTCCGCGGGGCCCAGGACGTGTTCTTCGCGGCGCGCAGCGGTGTCTTCGCCGAGCGGGACGCGGAGCAGGGCGAGAACCTCAAGGTCAAGGAGGAACTCGCCGCCGAGGCCGAGAAGTTGGTCCCGGTGAAGAACCTCAAGGCCGCCAGGGCCGCGTTCCGGTCGATCAACGAGCGCTGGGAGGCCGTCGGCCATGTCCCGCGTGACGCCCGCCCGAAGGTCGAGGGCCGGGTACAGGCGGTGGAGCGGGCGCTCCAGGAGGCCGAGGAGTCCGAGTGGCGCCGGACGAACCCGGAGGCGCGGGCACGCGCGGAGGGTCTGACCGGTCAGCTCCAGGCGGCCGTCGACAAGCTGCGTACGCAGATCGACACGGCCCGCACCTCGGGCAACAACGCCAGGGCGGACAAGCTCTCGCGTGAGCTGGAGGGCCGGCAGGCTCTGCTGGACCAGGCGCTCAAAGGCCTGGAGGAGTTCGGCGGCTGAGCCGGGCGTTTCCCGTTCCACGGAGGGGCTTTCGTACGTGACGCGTACGGGAGCCCTTTCCGCGTGCCGGGCGGCAGTGAAGGACCTGTGACGGCTGCCGGAATCGGGCAATGACCCAGGACGGCGCAGTGAGGCATGATCCCGGCACCGGCGACGCCGTGTCGCCGTCGGGTTTCCGCCGAATCACCACCTTCTTGAGGCAGGTCAACAGATGAGACTTACCCGTGCCGCGCTGACCGTCGCATCCACCGCTCTGGCTCCGGCTCTCCTGCTCACAGGACCGGCCTTCGCCGCCGGCCCCGCGGCGGCGTCCACCGCCGTGTCGGCCGCACCGGAGAGCGACGGCACCGGCACCGCGGTGAACGACATGTCCGACGACGACGTCCGGGTCGCCCTGGCCCGCCTCCTGGCCGACCCCGCGTCGGGCAGGCGTGTCATCGCCGAGGTGAACGAACTCCTCGACAACGGCACACCCGACGAGATGCGGCAGTGGCTGGAGACCGGCTACCCCCTCGCCCAGGCCGAGGACGACCAGGCCGCACTCTTCCGCATCCTCGGCGACCCCGACTCCGGCAAGCGCGTCACCGCCGAGATCAACGAACTCCTCGACAACGGCACACCCGACGAGATGCGGCAGTGGCTGGAGACCGGCTACCCCCTCGCCCAGGCCGAGGACGACCAGGTCGCACTCTTCCGCATCCTCGGCGACCCCGACTCCGGCAAGCGCGTCACCGCCGAGATCAACGAACTCCTCGACAACGGCACACCGCAAGAGATCCGGGAGTGGCTGGAGACCGGCTACCGCCTCGCCCAGGCCGAGGACGACCGGGTCGCGATCGTCCGCATCCTCGCCCGCCCCGGCATCAGCGACGCGCTCCGCGCCGCGGTCCAGGAGGCCATCGAGGGCACACCGGAGGAGATGCGGTACTTCCTGGAGTACGGCCAGTACGAGGTGGACGCGTAGCAACCAGGCGCCTCCCGTCGGCGGCCCGGAGGGCCGGAGCCCCGGTCGCCGACGGGAGGGCCTGCGCTACGGCCGACGTGCCGAGGTGACTCGGTAGACGTCGTAGACGCCCTCCACACCGCGTACGGCCTTCAGGACGTGTCCCAGGTGCTTGGGGTCGCCCATCTCGAAGGTGAAGCGCGAGGTGGCCACCCGGTCCCGTGAGGTCTGCACCGCGGCCGACAGGATGTTCACGTGCTGGTCGGACAGGACGCGGGTGACGTCGGACAGCAGACGGGAGCGGTCCAGCGCCTCGACCTGGATGGCGACGAGGAAGACCGAGGACTGGGTGGGGGCCCACTCGACTTCGAGGATCCGCTCCGGCTGCTGCGAGAGCGAGTCGACGTTGACGCAGTCCGCGCGGTGCACGGAGACGCCGCTGCCCCGGGTGACGAATCCGATGATCGGGTCCCCGGGTACGGGCGTACAACAGCGGGCCAGCTTGACCCAGACGTCTTCGACGCCCTTGACGACCACGCCCGGATCCGCCTTGCTGCGGCGCTTGTTGCGGCCGTGCGAGGGCGGTGAGCTCTCCGCCAGGTCCTCGTTGGCGGCGTCCTCGCCGCCGAGTGCCTGGACGAGCTTCTGGACGACGCCCGCCGCGGCGACATGGCCCTCGCCGATCGCCGCGTACAGCGACGAGATGTCGGGGTAGCGCATCTCGTGCGCGAGCGTGACCAGGGAGTCGCCGGTCAGGATCCGCTGGATCGGCAGGTTCTGCTTGCGCATGGCCCGGGCGATGGCGTCCTTGCCCTGCTCGATCGCCTCGTCGCGCCGCTCCTTGGAGAACCAGGCGCGGATCTTGTTGCGCGCCCGGGGCGACTTGACGAACTGGAGCCAGTCGCGGGAGGGCCCGGCACCGGCCGCCTTGGAGGTGAAGACCTCCACCAGGTCGCCGTTGTCGAGGGTGGACTCCAGCGGTACGAGCCGGCCGTTGACCCGTGCTCCTATGGTCCGGTGGCCGACCTCCGTGTGGACGGCGTAGGCGAAGTCGACCGGCGTGGCGCCGGCGGGCAGCGCTATCACGTCGCCCTTCGGCGTGAAGACGAAGACCTCGTTGCGCGAGAGGTCGAAACGCAGGGACTCCAGGAACTCGCTGGGGTCCTCGGTCTCCTTCTGCCAGTCGAGGAGCTGGCGCAGCCACGCCATGTCGTTGACGGTGTCCTGGCCCCGGCCGCCGCCGCTGTTCTTCGGGATGTCGGTGCGGACCTTGGAGGCGCCCGCGACGGCCTCCTGCTTGTACTTCCAGTGCGCGGCGATGCCGTACTCGGCGCGGCGGTGCATGTCGAACGTGCGGATCTGGAGCTCGACGGGCTTGCCGCTGGGACCGATCACCGTGGTGTGCAGCGACTGGTACATGTTGAACTTGGGCATCGCGATGTAGTCCTTGAACCGCCCGGGCACCGGGTTCCACCGGGCGTGGACGGTGCCGAGCGCCGCGTAGCAGTCACGGACGGTGTCGACGAGGACGCGGATGCCCACCAGGTCGTAGATCTCTGCGAAGTCGCGGCCCCGCACGATCATCTTCTGGTAGACGCTGTAGTAGTGCTTGGGCCGGCCGGTGACGGTGGCCTTGATGCGGGCGGCGCGCAGGTCGGACTGCACCTCGTCGGTCACTATGGCGAGGTACTCGTCGCGCTTGGGCGCACGCTCGGCGACGAGGCGGACGATCTCGTCGTACATCTTGGGGTAGAGGATCGCGAAGGCGAGGTCCTCCAGCTCCCACTTGATGGTGTTCATGCCCAGGCGGTGGGCCAGCGGCGCGTAGATCTCCAGCGTCTCGCGGGCCTTCTTCTCCTGCTTCTCCCGCTTGAGGTAGCGCATGGTGCGCATGTTGTGCAGCCGGTCGGCGAGCTTGATGACGAGGACCCTGGGGTCCTTGGCCATGGCGACGACCATCTTGCGTACGGTCTCCGCCTGGGCGGCCTCGCCGAACTTGACCTTGTCCAGCTTGGTGACGCCGTCGACGAGCAGCGCCACCTGGTCGCCGAAGTCCTTGCGGAGGGTGTCCAGGCCGTACTCGGTGTCCTCGACGGTGTCGTGCAGCAGCCCGGCCATCAGGGTCGCCGGGTCCATGCCGAGTTCGGCGAGGATCGTGGTGACGGCGAGCGGGTGGGTGATGTAGGGATCGCCGCTCTTGCGCTTCTGGCCGCGGTGCCAGCGCTCGGCGACCTGGTAGGCCTTCTCGATCTGGCGCAGCGTGGCGGACTCGATCTTGGGGTCGTTGCCGCGGACCGTACGCAGGAGGGGTTCGAGGACCGGGTTGTACGGACTGGAGCGCTGTACACCCAGTCGGGCGAGGCGGGCCCTGACCCGGTTGGAGGAGCCGCCCGAGCGCACGGCCGGGGCCGGCGGGGTGGCGGCGGGCCGGACCGGCGGCTTCGCGGCGGACGCCGGTGCCGGGGGCTTGGCGACGGGGGCCGGGGGCTTCGCGGCAGGGGCTGACTCCCCGGCGGCCGGGGCGGGGGCCTGAGGCGTCTGTGCCGCCGAGCCGGAGTCGGCGGGCTTCGCCTGGGGCGCAGGCTTCGTCCCGGACGCGGGGGCGGGCTTCGCCCCGGAGGGCGGGGCCGGCTTCGCGCCCGGGGGCGGTGTCGGCTTGGCCGGTGCGGCGGGCTCCCGGTCAGCCGGTGCCTCGGCGGGGCCCTGCTTGTGGCCGCCCGCGGGTCCTGGCGTGCCCGGCTCGTCGGGCTGCGCCTTCCCGGGCGTGGCGGAGGCCGCCGCGGGCCTTTCGGGCTGCGGGGCGGCGACTGGCTGGGCCTCGTCTGGCAAGAGCGCTCCTCGTGCGGATCCGGGCTACCGGAAAACCCATGGTATCGACCTCGGGGCAGGTCCTCGCCCGGGGACTGCGGAACCCCTCACAACGCGGACGGGTACCCGGATGTTCCCGGATACCCGTCCTGTACGTCCCTACGCGCGCCGCTTCAGCGCGGTGCAGGTCAGAACATGATCAGAGCGTGATCAGAGCGTCCAGCGGAGCGGCCCCGAGCCCCGCTCCGAGCCGGGCACGGCCCGCGAGGAAGCCGAGCTCCATGAGCACCGACACCCCCGCGACCTGGGCACCGGCCCGCCGGATGAGCTCCAGCGAGGCACCGGCGGTGCCACCGGTGGCCAGGACGTCGTCGATGACCATGACCCGGTCGTCGGCGGACAGGTCCTCGGCGTGGATCTCGATCTCCGCCCGGCCGTACTCCAGCTCGTAGGACTGCCCCAGCGTGGCGCCGGGCAGCTTCCCCGCCTTGCGGACGGGGACGAACCCGAGCCCGGCCCGGACCGCGACCGGCGCGGCCAGGATGAAGCCACGCGCCTCCAGGCCGACGATCTTGGTGGCACCGTGCCGTACGCACAGCTCCGCGAAGAAGTCGGTGAGCGCCGCGAACGCGACCGGGTCCGCGAGCAGCGGCGTGATGTCCTTGAACAGCACTCCGGGCTTCGGATAGTCCGGTACGTCACGGATCCGGCTGAGCAGGAGCTCCCGGGTGGCGTCGGTGACGCTCGTGCTGGTCATCGGCGGTTCCTCGGGGTGCGGCCGTGACCTCCGGGCTGCCGGCGCTGACCCACGACTGCCCCCGCGGTCTCGGAGGTCGCGGTGTCCTCATCGGACTCGCCGGACTCGTCCGACTCACCTGCCCGGTCGTCGCGCCCGTCCTCGACGGACTCGCCCTTGGCCGCCGCGGCGGCACGCTTGGCGAGGATCCGCTTCTTCAGTGCCTTGATCTGCGGGTCGCGTTCCTTGAGGTCGGCGACCAGCGGGGTGGCGATGAAGATCGAGGAGTACGCACCGGCGGCGAGGCCGACGAACAGCGACAGCGAGATGTCGTTCAGCATGCCGGCGCCGAGGACGCCGCCACCGATGAACAGCAGTCCGGCGACCGGCAGCAGGGCGACGACGGTGGTGTTGATGGAGCGCACCAGCGTGCCGTTGATGGAGCGGTTGGCGATCTCGCTGTAGGTCCAGCGGGTCTGCTTGGTGATCCCCTTCGTGCCCTCCTTGAGGCTGTCGAAGACGACGACCGTGTCGTAGAGGGAGTAACCGAGGATGGTCAGCAGACCGATCACGGTGCCCGGGGTGACCTCGAAGCCGACGAGTGCGTAGACACCGACGGTGATGGTGATGTCGTGGATCAGCGCGACGAGCGCGGCGATGGCCATCCGCCACTCGAAGGCGATGGCCAGATAGATCACCACGAGGACCATGAAGATGCCGAGGCCGGTCCACGCCTTGTTGGCGATCTGCTTGCCCCAGCTGGGGCCGACGAGGTCCGCGTTGATCTTGGCCTCGGGAACGCCGAGGTCCTCGGAGAGCTGGGCCTTGATCGCGTCGGCCTTCTTGGTGTCGACCTCGGTGATCTGGATCCGCAGCCCGCCGTTGCCGAGCTCCTGGACGATCGCCTCGTGGCCGGAGGCCGCGACCGCGTCCTCGTGGGCCTGGCTGACGGACACCTTGGCCTTGGCATCGGTCGTGAAGACGGCACCGCCCTTGAACTCGATGCCCATGTTCAGGCCACTGACGGCCAGGCCGACGATGGCCGTGATGGTGATCAGGATCGAGACGCCGTACCAGATCTTGCGCTTACCGATGAAGTCGTAACCGACGTCTCCACGGTAGAGCCGGGCGCCGAGATTGCCGAGTCGCGACATCTCACGCCTCCTTCGGGTGGTCGGTGCGGACGTTGACACGGCGGGAGCGGCGCAGCGGCGGCTTGGCGCCGAGCCTCTTCGGGTCCAGACCGGACCACGGGTGACCACTGCCGAAGAACTTCGTACGGGCCATCAGCGTCATCACGGGCTTGGTGAAGAGGAACACCACGACCACGTCGAGCAGGGTCGTGAGACCGAGCGTGAACGCGAAGCCCTGGACCTTGCCGACGGTGACGAGGAAGAGCACGGCAGCCGCGAGGAAGGACACGAAGTCGGACACGAGGATCGTGCGACGGGCCCTGGGCCAGGCGCGCTCGACGGCCGGACGCAGCGTGCGGCCCTCACGGATCTCGTCGCGGATGCGTTCGAAGTAGACGATGAACGAGTCCGCCGTGATCCCGATGGCCACGATGGCTCCGCAGACGGCCGGGAGGTTCAGCGCGAAGCCGATGGCCGGTCCGAGCAGGGCCATGATCGTGTACGTCAGGACGCCGGAGACCAGCAGGCTGAGGAGCGCGATGAGCGCCAGTCCGCGGTAGTAGGCCACCAGGTAGATCACGACCAGGGCGAGCCCGATGGCACCGGCGATGAGACCGGCCTCCAGCTGCTCGCCGCCGAGCGCGGCGGTGACGGTGGTGACGGTGTCCTCGCTGAAGGACAGCGGGAGCGCGCCGTAGGACAGGATGTTGCCGAGGTCCTCCGCCGACTGCTGGTTGAAGCTGCCGGAGATCTCGGCGCTGCCGCTGAGCGTCTCGTTCACCTGGGGCGCGGAGACGACCTCACCGTCGAGGGAGATCGCGAACTGGTTCTGCGGGGACTGCTGCGCCGACAGCTTCTTGGTGATCGCCTGGAACTTCTTGGAGCCCTTGTCGGTGAACTCCATGGAGACGAGCCACATGCCGCGCTGCTGGTCGAACTGCGCCTTGGCGTCGTCGACGTCCGTACCGGAGACCTCGGACGGGCCCAGGAGGTACTTGGCGTCACCCTCGGAGCTGCACGCGACCGTGGGGTCCTCGGGCTTGACGCCGTCACCGGCCTTGGCACGGGCGGAGGCGTCGGTGCAGTCCAGCTCGGTGAACTTCTTCTGGAGCGCCGCGGTGGCGGCGTCGGGCGTCTCGCTCGCCGCCGGGGCGTCCGAGGCGGCGCCGGTGCTCGCGGACGGGTCCGGAGTCTCGTCGTCGGCCTTCAGGGCGTCGGTGACGGCACGGCCCTGGGTGGTGGCGGTCGCCGACGGCGTCGTCTTCGAATCGGAGGCTGTTTCCGGGTCGCTCGCCTTCGCACTGGGCGTGGCGCTCGGCTTCCCTGAACCGCTCGCGGACGGGCTGGCGGAACCCTCGGGGGTCGGCTCGCCGCCGGCGACCGTGAGCACGGGCCGGAAGTAGAGCTGGGCGGTCGTGCCGACCTGCTCCCTGGCCTGCTTCGAGTTCGTCCCCTTGGGGATGTTGACGATGATGTTCGAGGGGCCCTGGGTCTGAACCTCGGCCTCTGATACGCCCAGACCATTGACACGGCGTTCGATGATGCTGACCGCGGTGTTCATGTTGGTCTCGTTGATCGCGTCAGGCTTGCCGGGCTGGCTCTTGGCCTTGAGCGTGATCGATGTGCCGCCGGCCAGGTCGATGCCGAGCCGGGGCGTGGTGTGACCGGACAGGAACATCCCGCCGGTCAGGGCGACCATGGCAATCAGGATCAGTACCAGGGCACGGCCCGGCCTGCCCTGTCCACCGGATGAACCCCGGCCTTTCTTCGGTGCTGCCACCTTTTCGTTTCTCCCTGTCCAACCGCCCCGCGCCGGGTATGCGCCCGAGCGGCCACGAAGTGTTGTGGGGACCCGCCCCCGCAGAAGACCGCACGGCCCGTGAGACGCCGGACACCCTGGGGTGTCCGGCGTCTGCGGGTCGTGGAACTACTTCGCGTCGCCCTCGCCGTCGGCCTTGGCTTCCTCGGTCTCGGAACCCTTGACGCCGGCGTCCTTGACCTCGGCGTCCTCGGCCTTCTTGCCCAGGTCGATCTTGGCGTCGTCGTCCGCCGCATCGGCTTCCGCGGGCTCGTCGCCGGTGAGCGAGGAGGCGTCGTCGGGCACGACGGTGCCCTCGGCGTCCAGCTCGTCGTCGCCGTGGACGATGCGGTTGTACTCCGCGTCGTCCAGGACCGCGCCGATGGCGTTCTTCGCGTAGATGGCGTGGACGCCGGGCGCGACCTCGAGGAGAACCGTGTCGTCCTGAATCTCCTTGACGGTGGCGTACATGCCCCCGATCGTCCGGACGCCGGTGCCGGGCTGCATGTCGTTGCGCATCGTCGCAGCCGCCTGCTGCTTCTTCTTGGCGGAGCGGGTCATCAGGAACATGGCCCCGATGAGCACGATGAAGGGGAGGAGGGTCACGAGACTCACGGGACGGAACTTCCTTCGCACGACCACGCTGATTCACGCGGCCTGGTCTACGGGGGTGGGTACACCGACCGGATACGGGCGGCATCGGCGGAGTCTAAGCGAGTCCGCATCATTGGAACAACGTCCAGCATGGCACCCTGGTTCCCCTGCTGGCCAACCCGTGGTGTATCACGCCCCGAACAGGCCCTGTTGTCCCTTTGCGCCCTGCTGCGGAGGTACGAGCCCCAGGTGCGCCCACGCGGCGGGCGTGGCGACCCGTCCCCGCGGGGTCCTCGCGAGCAGCCCTTCCCGCACGAGGAAGGGCTCGGCGACCTCCTCGACGGTCTCGCGCTCCTCCCCCACGGCGACGGCGAGGGTGGAGAGCCCGACCGGACCTCCGCCGAAGAGCTTCAGCAGGGCGCCGAGGACCGCGCGGTCCAGCCGGTCGAGCCCCCGGGCATCGACCTCGTACACCCGCAGGGCCGCGGCGGCGATGTCACGGTCGATCGTGCCCTCGGCCTTGACCTGGGCGTAGTCCCGGACACGGCGCAGCAGCCGGTTGGCGATACGGGGCGTGCCCCGGGAACGTCCGGCGATCTCGGCGGCGCCCGCCGTGTCTATGGTGACGTCGAGCAGGCCGGCCGAGCGGTGGATGACCCGCTCCAGCTCCGTGGGGGCGTAGAACTCCATGTGGCCGGTGAAGCCGAAGCGGTCTCGCAGCGGGGGCGGCAGCAGTCCTGCCCTCGTGGTGGCGCCGACGAGGGTGAACGGGGGCAGTTCCAGCGGGATGGCCGTGGCGCCCGGGCCCTTGCCGACGATGACGTCGACCCGGAAGTCCTCCATCGCCATGTAGAGCATCTCCTCGGCGGGCCGCGACATGCGGTGGATCTCGTCGAGGAAGAGGACCTCGCCCTCCTGGAGCGAGGACAGGATCGCGGCCAGATCGCCGGCGTGCTGGATGGCGGGGCCCGATGTGATCCGGATCGGCGCGCCCATCTCAGCCGCGATGATCATGGAGAGGGTGGTCTTGCCCAGGCCTGGAGCGCCGCAGAGCAGCACGTGGTCGGCGGTGGCGCCCCGGACGCGGGCGGCCCGCAGGACCAGGTCGAGCTGTTCGCGCACCGTCTCCTGGCCGACGAATTCGCGGAGGTCCTTCGGGCGCAGGGCGGCCTCGACCGCGGTGTCCTCGCCGTCCGCCCCGGCGTCCACCAGGCGGTCGTCGAGCCGCTCGTCCGTGTCGGTGAGGTCGGTGAGTTCGCCGGTGTCGGGTCCGGTCTCGTCCCAGTTCATCTCGTCAGCTCTCAGCGTGCGCGGTTGAGTGTCTGCAGGGCGGCGCGCAGCAGCTGCGGCACGGGGGCCTGTCCGCCGTCGGCGACGGCAGCCTCGGCCTGCGGTGCCACCGCGGTCACGGCCTCGTCGGCCTCGCGGGTGGCGTAGCCGAGGCCGATCAGGGCGGCCTGCAGCTGGTCCCGCCAGGAACTGCTGACGGCGGCGCCGATGCCCTGCTGCCCGATGTGCGCGCCGACCGGTTCGCCGAGCCGGTCCTTGAGCTCCAGGAGAAGCTTCTGGGCGCCCTTCTTACCGATGCCCGACACGGCGGTGAGTGCCTTCTCGTCACCGGTGGCGACGGCGACGCGCAGGGCGTCGGGGCTGTGGGTGGCGAGCATCGCCTGGGCGAGCCTGGGGCCCACACCGCTGGCGGTCTGGAGCAGCTCGAAGACCTGGCGCGCGTCGTCGTCCGCGAAGCCGTACAGGGTGAGCGAGTCCTCCCTGACGACCAGGGACGTCGCCAGTCTGGCCTCCTTGCCGATCCGCAGCCCGGCGAGGGTGTCGGGGGTGCACTGGACGGCCATGCCGATACCGCCGACCTCGATCACGGCCGTGGCCGGGCCGAGCGCGGCCACCGGGCCCGAGACGAAGGCGATCATGCGGTACGGCCTTTCAGCGTGCGGTGGGCGGCGACGGCCTGCTGCAGTCGGTTCTGCGCGGGCGCGCGCCAGATGTGGCAGATGGCGAGGGCCAGTGCGTCGGCGGCGTCGGCGGGCTTCGGCGGTGCGTCGAGCCGCAGCAGCCGGGTCACCATGGCCCCGACCTGTGCCTTGTCGGCGCGTCCCGAGCCGGTGACGGCGGCCTTGACCTCGCTCGGGGTGTGCAGGGCGACCGGGATGCCACGGCGCGATGCGCAGAGCATGGCGACGGCGCTGGCCTGCGCGGTGCCCATCACCGTACGCACATTGTGCTGGCTGAACACCCGCTCCACGGCGACGTATTCGGGCCGGTGCTCGTCGAGCCACCGCTCGATGCCCTGCTCGATCGCGACCAGCCGGTGACCGAGCTCCGCGTCGGGCGGGGTCCGCACGACGCCGACGCCGACCATGGTGAGCGGCCGTCCCGCGACCCCGTCGACGACTCCCACGCCGCACCGGGTCAGCCCCGGGTCCACGCCCAACACCCGCATGAATGGGCCCCCTCCGCCGCTCGGTCAACTGTTCCTGCAGGCTATCGGCTTCCACTGACAATGCGACGGGCCGACGGGGTGTGTCCCGTCGGCCCGTCCCGGTCGCCGCGCCTCAGGCGTCGACTTTCTCCATGACCTCGTCGGAGACGTCGAAGTTGGCGAAGACGTTCTGCACGTCGTCGCTGTCCTCCAGCGCGTCGATGAGCTTGAAGATCTTGCGGGCGCCTTCTTCCTCGAGCTCGACCTGCATCGTCGGGACGAAGTTGGCCTCGGCCGAGTCGTAGTCGATGCCGGCCTCCTGCAACGCGGTGCGGACCGCGACCATGTCGGTGGCCTCGCTGAGCACCTCGTAGCTGTCACCGAGGTCGTTGACCTCCTCGGCGCCCGCGTCGAGCACGGCGCCGAGCACGTCGTCCTCGCCCAGCTCGCCCTTGGGGACGATCACGACACCCTTGCGGTTGAAGAGGTACGAGACGGAGCCCGGGTCGGCCATCGAACCGCCGTTGCGGGTCATGGCGACGCGGACGTCGGAGGCGGCACGGTTGCGGTTGTCGGTGAGGCACTCGATGAGCACCGCGACGCCGTTCGGTCCGTAACCCTCGTACATGATCGTCTCGTAGTCGGCGCCACCGGCCTCGAGACCGGCGCCGCGCTTGACCGCGGAGTCGATGTTCTTGTTGGGGACCGAGCTCTTCTTCGCCTTCTGGATGGCGTCGAAGAGGGTCGGGTTACCGGACACGTCGGCACCGCCCGTACGGGCCGCGACCTCGATGTTCTTGATCATCTTCGCGAAGAGCTTGCCGCGTTTGGCGTCGATCACGGCCTTCTTGTGCTTCGTCGTAGCCCATTTAGAGTGGCCGGACATCTGCCTTCTCCTTCGCGTCACCAAAATCGATCCGAACCCGAGAGATCCTACCGGGATCGCATCAGGCCACGGCGCGCACCATATCGGTGAAGAGTGCGTGCACCCGGTGGTCCCCGGTCAGTTCCGGGTGGAAGGACGTCGCCAGAGCGTTTCCCTGGCGTACGCCCACGATATGCCCGCCGTGTGTCGCGAGGACCTCCACGCGGGCGCCGACCGACTCCACCCAGGGGGCCCTGATGAAGACCCCTTCGACGGGTCCGCCGGGCACACCGTCGACGTCCACGGCCGCTTCGAAGGACTCGTTCTGCCGCCCGAAAGCATTACGGCGCACGATCATGTCGATGCCGCCGACCGTCTCCTGGCCCGATCGGGGGTCGAGGATCTTGTCGGCGAGCAGGATCAGGCCCGCGCAGGTGCCGTAGACCGGCATCCCGGCGGCCACCCGCTCGCGCAGGGGCTCCAGCATGCCGAAGAGGACGGCCAGCTTGGACATCGTGGTGGACTCACCACCGGGTACGACGAGCCCGTCGACCGCGACGAGCTCGTCGGGCCGCCTGACCGGCCTGGCCACGGCGCCGGCCGAGGCCAGGGCCGTCAGATGTTCCCGTACGTCTCCCTGGAGGGCCAGGACTCCGATGACAGGGGTGTCGGTCATCGGTGACTACCAGCCGCGGTTGGCGAAGCGCTCACCCTCGGGCAGGGTGTCGCAGTTGATGCCGACCATGGCCTCGCCGAGGCTGCGGGAGGCGTCCGCGACGGTCTTCGGGTCGTCGAAGAAGGTGGTGGCCTTGACGATGGCGGCCGCGCGCCTGGCCGGGTCACCTGACTTGAAGATGCCGGAGCCCACGAAGACGCCCTCGGCCCCGAGCTGACGCATCAGGGCAGCGTCCGCGGGAGTGGCCACGCCGCCGGCGGAGAAGAGCACGACGGGCAGCCGGCCGAGCTCGGAGACCTCCTTGACCAGCTCGTAGGGGGCACGGAGGTCCTTGGCCGCGGCGTACAGCTCGTTGTTGTCGTAGCCGCGCAGCCGGGCGATCTCGTTCTTGATCCGGCGCAGGTGGCGGACGGCCTCGACGACGTTGCCGGTGCCCGCCTCGCCCTTCGAGCGGATCATCGCGGCGCCCTCGGCGATACGCCGCAGGGCCTCGCCCAGGTTGGTGGCGCCGCAGACGAAGGGGGTGGTGAACGCGAACTTGTCGCTGTGGTTGACCTCGTCGGCCGGGGTGAGGACCTCGGACTCGTCGATGTAGTCGACGCCGAGGGACTGGAGCACCTGGGCCTCGACGAAGTGACCGATGCGGGACTTGGCCATGACGGGGACGGACACGGCCTCGATGATCTCCTCGATCATGTCGGGGTCCGACATCCGGGCCACGCCGCCGTCCTTGCGGATGTCGGCCGGAACCCGCTCCAGAGCCATGACGGCCACGGCGCCCGCGTCCTCGGCGATCTTCGCCTGCTCGGCGTTGACGACGTCCATGATCACGCCGCCCTTGAGCTGCTCGGCCATGCCGCGCTTGACGCGGGCGGTGCCGGTGGCCGGGGTCTCGGCGGACTGCGGGGTGCTGGGAAGCGTGGACACGGATGACCTCACTGGAGTGGAGCGGGAGTGGAAAAGGCGTTGCACGGTGCAGATCCGAGCAAACGCTCCCGAAGCAGTCCACAGCAAGGGCCAATGAACACCCCGTGGACCGCTCCGCGCCCCTCCCGGCCGCCGCGCCGGTGAGCTCGTCAGCTGCCGGGCCGGTCCGCCAGGGCGACCGGCGGCGTGTCGTCCATCTCGAACGCCAGCGGGAACGAGGCATGCCCGGCGAGCCGGAACAGCCGCACCGTGCGGTGCCTGCGCAGCGCGCGGGCGGCGCGCACCGAGTCGTTGTGGAAACGGCGTGCCATCGGTACGCGGCGTACGGCGGCGGCCAGTTCCTTCGCCGCGTCCTCACCGCCGGGGAACTCCTTCACGGCCTCGACCTGTGCCGTCTCGCCGAACACCGCCCGCAGGGCGGAGCTCAGCTCACTCTCGGCGACCTCACGCTGTTCCTCCTCCGCCTGCCGCGCCGCGTGCGCGGACTCGTAGAGCACCATCGAAGCGGCGGGATCCAGGACCCCGGACGTGGCCAGTTCCTGGGTGACCGAGGCACGGCGCAGCAGTTGGGCGTCGAGCGCCGCCCTGGCCGCGTCGATACGGGCGTGGAGGCGGTCGAGCCGCCCGGCGGTCCAGCTGAGATACAGGCCGATCGCGAAGAGCGCGACGACGGTCCATACGAGGATTTCGATCACGGGCGGCAAGGCTACCGTCGCGGGGGAACCGGCCGCGCTCAGTCCCTCGCCAGACCGAAGCGCGCGCGGAGCCCCGTGCGTTCGTCGGTGTCCACGGCTGCCGCCCCGTCGGTCACCGTCTCGTACACCGCCAGGATGTCGGCGCCGACCGTCGCCCAGTCGAAGCGGCGCACATGCGCGCTGCCCCGCTCCCGCAGCCCCGCGCGCCGCTCCGGGTCGCCCAGCAGCCGGATCGCGGCCGTGGCCAGCGCGTCCGCGTCCTCGTTGGCGAACAGGTCGCCCGCTGCGCCCTGGTCGAGCACCTGCGCGAACGCGTCCAGGTCACTGGCGAGTACGGGCGCACCCGCCGACAGGGCCTCGACCAGGATGATGCCGAAGCTCTCGCCGCCGGTGTTCGGCGCCAGGTACACATCGACGCTGCGCAGCAGGCGTGCCTTGTCCTCGTCGCTCACCATGCCGAGGAACTCGACGCGTGAGCGCATCTCTTCGGGCAGCGAGGCGACCGCCTCCTCCTCGTCACCGCGCCCCGCCACCAGGAGCCGGGTCTCCGGGCGGGCGGCGAGGATCGCGGGCAGCGCCTTCATCAGGACGGGCAGCCCCTTGCGCGGCTCGTCGATGCGCCCGATGAAGCCGAGCGTGTCACCCTGCCACTCGGCCTTCGGTTCGGCGCGGGCGAAGAAGTCCACATCGACGCCGTTGGGGATGACCACGGCGTCCCCGCCGAGGTGCTCGACGAGGGTGCGCCGGGCGTACTCGCTCACCGCGATGCGCGCGCTGATCTTCTCCAGCGCCGGCTGGAGGATCGGATACGCCGCGATCATGGCCCTGGAGCGCGGGTTGGAGGTGTGGAAGGTCGCCACGATCGGCCCCTGCGCCGCCCAGCAGGTGAGCAGGCCCAGCGAGGGCGAGGTGGGCTCGTGGATGTGGATGACGTCGAAGGTGCCGTCGTTCAGCCAGCGCCTGACGCGCGCGGCGGACAGGAACCCGAAGTTCAGCCGGGCGACCGAGCCGTTGTAGCGGACGGGCACGGCACGGCCTGCGGAGACGACGTACGGCGGAAGGGGCGTCTCGTCGTCGGCCGGCGCCAGGACCGAGACGTCGTGGCCGATGCGGATCAGGTGCTCGGCCAGGTCGCGGATGTGGAACTGCACCCCGCCCGGAACGTCCCAGGAGTACGGGCAGACGATGCCGATCTTCACGGAGCTTCCCCCTGGGGGTCCAGGTCGGAGAGCCATAGCCGCTGCAGCATGTGCCAGTCCTCGGGGTGTTCGCCGATCCCGGTGGCGAAGGCATCTGCCAGCGCCTGTGTCATGGAGGACGTCTTCTCCGCGCGGGTACCTGACTCGGGTACGGCGACGGGGGGATGGATCCGGGCGCCCATCACGGGCGTGCCGTCGTACCAGAGGGTGACGGGCAGCAGCAGTGCGCCGGTCTGCTGGGCCAGCAGTGCGGGGCCGGCGGGCATGCGCGCGATGTCGCCGAAGAAGCTGACCTCGACACCGGAGGCCGACAGATCGCGGTCGGCGACGAGGCAGACAAGACCCCCCGCGCGCAGCCGCCTGGCCAGGGTCCCGAACGCGGCGCCTCCGCTGTGCGGCAGGACCTCCATGCCCAGGCTCTCGCGGTAGGCCACGAACCGGTCGTAGAGCGTCTCGGGCTTGAGCCGCTCGGCGACGGTCGTGAACGGCACCTTCAGGTCGGTGGTGACCCATGCGCCCGCCAGGTCCCAGTTCCCCAGGTGGGGCAGCGCGATGACGGCACCACGGCCGGTGTCCAGCGCCTCGGTGAGCCGGTGGGAGTCCTGCACGTCGATGGAGGCCCTGACCCGCTCGGGGCTCCAGGTCGGCAGCCTGAAGGACTCCATCCAGTAGCGCATGTACGAGCGCATCCCGGCCTTCGACAGCTCGGCGAGCCGGGCGGCGTCCGCGTCGGGCACCACCCGGGCGAGGTTCGACTCCAGCCGCAGCACGGACTTCCCGCGCCGCTTCCACACCTGGTCGGCCAGGGTGCGGAAGAGCGCGGCGGCGGCCGGCTCGGGAAGCTTCTTGACCGCGCCCCAGCCGAGGCCGTAGAGCCCGTCGGTCAGCCGGTCCTTCAGGTCGGACCCGGTGCCGCTCACTGCGCGGCCTCGCTCCCCTGCTCCGCCGTACCCGCCGTACCGCCCCGGGCCGCGGCGGCGTCGGCCTCGGCCGACTCCCTGCGCACGGTCACCACCCGCTGGACCAGCGTCACCAGGCTGCCCGCGGCGACGGCCCACAGCGCGATCGGGAGCAGGATCTGGATGCCCGGCACCCCGAAGCCGTGCAGTCCCGCGAGGCCCGCGGCGACCAGCGAGATCACGAGCCGCTCGGCGCGCTCCACCAGTCCGTTCACCGCGACCGGCAGGCCGATCGACTCGCCCCGCGCCTTCGTGTACGAGACCACCTGGCCGCTGGCCAGGCAGAAGATGGCGACGGCGCACATCATGTCGTTGTCACCGCTGCCCGCGTACCAGAGGGCGAACCCGGCGAAGACCGCGCCGTCCGCCACCCGGTCGAGCGTCGAGTCCAGGAACGCGCCCCACCGGCTGGAGATCCCGGCCTGCCGGGCCATGTTGCCGTCGACCAGGTCCGAGAAGACGAAGATCGTGATCACGATCGTGCCCCAGAAGAACTCCCCCATCGGGAAGAAGACCAGCGCACCTGCCATCACTCCGGCCGTGCCGATCAGGGTGACCGCGTCGGGGCTGACCCCGAGGCGGAGCAGCAGAGCGGCGAACGGTGTGAGGACACGCGTAAAAAATGCACGCGCGTACTTGTTCAGCATGGCCTTCCCGAGGTTCGGTGTGCGCCGGGGCCCTTTCGGCCATCGGCTGGCCCATCGTAGTCACGAGCCGCGGCGTGGGGTGGCGGGGCACCCCGTCCCGCCGGATGTCCCGGGAAGTCATGCTTGGCCGTGTATGACGTATGGACGCCTTCCGGCACGGGTGAAAAGCTCGAACGACCGCGGGCACGGCCAGTACGCCATCTGCGAGATCGAGGTCGAGCCGCTGCCGCCGGGGACAGGCAAGGGCGTACGCGCCCAGGCGGCCCACGGTGTGGCGACCGGGCACCTCGGCCCGCACGCTGGTGCGGGCCGAGCTGCCGGAGATCGAGATCGGCAGGTACACCGTCGACCTCCGCTCCCTGACGCACGGCACCGGACGGTTCGTGCCGGGCGTACGCCCGGCACGACCCATGCCGCCCCAGCTCGCCGACCGCATACGCGAAACACCCGAAACCGCCACAAAAGCCGGACAGTCGATCTGATGTGGCGAGTTCCGCCCGCATCCGCGTCAAGGGCGGGCGGACGCCGCGCCCGGGCGATACCCTGTGGTGTCCCAGCTCAGAAGGTGTGCGACGTACGGTAGTTGGGAACAGCCGCAGGAGCAGACCGTGCGGGCGAGTGGGGGCGACAGTGGCCAACGACGTATTCGATTTCTCTCCCGGAGCACAGATCCCGCTGGCGGGCTCCGGAGCACAGGCGGTGGCGACCAACGCCCTCGCCTCCGCCGCGTACCGCGACAGCGATGCGACGGAGATCCTCAAGGCCAACAGCGAGTGGCACAAGTCCGAGGTGAAGCCGGGCTCGTCCAAGCTGTTCAAGTCCGACTACTTCAAGCCGAATCTGGGCGAGGCGTACTCCAGGGCCGTCCAGGAACGCATGCTCGGCGGCGGCCGGGGCGCGCTCATCCAGTCCTTCGGCACCGACCCGCAGACCGTCGTCGAGCACTGCCTGTCCGCGACCCGGCTGCGCAAGGCGCGCGACACACGGCTGACCCTGATCACCGCCGTCTTCGGCTTCGCCTTCCTGCCCGGCCTGATCCTCTGGGTCCTCGCCTTCCGGCTGCGCGACTTCCTCAACAGGTCCAAGGACAAGGTCTTCCAGGCGCTGGGCGGCGTCCTGCTCGTGGTGTTCGGCGTCATCGCCGCGAACTTCCTGATCGTCATGCCGCTCACCGGCTTCCCGGCCCTCTACCTCCGCGCCGCCGCCATCGCCCCGCTGATCGGCTGGATGCTCGCCAAACGGGTCGCTGAATCCTCGGTCAAGGATCTGCGCGCCCGCTGGGACGGGCTCCTCTCCGGCGGAGGCGTCAGCGCGAAGATCCCCGAGGCCGTACCCAAGAACCCCAACGAGACCGCACGCGAGGCCCTGCGCCAGGGCCTGGAGAAGCTCTCCGCCGAGCAGCAGTCCAACGCCGTCTTCTACGCGGGCCCCAAGGGCATCCTCGGCATGGGCACCCGCTGGGGCAGCTGGCAGCTCGCCGAGGAGCTCGTCCCCGAGGACCCGGCGAAGGAGATCCACCAGTTCCGCAGCTGGGACGTCGTACGCGCCATTCACGACCAGCTGAAGCTGCTGGAGCGCGGCCCGCTGAACACCGGCGGCTTCCCCACACCGTCCGTGAAGCACTGGATCGTCTCCCCCGTCGGCGAGAACGCGGGCTCCGTCTCACGCCCCGAGGGCGAGGACGTCGCCACCTTCCAGATCAAGCCCCACGAGATACAGCGCATCTGCAACCACCAGCAGTTCGGCAGCGGCAACCGGCACTATCTGGGCGTCCAGTTCACCCTCTGGGACGGCCAGCTGGTGATCACGATGCTGATCACGGTCACGGTGCTCCACGAGACGCTGCGCATCGAGGTCACCGGACACGCGCTGGGCCCCGTCCACTCCCTCTTCCTCAGCAAGCCGGCAGCGGCCACCAAGACGGTGAAGAAGGCGGTCAGATTCTGGGAGACCCGCACGGTCAACCTCCCCCTCGTCAAGGCGAGCGAGGTCGTGAGGCTCGCCCTGCGCGCCCCCTTCACCTGGTATCCGCCACTGCTCGACTACCTGGGCGGCAAGATCGTGCTGCCCGAGCCGTTCGGTCTGCGGCACGCCTGGGCGGACAAGCCGTGGGGCCACCGCTTCATGGCCGACGACGCCATGCGGACGGCCACGCCTGTCCTGCGCGTCGTCCACTCGGCGACGATGCGGGTACTCAAGGAGCACGGTGTCGACGTCGAGCGCTTCGACAACCGCTCCATGATCCTCAGCGGCATGGTCCAGGACCCCGCCCCGAAGAAGGCCGACGTCTACGACGCGTGAGCCCACCCGGGGCGGAACCCCCGCTCAGACGGACGACGGCTCGGCCGGCCACACACCGGCCAGCATCGCCCGGGTGTCCCCCAGCAGCTGCGGGAGCACCTTGGTGTGCCCGACCACCGGCATGAAGTTGGTGTCCCCGCCCCAGCGCGGCACCACATGCTGGTGGAGGTGCGCGGCGATACCCGCGCCCGCCTCGGCACCCTGGTTCATCCCGATGTTGAAGCCGTGCGCCCCGGACGCCGCCCGCAGCGCGACCATGGCCCGCTTGGTGAAGTCGGCCAGCTCCGCGGTCTCCGCGCCGTCGAGCTCCGTGTAGTCGGCCACGTGCCGGTACGGCACGACCATCAGGTGCCCGCCGTTGTACGGGTACAGATTGAGCACGGCGTAGACCCGCTCACCCCGGGCGACGATGAGCCCGTCCACGTCGGACTTCGACGGAATCTCGCAGAACGGACAGCCGTCCCCGGCTCCCGGGCCGCTCGGCTTGCTCTCACCCTGGATATAGGCCATCCGGTGGGGCGTCCACAGGCGCTGGAACGCGTCGGGCGTCCCCACTCCGATCTGCTGTTCCGGCTCACTCGTCATGCCCGCCAGCATATTGCGTCACCCCCGCCGCGCGTGTCGCCGGGGGCGAGCCCGTCCGCCCACGGCGATGCTGGCGCCATGAGCGACCGTCCCACCGCCCCCGTCCCGCCCCGGCTCGCGGGCTGGGAACACCGCACGGAGATGCCGCTCCTCGTCGCGTCCCTGGTCTATCTCGCCGGCTACGCGGTGCATGTCCTGGTGCCGCGCTCCACCGAACCCTGGCGCGGCATCGCCCTCGTGCTGGTGGGCGTCACCTGGCTCCTGTTCGCCGCGGACTACGGCGTCCGGCTGCACCTCAGCGGCCAGGGCGGGCGCTTCGTCCGCACCCACTGGCTGGACACCCTCATCCTCGTGCTGCCGCTGCTGCGCCCTCTGCGGGTGGTCCAGCTCTACACCCGGGTCCAGCTGCACCGGGAGCGGCCACGGCTCAGCCTGCACGCCCGGGTCATGACGTACGCAGGCGCATCGGCGCTGCTGCTGGGCTTCTCCGCCTCGCTCGCGGTGTACCAGCAGGAGCGCGGCGTCCCGGACTCCACGATCCGTACGTTCGGCGACGCGCTGTGGTGGGCCTGCGCGACGCTGACCACGGTGGGCTACGGCGACGCGGTGCCGGTGACGCTGCTGGGGCGGGTGATCGCGGCGGGGCTGATGGCGTGCGGCCTTGCGCTGCTGGGGGCGGTGACGGGGTCGTTCTCGTCCTGGCTGGTTCAGGCGTTCGCCCGGCAGGAGGACAAGAGGCCCCCGGAGAGCGGGTAGCTCTCCGGGGGCCTCTTCACCGGCCTCATGGGGCGGTGATCACACCTGTACGCGACGCTCCACCACGTCGGCGAGCTTGGCGATCGCCTCGTCACGGGCGACGCCGTTCTCCTGCGAGCCGTCGCGGTAGCGGAAGGACACCGTGCCGGCGTTCATGTCGTCGTCGCCGACGATGATCATGAACGGCACCTTGGCGCGCTGATGGTTCCTGATCTTCTTCTGCATCCGGTCCGAGGAGGCGTCCACCTCGACCCGCAGCCCCTTCTTCCGCGCCTCGGCGGCGAACTCCTGGAGGTAGGGGATGTGGGTGTCACCGATCGGGATGCCGACCGCCTGGACGGGGGCGAGCCAGACCGGGAACGCGCCCGCGTAGTGCTCCAGGAGCACCGCGAAGAAGCGCTCGATGGAGCCGAACAGCGCGCGGTGGATCATGACGGGGCGCTGCTTGGTGCCGTCCGGGCCTGTGTACTCCAGGTCGAAGCGCTCGGGCAGGTTGAAGTCGAGCTGCACGGTCGACATCTGCCAGGTACGGCCGATGGCGTCCCGCGCCTGCACCGAGATCTTCGGGCCGTAAAAGGCGGCGCCGCCCGGGTCCGGGACCAGCGGCAGGCCCTGCTTCTCGGCGACCTGCCGCAGCGTCTCGGTGGCCTCTTCCCAGGTTTCGTCGGAGCCGACGAACTTCTCCGGGTCCTTGGTGGACAGCTCCAGGTAGAAGTCGGTCAGACCGTAGTCGCGGAGCAGGTTCAGGACGAAGGTGAGCGTCCGGTCCAGCTCCTCCGCCATCTGCTCCTTGGTGCAGTAGATGTGCGCGTCGTCCTGGGTGAAGCCGCGCGAGCGGGTCAGGCCGTGCACGACACCCGACTTCTCGTACCGGTAGACCGTGCCGAACTCGAAGAGGCGCAGCGGCAGTTCACGGTACGAACGGCCACGCGCGTCGAAGATCAGGTTGTGCATCGGGCAGTTCATCGGCTTGAGGTAGTAGTCCACCCCGTCGTCGAGCTGCATGGGCGGGTACATGCCGTCGGCGTACCAGTCCAGGTGGCCGGACTTCTCGAAGAGCTTGCCCTTGGTGGCGTGCGGCGAGTAGACGAACTCGTAGCCTTCCTCCTCGTGGCGGCGCCGCGAGTAGTCCTCCATGGCCCGGCGGATGACGCCGCCCTTGGGGTGGAAGACCGCGAGACCGGGGCCGATCTCGTCGGGGAAGGAGAAGAGGTCCAGCTCGCTGCCGAGCTTGCGGTGGTCGCGCTTGGCGGCCTCCTCCAGGAACGTCAGATGCGCCTTGAGCTCGTCCTTGGTGGGCCAGGCGGTGCCGTAGATGCGCTGGAGCATCGGGTTCTTCTCGCTGCCCCGCCAGTACGCCGCCGCGTTCCGCATCAGCTTGAACGCGGGGATGTAGCGGGTGGTGGGCAGGTGCGGGCCCCGGCAGAGGTCCTTCCAGCACAGCTCGCCGGTCTTGGCGTCGAGGTTGTCGTAGATGGTCAGCTCGCCGCCGCCCACCTCGACGTCCGCGCCGTCGTCCGAGGACGCGGCGCCCTTGATGCCGATGAGCTCCAGCTTGTACGGCTCGTCGGCGAGCTCCTCGCGGGCGGCATCGTCGGCGACCACCCGGCGGGAGAACCTCTGGCCCCGCTTCTGGATCTCCTGCATCTTCTTCTCGATGGCCTTGAGGTCCTCGGGCGTGAACGGCTTCTCGACGTCGAAGTCGTAGTAGAAGCCGTCCTTGACCGGCGGGCCGATGCCCAGCTTGGCCTCGGGGTGCAGCTCCTGCACGGCCTGCGCCATCACGTGCGCGGTGGAGTGCCGCAGGATGTTCAGGCCGTCATCGGAGGAGATCTCGACGGGCTCGACGACCTCGCCGTCCTTGAGCTCGTACGCGAGGTCCCGCAGCTCGCCGTCGACCCGCGCGGCGACGACGGTGCGCTGCCCGGGGAAGAGCTCGGCGGCCGTCGTGCCCGTCGTCACCACGTGCTCTTCCCGCTCGGAATCGCGTTGGATGATCACACGGACGTCTGACACCGGTCTCTCCTGACTGAGGGGGTGCGTCGCTTTCCACTGGCGCGCGCAAGAGGAATCGTACCGAGCCGGGGGCCCCGGACGCGAAAGGGATACTGCGGACCTGTCCGAGCGGCGTACCGGGCACGGCTCGCGGGTATCACCGAACCGGGCAGAGGAATCCCGTCATCTGCCGTGCAGGCGCGAGGAGTTCGGGGATGATCCATTGGTTCGACGGGCCGTTGGCCGCTTTTGACATCGGGACGACAGGGACGGACGCCGAGGAGGACCGGATCGTGTCGGCCGCTCTCGTCGTCCAGGACGCGACAGGGGGACGGCTCCGCGTCACCCGCTGGCTGGTCAGTCCGGGTATTCCGGTGCCGCCCGGCGCCACCGGGATCCATGGCCTGACCGACGACCATCTCCAGCGCAACGGCCGGTGGCCCGCACCGGTCGTCGAGGAGGTGGCCCTGGCCCTGGCGGAACAGAGCGCGACGGGACGGCCGCTGGTCGTGATGAACGCGCCGTTCGGTCTGACACTGCTGGACCGGGAGCTGAGGCGCCACCGGGCGTCGTCCCTGGCCGGCTATCTGCGGAACAAGCCGCTGCACGTGCTGGACCCCCGGGTGCTCGACAAGCATCTGGACCGCTACCGCAAGGGCCCTCGCACGCCGGCGGACCTGTGCGAGGTGTACGGCGTGACGCCGGACGGCGGGCACGCCGCCGCGGCCGACGCGGCGGCGTCGCTCGAACTGGTGCGGGCCCTGGGACGGCGGTTCTCCGCCCGGCTGGAGCGACTGTCGCCGGCCGAGGTGCACGCGCTCCAGGCCGTGTGGCACGCGGCTCAGGCGCGGGGGCTTCAGGCGTGGTTCGAGAAGAGCGACACACCTGGGCCGGTGGATCCGGCGTGGCCGTTGCGCCCGGAGCTCCCCACGGCGGCCTGACCGGCGCCGGGTACGCGAAAGCCGGTCCGTCGACGTAACCGACGGACCGGCTTTTCCCGGGTGGGCGATACTGGGTTCGAACCAGTGACCTCTTCGGTGTGAACGAAGCGCTCTCCCACTGAGCTAATCGCCCGGGAACGGGTTGAACCATACAGGGCTCGGCGCTCTGCGTTCAAACCGCTACTCAGTCACGGAACTGAGTAGGGGAACGCATGTACGCGGGTGTGGCGGCGGCCACACTCCCGTACATGAGACATGTGCCGCCACCCGCCGAGGAATTGGCCCTCCTCGATCACGAACTGGTCCGGCTGGACGCCCGTCGGCTCCAGCTGCTGAACCGCCGTGCCTGGCTACTGAGCGCGCTGCGCGCACCGGTGGCCACGCCGCCTCCTCCCGCGATGCCCGCTGCCCGGCCGTACGCCCCTGCCGTCACCCACCCCACGGCGGCGCCCGCGCACGGTACGCAGAATGTGCTGCTGGTCCTCGGTGGCCTGCTGCTGGCTGTCGCGGCTGTCGCCTTCACCCTGTTCAGCTGGGGCGAGATGGGCATCGCGGGCCGTTCGGCGGTGCTGGCCGCGGTGACCGCGGGCGCGCTGGCGGCGCCCACGCCGCTGCTGCGCCGTTCGCTGCCCTCGACCGCGGAGGCGGTGGCCGCTCTGGCCCTGGTCCTGACGGTGCTGGACGCGGTCGCCCTGCACGCGGTCGCGGCTCCGGAGACGGACGGGCTCGTGTTCTCCGCGGTCGCGTCGGCGGTACTGGCGGCGGGGTGGACCGGGTACGGGCTGCTGCTCGGTGGGCTGCGGGTACCGCTGCCCGCGGCGGTGGTCGCGGGGCAGCTGGCGCCGGTCCTGACGGCCTGGGCGGCCGGGGCGTCCGCGACCGGCTTCGGCTGGGCGCTGCTGGCGACGGCTGCAGTGGACGTCGCGGTGGCCTCGCGGGGCCGGGGGCTCGCGGTACGGGTCACGGCGTGCGCCGGGGCGTGGCTGACGGGGCTGATCGCGCTGGGCCTGGCTCTGTCGCTGTCCGTGTCGGCCGACGGGGTGCGCGGGGCCCTGGAACCCGGCGCGCTGCTGCTCGCCGGTGCGGCGGTGGCGCTCGCCGGGGCGTGGCGTGCTCCGAAGGAGTTCGCCGTCATCGGGAGCGCCGTGGCGGGCCTCGCGGCGGTGGCAGCGGTGGGCGGCGTGCCGGGTGCGCTGCTGCCGTGGGGCTGGGCGGTGGCGGTCCACCTGCTGTGCGGTGCGGCCCTGACGGTGGTGCTGCTGCTCCGGGTCCCGCAGCCGGTGGTGTGGGGGGTGCTGGCCGCTTCGGCCGCGGTCGTGGCGGGCGCGGTGCTGTGGGCGGCGCCCGTACTCGCCGCCGTGCTGCTGGGGCCTGTGCCGGTGACGCCGGAGGTGTGGTCAGGGGCGCCGGCTGGTCTGCGGGGTGCGCTGGGCCCGTCGATGCCGTGGGCGGGGTCGGCTTCCGCCCCGGTGGTGCTCGCGGTGGCGGCCGGTCTGTCGGCCGCGCTGCACATGAGGTGGCCGCGCGCCCTCCCGGAGAGGGGATGGCGCGTCGCGGCGGCGGCCGGCGGTCTTGTCCTCGGCTGGGGTGCGGTACTGGTGCTGCTCGCCGAGGCGGACGCTCCGTACGCGACGGCCGTGGGCGTGGAGCTGCTGCTGGTCGCGGTGCTGCTGGCCCTCGTGGTGCGCCGGGCGGCCGACACGCTCGCGCTGACCGCCCTGGTGTGTGCGCTGGTGGGGGGCGTGAGCGTGGGACTGCTCGGGCTGGCTTCCGAGCCCGCGACGTATGCGGTGTCAGGGACGCTGATGGTGCTGTCCGGTGCCTCGGCGGCGCTGTCCCGGGTGCCGGCGGTGCGCTCGGTGCTCGCCTGCGCCTCGGTGCCCTGCGCCATCGCCGTCATCTGTGCGGCCGGGACGTCGCTGGGCTGGAGCGCCCCGCACACGGCGCCGCCGGTGCTGGTGGTGACGGCCGCGACGGTACTGCTCGGGGCGCGTGCGGGTGAGCCGGCGGTGGCGGCCTCGGTGGAGCTCGCGGGGGTGTTCGCCGCGCTGGTCGCCGTGGCACTCGCGGTGACGGACGCGCCGTTCCTGGCGCTGGTCCTGGGGCTGTGCGGGGTGCTGGCCGCCGCGACCGCGCTGCGCCCGGAGCGCCGGCGGGTGGCAGGGGGCGCGGCGGGCGCGCTGTTCGTCGCGGCGGCGTGGGTCCTGCTGACGTCCTCCGGGGTGACGGCGCCCGAGGCGTACACGCTGCCGGTGTCCTCGGCCGCGCTCGCGGTGGGGTACGCGCACGCCCGCAGGGACCCGAACGCGTCCTCCTGGATGGCGTACGGTCCTGCGCTCGCGATGACGATGGTGCCGAGCCTCGTGGTGGCATGGACCGACGCCGGCTGGCTGCGGCCCCTGCTGCTGGGCGTGGCGGCGCTGGCCGTCACGCTGGCGGGCGCCCGTCTGCGGCTTCAGGCCCCGCTCGTGGTGGGCGGTGCGGTCCTGGCGCTGGACGGCCTGCACGAGCTGGCCCCGCATGTGGTGCAGGTGTTCGACGCACTCCCCCGCTGGGCGCCCCCGGCGCTCGCCGGGCTGCTGCTGCTCGCGGTCGGTGCGACCTATGAACAGAGGCTGCGCGACGCACGCCGGGTGCGGGCGAGCTTCGGCCGGATGCGCTGAGGCGCCGGCGTCCGCGCGGCGGATCAGCGGGAGAGCTCGCGCGCCCGCACCGCGGTGGCCGCGGCGGCGACGGCCCCGACGACGGGGACGGCCAGCGGCAGCACCAGGGCGCCGGAGAGCACGACGACGGCCATCCCGCAGACGAGCAGGAGGGAGCCGGCCGGGTCGCGTACCGTGTCGCGGCCCGCCTCGGGCAGGAGGGCGCGCCACGGGGTTTCGGGCTCCCAGCAGGAGGCCGCGCGGACCACGGCGACCAGGAGCCCGATCATGGCGAGGATGCCGACGGCGCCCACGAAGGGGCCGCCGGGCAGCCCGGCCCGTACGGCCGCAAGATCCAGCAGGAGCAGTCCCGCGGCTGCCCACACGGCCACGCCGACGAGCCATCCGCCGCGGGCGGCGGCCCAGGCGTCGTCCACGAACTCCCGCAGGCCGCCCCGTTCACCGTCGAGGTAGCGGCGCAGATGCCGGGTCCCCGCGGCGAAGGCGGCGGGGAAGGTGAACAGGGGCAGCGCGGCGACGGCGATCCACACGCCGACGAGCAGACATTCGGAGAACAGGGCGAAGCGTTCCATGACGCGTGAACGCCCGGCCCGTGCAGGGTTCCTGGTGGCCACGGTGTCAGCCCTTCAGGCCCGAGGTGGCCATGCCGTCGATCAGATACCGCTGGAAGGCCACGAAGAAGGCCAGCACCGGGAGCAGGGCCACCAGCGACATGGCGACCATGCCGCCGTAGTCGGCCACCGCGTCCTGGTCGATGAACATCTTCAGTCCCATGGAGACGGTGTACTTGTCCGGCTCGTTGAGGTACAGCAGAGGCCCCATGAAGTCGTTCCAGGCGTTGATGAACGTGAAGATGGCGCTGGTGACGAGCGCAGGCCGGCAGAGCGGCATGACGACGGACCAGTAGGTCCGCAGGTGTCCGCAGCCGTCCAGCCGTGCCGCCTCGTCGAGTTCCTTGGGCAGGCCGCGCATGAACTGCACCATCAGGAAGACGAAGAAGGCGTCGGTGGCCAGGTACTTGCCGATCAGCAGCGGGGTGAAGGTGTTGATCAGCTCCAGCTTCTGGAACAGGACGTACTGCGGAATGATCAGTACGTGGTACGGCAGCAGGAGCGTGCCGATCATGACGGCGAACATGATGTTGCGGCCGGCGAACCGCACCTTCGCGAAGGCGTAGGCGGTCAGCGAGCAGGACAGCACCACGCCGATCACGGAACCGAAGGCGATGTAGGCGGAGTTGAGGAAGAACGTCGAGACCGGGATGTCCGCGATGCCCTCGGTGAGCCGGGCGTAGTTGTCGACGATGGGGTCGGCCGGGAACAGGTCGAGGCCGCCGATGATCTCGGAGCTGGGCTTGAACGAGGCCCCGATCGTCCACGCCACCGGGTAGAGGACCACGGCGAGGATGACGAGCGCGCCCAGGTGCCAGGCGAGCGCGCCGGGCCCCCGGCGCCGTACGGCTGCGTAGCGGAGACTCATCGGCCGCCCTCCTCGTAGTGCACCCAGCGCTTCTGGGACCGGAACAGCACGGCGGTGACCAGGCCGACCGCGAGGAGCAGCAGCCAGCCCATGGCCGAGGCGAATCCCATGCGGCTGTTCACGAAGCCTTGTTCGTACAGGTAGCAGGTGTAGACGAGCGTCGCGTCGGCCGGGCCGCAGCTGCCGTTGCTGACGATGTAGGCCGAGCCGAAGATCTGGAACGAGTGGATGGTCTCCAGCAGGACGTTGAAGAACAGGACGGGCGAGATCATGGGCAGGGTGATGCTGAAGAACCTGCGCCAGGGACCCGCGCCGTCCACCTCGGCCGCCTCGTAGAGCTCGCGCGGCACCTGTTTGAGGCCGGCCAGGAAGATGACCATCGGCGCGCCGAACTGCCAGACGGTGAGGGCGATCAGCGCGTAGATGATCATCGCGGGGTCGCCGATCCAGCCGCCGGCGTCGACCCCGAACACCTTCTGCGTACGGTCGACGATCGCGTCGTCCGAGAACAGGGCACGCCAGACGATGGCCGCCGAGACGCTCGCGCCGATCAGTGAGGGGGCGTAGAAGGCCGCCCGGTAGAAGGACTGGCCCCAGCGCTTCCGGGAGAGCAGCATGGCGACGGCCAGCGCGGCGGCCAGCTTGACCGGGGTACCGATCAGCACGTACCAGGAGGTGACCTTGACCGACTGGCGCCAGCGGGGGTCGGCGAACATGTCGGAGAAGTTCTGGAGGCCGATCCAGCGTGGCGCGTCGAACAGGTTGTACTCGGTGAACGACAGGTACAGCGAGACCACCATCGGCCCGGCGATCAGGAACAGGAAGCCCGCGATCCAGGGCGACATGAACAGATAGCCGGCCAGGTTCTCGCCCCGGTCCCGCCGCCTCGGGGCGGCGGACGGGGCGTCTCCTCCGGGGCCGTCCCGCTCGGTGGCGGAGCGGTCGTCCCCGGCGGCGAGCACGCCCGGTGAGGGTTGGATGTGAGTCACCGCGGTCCTCTCAGTTCGAGGCGAGGGCGGTCTTCGCCTCGGAGAAGAACTGCTGCACCGCGTCCTTCGGCGAGGCCTTGCCCAGGGACAGGTCCCCGCCGATGCGCAGGAAGGCGGCCTCGACGACGTCGGCACCTGCCGGGTGCGGGGTGATGGGCTCCAGCAGACCCGCGTCCGCGATCTTCGTCTCGTACTCGGCGATCGCCTTGTTCGGCGCGTCGGTGGGCTGGTAGGCCTCGAACTGGGCGGTGGTGGCGGGCACTCCGCGGTCGTAGCCCATGATCCGGGCGACCTCCGGGTCCTGCGTCATGAAGCTGATGAAGACCGCGACCTCGGCCGGGTGCTTGGTGCGTGCCGTGCCGCTCAGCATCAGGGAGCCGAGATACTGGCCGGTCTTCTTGCCGTCGGTGCTGGGTATGGGGGCGAGGCCGTAGGAGCCCTTGCCCTCCGCGCTGTAGCGGACGGAGAAGTTGTCCCAGTTGAACTCGCTCGCGGACAGCCCCTTCGCGAGCGCGAGGGCGGGCTTGATCTGCTCGATCTTGTTGGGGTCGGTGTAGACCCCGGCCTTCACGCGCGCGAGTGCCTCGGTCCAGTAGGGCAGGAGCTCGGCCTCGCCGAAGCCCATGCCGTCCTCGGTGAAGAAGGCCTTGCCGTTCTGGCGGAGTATCAGGTCGTAGAGGTACATCACGCCGTGCGGTCCCGAGTCACCCGCGAGCCCCTGGCCGCTCCTGATCTTCCGCATTCCCGCGTACCAGTCGTCCCAGGTCCAGCCGATCTCCGGCGTGACCCCCGCCTTCTCGTACGCCCGTTCGTCGATGACCAGGGCCATCGAGTTGCTGCCCACCGGGACGCCGGTCAGCTTGCCGTCGATCTCCGCGAACTTCTCCAGCCCTGCGCGGAAGCCGTCCAGGTCGAGGTTGCCCTTCTCCGCCTGGGGCTTGAGGTCGAGAAGGACGTTCTTCGCCTCGTACTTGCGTAAGAAGGTCACGGCGTTCTGGATGACGTCCGGGGGGTTGCCGCCGGCCGCCTGCGTGTTGAACTTCTTCCAGAAGTCCGCGTACTGCTGGAAGTCCGTCTTCACCTTGATCTTCGGATGCTTCTTCTCGAAGAGGGCGACGCACTGCTGAACCTTCTTCGCACGGTCGTCCGCGCCCCACCACGCGTGCCGGATGGTGACCGGACCGCCGGAACCACTGCCGCCCGAACCACAGCCGGCCGCGGTCAGCCCGAGACCGGCCCCAGCGAGGCCGGTGAGCTTCAGCAGCTGCCGCCGGTCCATGCCGTTGTTCCGAGACATAGCTCGCCCCCACCAGTCGACATTGAATCGTTTTAGAAAGCGCTTGCCGGGTCAAAGTAGGGAGCACCGAGGGGCGCGTCAACGGTTAGGACGAAATTTCGACGGCCGGACGACGGGTCGAACGCGTGATGGGCGCGGCAGCGACGGAGGCACGCGGAAAAGCCGATGGCCCGGAAGCTTCTCTGAAGCTTCCGGGCCATCGGTCCGGGGTGGGCGATACTGGGTTCGAACCAGTGACCTCTTCGGTGTGAACGAAGCGCTCTCCCACTGAGCTAATCGCCCCGGCGCACGGCACACATTACCCCATGTCAGCGGCGCCACGGGACCATCAGCGGGTCATTGCTCGATCTTCCACGGCATCACCACGCCGAACTTCCAGACGTAGATCCCGACGAGCACCGCGATGATCACGAGCCCCACCGTGGTGAGGATGATGTTGCGTCGTCTGACCTTCGGATCGAGCGCGCGCTGAGCGGCTTCGGTGACCTTGCGGCGGGTCCAGCGCAGGACGAGCTGCGCCCAGACGAACTCGGTCGCCCAGATCGCCATGCCGCCGAAGATCACCAGCCACCCCGGACCGGGCAGCGGAAGCATCACGATGCCCGTCCCGACGACGGCCAGACCGACGACGAAGATCCCCACCTGCCAGCTCAGGTGAAGCACCCTCGACGCCCGGATGAACCCGGGTGCCCGCGAGCCGAGCTCACGCTCCTCCGCGCTTCCGTCCCCCGCCGCGGAACCGGTGGCCACCGTCGCGGCGACCTCGTCCCGCTCGTCACTCTCCGCGTTCATGAAGGCCAACCTACCGGAACCTCGATCGTCACCGGAATGGACGCATGACCCAAAGTTACACACCTCTGCACGAGCGGCCCGAAGCATCACAAATGGGTCAGAGGGGTTTACAACGGCACCGTAGGTGGCATGTCGATTTCGCCGACGTGCGAATCCCCGAGCGCACACTGAGCGAAAGGCCCTGGCGCTTATGAACACCACGGTCAGCTGCGAGCTGCACCTGCGCCTCGTTGTGTCGAGCGAGTCCTCACTGCCTGTACCCGCGGGCCTGCGGTATGACACGGCCGATCCCTATGCCGTGCACGCCACCTTCCACACCGGAGCGGAGGAGACGGTCGAATGGGTTTTCGCCCGTGACCTCCTTGCCGAGGGGCTGCACCGGCCCACCGGCACCGGAGACGTCCGCGTCTGGCCATCACGTAGTCACGGCCAAGGCGTCGTATGCATCGCGCTGAGCTCCCCGGAGGGCGAAGCCCTGCTGGAAGCCCCGGCGAGAGCCCTGGAGTCGTTCCTGAAAAGGACCGACGCCGCGGTCCCGCCCGGCACCGAGCATCGTCACTTCGACCTCGATACGGAGCTCTCGCACATCCTGGCCGAGAGCTGAGCCAGGCAGAGAGCTGCGGGACGCCGTCCGACTCGGGGAGACGGCGTCGCGCGGACAACCTCATAGGGCACACCGGCGCCGTCGCCGCGGAACCCACCGCGGCGGCGGCGCCGCACGTCGGGCGGGGCGGGACGTCCGGCGGGGCGGGCGCGCGTCGGGCCGGCGGGGGCGGCGGCGCGGGGCCTGCGGGCACCAACCGCCTCACACGCGCCACCCGCATCACACGCACCACGCACCTCGCCTCCGCCACCGGAAGGGGCCTCCCGGCCGCCAGGAGGCCCCGCACGCTCCGTCGGCACCGACCGGCCGGGAAAAGGGGCCGCACTCCCCCTTCGGGCCCGCACCGACCCCTGGGCGCCCTCGCCGAGCCAGTAGAGTCAGCCCGCATCGGCGGGCACCCGCCCGCCGGAGGCCAGGGAGCGAAGCGTGCTGATCCCACACGACACCCGGATCGCCCTCGAAACGGTGGTCGATCTGGTGAACACCGCACCGGACGACGACACGGGCGACGGGCTCGCGGAGCTCACCGCTCTCTACGCCTTCGCGGAACGCCACCGCGTGAGCGGCGTCGGCGACCTCGGCGACAAGGACCTGCGGGCCGTGCACGACGTACGGGCCCGATTCGCGGAGATATTCGCCGCGCCCGACGCCCGTACGGCCGCCGACCTCGTCAACACCCTGGTGGCCGCGGCCGGCACCACCCCGCAGCTCACGAACCACGACGGCTACGACTGGCACGTCCACTACTTCGCGCCGGACGCCTCCGTCGCCGACCACCTCGCGGCCGACTGCGGCATGGCCCTGGCCTTCATCGTCGTGGCGGGCGAGCAGGACCGGCTGCGGCGCTGCGAGGCCCCGGACTGCCGGGACGCCTTCGTCGACCTGTCGCGCAACCGCTCCCGCCGCTACTGCTCCAGCCGCACCTGCGGCAACCGGCTCCATGTCGCCGCCTACCGGGCCAGGCGCCGGGAGGCGGCACGCTGAGCCGTCCCGCGTGCGTCCGCCCCCGAGGGAGGCGGACGCCCCAGCGGGACGGTGGGGATCCGGGCCGAGCGGCCGCTCACAGCAGGAACAGATCGTGCAGGGCGGCCATCAAGAGCAGGCCGCCGACCACGGTCAGGAAAATCATCAGCGGCGGCTGGGAAAGCGCGAAGAGGCAGCCACGCGGCTCTTCGGCGGGGGGTACGGGGACGTCGCCCCGGGATGTGTCCACCATCTCGTAGCGATCATGACTCAGAGCCGCCCCTGTTGGCGATCAACAAAGCCTTTCGCGGGGCGAGTTCGACCTCTCCAGGATGAACGGATTCGTTCCGGCGTCCGAAGATCCCTCATGCGTTCGCGCGGCACACCTCCCCCGGTGTCCCTCCTTCGCTCGTCCGGCCCGTCGCCGGACAGAGACCGGGGTCAGCGTGGGGCGGCGCTCGACGCGCGTACGACGAGTTCGGGCTGGAGGACCACGCTGCGGTGCCGGTGGCCGCCGGCCTCGTCGTCCGCCTCCTCCAGCAGGAGCTCGGCGGCCATCCTGCCCATCACCACGGCGGGCTGCCTGACCGAGGTGAGGGGTACGGCGGCGGCCGCGGCGAACTCGATGTCGTCGTAGCCGACGATGGCGACGTCCTGCGGCACCCGCACACCGGCGGCGTAGAGGGACTGCAGGACGCCGAGCGCCAGCAGGTCGTTGGCGCAGAACACGGCGGTCGGCCGGGGTACGAGCCCGAGCAGCCTGGCCCCGGCGTCGCGCCCCGCCGCCACGTCGAGGCGGTCGGAGGGGATCTCCACGAGCGCCTCGGGGCCGAGACCCGCCTCGGCGAGCGCCGCGAGGGCACCCTCGCGGCGGTCCCTGATCTGGTGGAGATCACCGGGTCCGCTCACATAGGCGACGGAGCGGTGGCCCGCCGAGACCAGATGCCCGACGGCGAGCATGCCGCCGCGTACGTCGTCCACGGAGACGGCGCAGCTGTCGGTGGACGACGCCACCCGGTCGACCAGCACGTAGGGGATCCGGTGGCGGGCGAAGGCCTCTAGGTTGCCGCCGGTGGCGTCGGCCGGGGTGACCAGCACCCCGCAGACCCGCTGCTCGGCGAAGAGCCCGAGATATTCGGCCTCCTCCTCCGGGCTCTGGCCGCTGTTGCAGACCATCACGCCCAGACCGGCGTCCCGCGCCGCACGCTCGGCACCGCGGGCGACATCGACGAAGAACGGGTTGCCCATGTCAAGCACGAGCAGGGCCATGATGCGGCTACGGCCCGCCCTGAGCTGCCTGGCGGACTCGCTGCGTACGTATCCGAGTTCCTCGATCGCCGCCAGCACTCGGGCCCGGGTGTCGGGGAGTACCGCGTCGGGGCGGTTGATCACGTTGGAGACCGTGCCCACCGAGACTCCGGCCTGCCGGGCCACGTCCTTGATGCCTGCCACACGCCCCACTTGTCCTGCCCCACTGCTGCATCCGGCCACGCCGCCGCGTTGAATTGTTTCAATCCGCTCGGGACGCTAACCGCATCCCCGGGACACCGTCAAGATCGGGGCGCCACAACCCGCGCCGCAACCCGAATATACCGA
This sequence comes from Streptomyces sp. NPDC048565, assembly GCF_040650935.1. NCBI lineage: Bacteria > Bacillati > Actinomycetota > Actinomycetes > Kitasatosporales > Streptomycetaceae > Streptomyces > Streptomyces sp. NPDC048565. The sequence goes on from NZ_JBEZIH010000009.1 coordinate 145,445, forward strand.
GGTCCTGACACCCATCGGAGCACCCCGTCACGCACGGCGGGGCATGAATCGATTCACACCCGATGCGGACCCCGCCGACCGCAGCAGCCCGGACGCCGGTCCGGCGGTCAGATCCCGTGCTTCTTCAGGATGGCCTCGATGTCGCTGAAGTCCTCGCCGGGCGCGGCGGCCTGCTGCTTCTTCCTGGGCCTGTCCTGCGTCTGCTTCTGCCGCCCCTGGGGCTGCGAGCCCGTCGCCGCGGCTCCCGACCCGGAGGTCAGCGAGGGTGACGAGGCAGCCGGCTCGACCGCGGCGCCCTGCTCCGCCGCCCGCGCGGCCTTGCGCTCCTTGCGGGTCGAGCCGCTGCGGCGCTCCACGGCGCGCGTGGTCATGAAGAGCAGCCAGGCCACGGCCAGCAGCCCGAAGCCGAGCCAGACGCCCGGCTTGAAGACGATGCCCGACACCCACTCGACGACACCGGTCATCACCAGACCGACGGGCACCAGGGAGTAGGCGGCGATACGGGTCGCCGCGAGGAACCGCTTCCGGTAGGCGGTGATCGCGGCTATGCCCAAACCGGCCGCCGACACCGCGGAACAGATCGTCTCGGCAAGCATCGGGGCCTCCAGCAATCGGGATACGTCACTTCCATCCTGCACCGACGACCACCCCGGAAGCCACGTCGTGGGACCACATCAGGGACATTTCAGGGCCGCGGTCCTCCCCAGGTCCCGATTGGGAAGCGCGGGACCGGCCTGGAAGACTGACGCCATGAGCGATTCCCCCTCCGCAGCACCGGTCGTCCTCGACCTCTGGTGCGAGCTCGAATGCCCCGACTGCCATCGGGCCCTCTCCGACGTCCACGCCCTGCGCGCCCGCTACGGCGAGCGGCTGGAGGTCCGGCTGCGCCACTTCCCGCTGGAGAAGCACAAGCACGCGTACGCGGCGGCGCAGGCGGCCGAGGAGGCGGTCGTCCAGGGCAAGGGGTGGCCGTACATCGAGGCGGTCCTGGCCAGGACCGCCGACCTGGCCCGTGCCGGTGAGCCCCTGCTGATCGAGCTTGCGGGCGAACTCGGACTGGATGCCGAGGAGTTCGACACCGCCCTGATCGACGGCCGGCATCTGCTGATCGTGGACGCGGACCAGGCCGAGGGCAAGGCGATCGGCGTCACCGGCACCCCCACCTATGTGATCGGTGAGGAGCGGCTGGACGGCGGGAAGAGCCAGGAAGGGCTGCGCGCGCGCATCGAGGAGATCGCCGACCGCCTGCTCGCCGGCCAGGACTGAGCGGCCGGCCGCCGGCCGGCTACAGCGCCTTGGCCAGGTTGTACCGCGTCACCTCGTACCCGAGCGATTCGTACAGCCGCAGCGCGGGCGTGTTGGACGCGAAGACATGCAGGCCGAGCAGGCCCAGACCGGCGTCGAGTGTGATGTCCTCCGCGAGGTGCATCAGCGCCCGGCCGTACCCGCGCCCCCGGTACTCCTCGCGCACCTCCACGTCGAACACATAACCAAGTTCGTCGCCGTCGCTGTCGCCGTCCGGCGCCTCACGCCTGGCCACCCAGACATGGCCGACGACCGCGCCGTCGTGGACGAGGACGTGGAAGTACATGCCACGGGTGGCCAGGCCGTCCGGCAGGGTCGTGGCGTGATCCGTCTCGGTCTTGTGCCGGGCCTGCTCCTCCGGCACACCGCGCTCCATCCACTCCCGCGCGTACGTCTCGGCACTGGTGGCCTCCCACGCGGCGAACTCCTCCTCCGTCATCGGACGCCCAAAGACCCCGGCCGGCAGCGCGGGAGCGGTCCGGCGGAGGGTCTTGAGCATGTTCCGGCTGCGCTCGGTGTAGCCGAGCACGGTCGCCAGCGCCTGGGCGGCGTCGTTGCCCGCGGGGGCCACCAGGCGGACCTGGGTGCAGCCCCAGCCGCGCAGCACCTCCTCGGCGGCGAGCGCGGCGATGGTCCCGCGTCCGTGCCTGCGGTGCGCCTCCTCGATGCCGAGCGACCGGAGTATGCCCGCCGATGGCCCGAACGCCGGGTCGGTGGAGATGCCGACGGCTCCCACGGGCCGCCCGTTGTCGCACACGTCGTACGTGCGAGCCCGCGCGCCGTCGGCGCCTTGCTGTACCGGTCCAGCCGGCCTGATGGTCGTGGTCATTCAGAGTGTTGTACCCGCTGGAGGGCGGGCCGGTCACCCTCTTTACGGATTCCGGCGCCCCCGGCCGCGCTCGCGGCCGGCTCGGCTCAGGGGTCGAGATCGTCCCCGGCACGCTCGTCGAAGACCCGCATGGCCTTCGCCGTCACGGGCCCCGGGGCGCCGGACAGCTCCCGCCCGTCGACCCGGTGGACGGCCTGGATGTCGCGGAGCGTGGACGTCAGGAAGATCTCGTCGGCCCGCTCCAGCACGTCCAGCGGCAGGTCGGTCTCCTGCGCGCCCGTCCACTCCACGGTGAGCGCGCGGGTGATCCCGGCGAGGCACCCCGAGGCGACGGGAGGCGTGTGGATCCGGCCGTCCAGGACGACGAACACATTGGATCCGGTGCCCTCGCAGAGCCGGCCGGCCGTGTTGGGGAACAGCGCCTCCGACGCGCCCTGCTCGTGGGCGCGCGCGAGCGCGACGACGTTCTCGGCGTACGAGGTGGTCTTCAGGCCCGTCACCGCGCCGCGTTCGTTCCGCGTCCAGGGGACGGTGACCACGGCCGTGCTGTCGGGGCGGCGCGCCGCCTCGCCCATCGCGACGACGAGGCTGGGCCCCGCGTCGCCACGGTCGGAGCCGAGCGGGGAGAGGCCGCCGGTGAAGGTGATCCGTAGCCTGCCGAGCTCCATGGGTCCTGCTGCCCCGATGACGTCCTTCACCGCGCGGCGTACCTCGTCGTGATCGGGGTCGGTCAGGCCCAGGCCCCTGGCCGAGCGTGTCAGCCGGTCGAGGTGCCGGGTGAGGGCGAAGGGCCGGCCCCCTGCGACCCTGACCGTCTCGAAGACGCCGTCCCCCACTGTCAGCCCGTGATCGAGCACGGACAGCCGGGCGTCATCGGCGTCCCGCAGTCCGCCGTTGACCCAGATCCTCATGACGCGGTCCTTCCTGCTTCCTGGTGGGTGCCCGACGCTACAGCGAGCAGCCGGGAGGCCTTGAGTTCGGTCTCGGCCCATTCACGGGCCGGGTCGGATCCCCAGGTGATGCCTGCTCCGGTACCGAAGCGCAGGAGGGGACCCGGCCCGGTGCGGTCGATCCAGAAGGTCCGTATGCCGACCGCGAGCTCCGCGGTGCCCCGGTCGGCGTCCACCCAGCCGACCGCCCCGCAGTACGGGCCGCGGGGGGCCGTCTCCAGAGCCTCGATGATCCGCAGCGCGCTGGACTTGGGCGCACCGGTGACGGACCCGGGCGGGAACGCCGCGGTGAGCAGCTCCGGCCACCCGGCGCCCTCGGCGAGCCGTCCGCGCACGGTGGAGACGAGATGGACGAGCCCCGGGTGCTTCTCCACGGCGCAGAGTCCGGGAACGCTCACACTGCCGGGTGCGCAGACCCGGCCCAGGTCGTTGCGGACCAGGTCCACGATCATCACGTTCTCGGCGTGATCCTTCTCCAGCAGGTCGGCCTCGGTGCGCCCGGTGCCCTTGATCGGCCCGGACTCGACCGTCCGGCCGTCGCGCGAGAGGAAGAGCTCGGGGGACGCGGTGGCGATCTCCACCCCATGCCGTGGGAGCCGGATCGTGCCCGCGTACGGCGCCGGGTTGCCCCGGGCGAGCAGCGCGGTGAGCGCGTCCACGTCGGCGGCCCGGTCGCCGGGCAGCGGCGCGGACATGACCCTGCAGAGGTTGGCCTGGTAGACCTCACCGGTCGCGATGTGTTCACGGATCCGCCGTACGCCGGCCATGTAGGCACGCTTGCCGAGGGAGGACGTCCAGTCCTCGGGGGCGGGTCCTCGCCAGGCTCCGGGCACGGGGAGGGGGACCTCTTCCGGCCGGACGGTGGCGAAGCGGGCACAGACAAGACGGCCCTCGAAATCAGCACATACCGCCCAGAAGCCGGATGATTCCAGGGCGCTGGGGTCGCTCGTGACATCCAGCAACCCCGAGGCGACGAGGTCACCGAAGCGGGCAAGGGGGGTGAGGTGGCGCACGCGACCGAGTCTAGGACCGTCCCGTCCCGCCCGGCGGATCGGCGCACGACGACCCCCGCGGCGGCGGGCGGTGACCTGCGGCGGTCGGCGGTGGCGCAGCACGCTGCACAAACGCGTTTTTGTGCTGGCCCCGGAATCCGCTAGAGTTCAACACGTCACCGGGACGCGCGAGCCGACCGGGAAAGACAAGCGGACGTAGCTCAGTTGGTAGAGCGCAACCTTGCCAAGGTTGAGGTCGCCAGTTCGAACCTGGTCGTCCGCTCGCAGAAGGTGGGGGATCTTCCCGAACCCCCATCCCTGGTGGAGTGGCCGAGAGGCGAGGCAACGGCCTGCAAAGCCGTCTACACGGGTTCAAATCCCGTCTCCACCTCCAAGGACGATTAGCTCAGCGGGAGAGCACTTCCCTGACACGGAAGGGGTCACTGGTTCAATCCCAGTATCGTCCACCGGTCCGCAAGGACCCCCGCGCGATTAGCTCAGCGGGAGAGCGCTTCCCTGACACGGAAGAGGTCACTGGTTCAATCCCAGTATCGCGCACGCACTACACGCAGGGTCAGCCCTGCGCGATTAGCTCAGCGGGAGAGCGCTTCCCTGACACGGAAGAGGTCACTGGTTCAATCCCAGTATCGCGCACCAGCCGAAACCCCCGGTCGTCTCGACGACCGGGGGTTTTGTCGTGGGCGGTGCGGGTCAGCCGGTGAAGAGCTGGGTGGCCTTGCGGACGAGCTCGTACAGCCCGTAGCCGAACGGCACGGCGACCCAGAGCCAGACGAACACCATGAGCGGCTTACGACTGCTGGTGGACACGAGGGCCCCCTTCCGATGTCTCGTGGAAGCGTGCGTGGACCGGGCGGATGCATTCGTTGGCCACGAAGCCGACGACCAGCAGCCCGATCATGATCGTCAGGGAGGTCGTGTAGAGGCTGGGGCCGCTGTGTCCTGCCCGCTCCCCCGCGTCCGCGACCCGGTTGACGATCAGCGGGCCGAGTACACCCGCCGTGGACCACGCGGTCAGCAGTCGTCCGTGGATGGCGCCCACCTGGTACGTGCCGAAGAGGTCCCTCAGATAGGCGGGCGCGGTCGCGAACCCGCCGCCGTAGAAGGAGAGGATCACCAGTGCGCAACAGATGAAGAGCGGCTTGGAGTTGTCGCCCAGCTGTGCGATGACCACGTACATGAGCGCGCCCACGCCCAGGTAGATCCGGTACATGTTCTTACGGCCGATGAGGTCCGAGGTGGCGGACCACAGGAGGCGTCCGCCCATGTTGGCCAGCGAGAGCAGGGCGACGAAGCCGGCCGCGGCGGAGACCGACACCGGGGTGGAGGTGTCCGCGAAGAAGTCCTGGATCATGGGCACGGCCTTCTCCAGGATGCCGATGCCCGCGGTGACGTTCATGCAGAGGACCACCCACAGGCACCAGAACTGCGGGGTGCGCAGGGCGTTTCGGGCGGACACCTGGGCGTTGGTGACGAGCCTGCGGGTCTCCTGCTTCGGCTGCCATCCGTCGGGGAGCCAGCCGTCCGGCGGTACCCGCACGAGGAACACGCCGAGGGCCATGAAGGCCGCGTAGACGACCCCGTGGATGAGGAAGGCCGTGGCGATGCCCGAACGGTCCGCGCCGAAGCTCTCCAGCATCCCGGTGGACCAGGGTGAGGCGATGAGCGCACCGCCGCCGAATCCCATGATGGCGATGCCGGTCGCCATGCCGGGGCGGTCGGGGAACCACTTGATGAGGGTGGAGACCGGCGAGATGTAGCCGATGCCGAGGCCGATACCGCCGATGAAGCCGTAGCCGAGCACCACGAGCCAGAACTGGCCGGTGGCGGCGCCGAGCGCGGCGACGAGGAAGCCGGAGGAGAAGCAGACGAGCGAGACGAGCATCGCCCAGCGTGGGCCGTTGCGTTCGACGAGGGTGCCGCCGAACGCGGCCGAGAGGCCGAGCATGACGATGCCCAGCTGGAACGGGAGTGCACTGGCGGTGCCCGAGAGGTCGAGAGCGGATTCCAGCGGGGGCTTGAACACGCTCCAGGCGTAGGCCTGGCCGATGGAGAGGTGCACGGCGAGCGCGGCGGGCGGTACGAGCCAGCGGCTCCACCCCGGGGGCGCGACAGTTCGGGACCTGTCGAGGAAGTTCATGCACCCGCACTCTAGGCATGAGACATGGCCATGACTAGATCATGAACCGAAGTCCGTCGACCGTATGCAATGCGGGTCCGGGCACCGGGCCCGGACCCGCATTGCGGCACTGCCGTTCCGGCGGGCCGGGTCAGGAGCTGAACAGCATCCGGCCGAAGCCCTTGCGGTGGTGGTGGCCGCCGTAGTGACCGCCCTGGTGCGGCGCTCCCCAGGCCGGACCCTGCGCGGCGGGGTAGGCCGCCGGCGCGGGATACGCCTGCGGGGCGGGTGGCGCGGGCGGGGCCTGCTGGGCCCACTGCGACTCCAGGCGGGTCAGCGCCTCCAGCTCACCGTAGTCGAGGAAGATGCCCCGGCAGCCGCTGCACTGTTCGATCTGGACACCGTTGCGGTTGTAGGTGTTCATCTGGGCATGACACTTGGGGCACTGGATCATCGAGTGGGCTCCTCAGTCGGTGGCGACGTCGCCGGGATACGTTCCCGGCGGCGAACGCTCCACCCTACGACGGCTGTTCGGGCGCCCGCCCGGGCGGCAGGGACGCGATCCGGTCGCATGCGTCGATCATCAGTTGCTCCACCTCGTCCGGACTGCGGTCCTCCGCCACGGACTTGGCGAGTGCGAGGGCGGCTGTCTGCACCGTGAGCGCTCGCGCCACGACGTCGAGATCGGGCCACGGGTCCCCTCCGGCTCGTACGGCGGGGCCTCCTGACGCCCGGTAGGCGTCGAGGAAGCGCAGCCAGATCCCGGGCGGCAGCAGCCCGGCCGCGTACCAGGCGGCGGGCCGCGCCAGGTCCCAGGCGGGGTCGCCCAGACCCGTGTCGTCGATGTCGATCAGCAGCCAGGGGCCGTGGTGGGCGGGGTGCCGCACGAGCTGGCCGAGGTGCAGATCGCCGTGGCAGAGGAAACCGTCCCGGTCCCCGGGGAGCGGGTGCTCGGCGCGGGCCCAGCCGGGCAGCCCGCGCCAGGCGGCGAGCACGGGGGCGGTCGCAGGGTCGCCGGGCCGGGCGGCGCGCATCCGTGCCACGGCCCGGGCCGCCTTGACCGGCCCGCGCATCGGCGGGAGCGGATGGGGCGGCGGGGTCCGGTGCAGCCTGGCCAGGAGGACGGCGGCCTCCTCCCAGGGGGCGGCACCGGGGTCCGAGGGGTCGACGGGCGAGCCGTACGGCCAGAGACTCACCGTACGGCCGTCGGCGCCGCCAGGCGGCCCGTCCGGGGCGGGGAGCGGCGGGAGCAGGATCCCCGCCAGCAGGGGCGAGGCGGCCAGGGACAGGCGGGCCGCGAGGGCCGGCTGCTCCGAGTCCTGGGCGTGGGCCTTGGCGACGGCCCGGCCGCTGCGGACCACCGTGCCGTCGGGCCGGTCCGCGAGCACCTGGGGCGGGGCGCACGCGCACCGTGCCGCGCCCGCGTGGGCGCTGCCGTGCGCCAGGTCGCCCAGGGCTCGTACGACGGGGGTGGTGGTCATCGGATCGGCTCCCGCGGGGTGATCGGCCGGCCGGGGCCGGTGTCCCGGCGTGATCGTACGCGGCGGGCCGCCGCGAAAAGGGTCCGGACAGCGCGATGTCCGGCCAGCTCCCCAGCTGGCCGGACAAACGCTGCCGTCCGCCGCACCCCCGTCCCCACGGGGCTGTTGGCCGGATGTCCCGGTCCGGACCGCTCTCCCGGACCTGGGGCGCCGCTCAGCGCCCCAGCATCACGCCCACGGACGACGCCTGTGTGACCACTGCGTCCCAGCCGCCGAAGACGACGACCAGCAGGGCCGCCAGGGGAAGGACCATGGCTGTCGCCACCAGCGGGTGGCGCGTGCCGGACCGGCGTACGCCGAACGCGGCGTATGCCCTGCGCCCCTGCGTGCGGATGATCGTCCGCGTGGCCGTGTCCGCCATGGTTCCTCTCCTGACCTGTTCCGGAGCGGCGGGCGTCTGGCCTCGGGGGACGAGTTCCGCACCCGCCGCTTGACTTCAACATTAGGGAGACGGGCACCTGGTGGCGTCATGCCCGCGTACCGAATACCGGGCCTCCCGGAGGATGAGCCGACCGCCTTCCGTGTACTCCTCTGGGTGGAGATCAGGCGTCAGTCCTTGGGGTCATCCCCGAGGGGGCGCTCGGAGGCGTCCTCCCGGGGGACCGGCTGTTCGACCAGGGCGAGCACCCTGGTCGGTCGCCATGAAGCGGGCGGTACGGACAACTGATCCGATGGGGGCACCGCCCATGCCGTCAAGGCTATGGGGGAGGGTGACTTCACTCACTTCCACCACACCCCGGCGGACCGCTGTCTCCACCCGTCGGCCTGCTCTGGAGGCCACCGCTCCGTACGTCCTGGTCGTGTCGCCCGCGTCCATGACCATTTCCACGCGATCACCCTTCGTTGATCCAATCCCCCTTACGCGACGGTCATTTGAGATCTCGCACGCGTCACGGAGCCCGGATCTCCGGCTCCCTGACCACTCCTCAATCCTCCCGTCGGGCACTGACAATCGATGGGCCGACGAGGGCGCGGCCTCTGAGCGCGCCGCGCCACGGGTACGTAAGCTGTGCCTCGTCAGGCGGACCGGCAGCGGGGATGGACAGACGATGGCGATGATGCGGCTCCGGCGCGAGGACCCGCGTCTCGTCGGCTCGTTCAGGCTGCACCGGCGGCTCGGTGCGGGCGGCATGGGCGTCGTCTATCTGGGATCCGACCGCAGGGGCCAGCGGGTGGCGCTCAAGGTGATCCGGCCGGATCTGGCGGAGGACCAGGAATTCCGCTCCCGCTTCGCGCGCGAGGTGTCCGCCGCCCGCAGGATCCGCGGCGGCTGCACCGCGCGGCTGGTGGCCGCCGATCTGGATGCGGACCGGCCGTGGTTCGCCACGCAGTACGTGCCGGGCCCCTCGCTGCACGACAAGGTCGTCGAGGAGGGCCCGCTGCCGGCCGCCGAGGTCGCCTCGATCGGGGCGGCTCTCTCGGAGGGCCTGGTGGCGGTCCACGAGGCGGGTGTCGTCCACCGTGACCTGAAGCCCTCCAACATCCTCCTCTCCCCCAAGGGCCCCCGGATCATCGACTTCGGTATCGCCTGGGCGACCGGGGCCAGCACGCTCACCCATGTCGGTACGGCCGTCGGCTCGCCGGGCTTCCTGGCGCCCGAGCAGGTGCGCGGAGCAGCGGTGACGCCCGCCACGGACGTGTTCTCGCTGGGCGCCACCCTGGCGTACGCGGCGATGGCGGACTCCCCCTTCGGTCACGGCAGTTCCGAGGTGATGCTCTACCGCGTGGTCCACGAGGAACCACATCTGTTCGATGTGCACGATGCGCTCGCCCCGCTCGTACGGGCGTGTCTGGCGAAGGACCCCGAGGACCGGCCGAGCACCCTGCAGCTCTCCATGCGGCTCAAGGAGATCGCCGCGCGCGAGGCGCAGGGGCTGCACGAGCGCCGGCCGCCCGCGCAGCGCAGCGCCCAGGAGCTGGACCGGCCGACCGGCCGGCTCGATGGCCCGTACACCGAACAGGCGACCCGGCATACGGCCGGCGGGCATGCGCAGGAGCCGCGTGCCACGGGTGGGCGGCGCCCCGCGTCGCGTCCGGCGGCCCCTCGTACCGGCGGTTCGCAGCCCAGGGATGTCCGGGGCGGGCCGCGCTCGGGGCAGCAGCCCCATGGGCCGAAGGGCACGAACGGCAGGCCGGCCTCGCGGCCCGGTGTCCGGACGACCTCGGCGGGGAAGGGCGGGAAGCGGCGGCCGGCGAACCCGCGGCTGCTGCGTCAGCGGCTCGTCGTCTTCGTCGTGGTGACGCTGCTCGTCGCGCTGGGCATCGCGGCCGCCCAGGGCTGCCAGGGCCCGGCACGCGGGCTGGGCGGCACGCCGTCACAGACGTACGACGGGGCCGCCGTCCAGCCGGGGCAGACGGGCCGGGACCAGGGGGACCGGAGTCAGACCCCGTCGGGACGGGTCGCGTAGAAGGCGACCGCCGAGGCCGCTGCGACGTTGAGCGAGTCGACTCCGGCGTCCATCGGGATACGGACATGGGTGTCGGCCGCGGCGAGTGCCTCGGGCGTGAGGCCGTCGCCCTCCGTGCCGAACACGAGCGCCAGCTTCCCGTGCCGCCGTGCGACGAGTTCGTCCAGGGTGATCGACGTGTCGCTCAGGCAGAGCGCGGCGGTGGTGAAGCCGGCCTCCCGCAGCAGGCCGAGGTCCTGGGGCCAGGACGTCAGGCGGGTCCAGGGGACGTGGAAGACGGAGCCCATGGAGACCTTGACCGCCCGCCGGTAGAGCGGGTCGGCGCAGCGCGGGGTGAGCAGGACGGCGTCGACGCCGAGTGCGGCCGCGTTACGGAAGGCGGCGCCGAGGTTGGCGTGGTCGACGATGTCCTCGAACACGGCGACCCGGCGTATCCCGCCCTCTTCCGGGGACAGCAGCGTGGCGGCGTCGGGCAGTGGCTCGCGCCGCATGGAGGCCAGCGCCCCGCGGTGCACGTGATAGCCGGTGACGCGTTCGGCGATGGCCGGGGTGACCATGTAGACGGGTGCCGTGGCCTCGTCGATCACATCGCGCATGACCTCGGTCCACTTGGCGGAGAGCAGCATGGACCGCATCTCGTACCCGGCGTTCCTGGCGCGCCTGATGACCTTCTCGCCCTCGGCGATGAAGAGACCCTCGGCGGGTTCGCGCCGGCGCCGGAGCTCGACGTCGGTCAGGCCGGTGTAGTCGCCGAGGCGCGGGTCGTCCGGGTCGTCGACGGTGATGAGCTCAGCCACGGGGCGCCGCTGCGGTGCCGACGGCGACGACATCGCCGATGACGATGACGGCCGGGGGGCGTACCTCTTCCGCGATCACGCGCTCGCCGACGTCTCCGAGCGTCGCGTCGACCCTGCGCTGAGCGGCGGTGGTGCCCTCCTGGACCAGGGCCACCGGGGTCTCCGGCGGCCTGCCGTGGGCGATGAGGGCCTGGGCGATGGCGCCGATCTTGTCGACGGCCATCAGCAGGACGAGGGTGCCGCGCAGCTGTGCGAGCGCCTTCCAGTCGACCAGGGAGCGCGGGTCGTCGGGGGCCACATGGCCGCTGACCACCGTGAACTCGTGTGCGACGCCCCGGTGGGTGACGGGGATCCCGGCCGCGCCAGGTACGGAGATCGAGCTGGAGATTCCGGGGACGACCGTACAGGCGATGCCCTCGGCTGCCAGGGCCTGCGCCTCCTCCATGCCGCGGCCGAAGACGAACGGGTCGCCGCCCTTGAGCCGGACCACGGACCTGCCGGCCTTGGCGTGGTCGATGAGCGCCTGGTTGATCGCCTCCTGCGCCATGTAGCGGCCGTACGGAATCTTCGCCGCGTCGATCACCTCGACGTGCGGCGGGAGCTCGTCGAGCAGATCGCGGGGGCCAAGCCGGTCGGCGATGACCACGTCCGCCTCGGCGAGGAGCCGCCGGCCCCTGACCGTGATCAGGTCGGGGTCACCCGGGCCGCCGCCCACCAGGGCGACACCGGGAGCGCGGGTGCGGTGGTGCGGGGCGGCGATGGTGCCGTCGCGCAGCCCGTCCACGATCGCGTCGCGGACGGCGGCTGAGTGCCGGGGGTCGCGGCCCTGCGAGGTGGTGGTGAGGACGGCGACGGTGATGCCTTCGCTGCGGCCGGTGGCGGGGGTCCAGGCGGTGGCCGCCTCCGCGTCGTCGCTCCGGACGCACCAGGTGCGGGTGCGCTCGGCCTCGGCGGACGCGGCGTCGTTGGCCGCGGCGTCGGACGAGGCGACGAGGGCGTACCAGGTGTCGGCGAGGTCGCCGTCCTGATACCTGCGGCGTTCCCAGCGGATCTCGCCGGTGTCGGCCATCGCCTCGACGGACGCGGTGGCGGACGGGGAGACCAGGGTGATGTCGGCCCCGGTCGCGATGAGGGCGGGCAGCCGGCGCTGCGCGACCTGGCCGCCGCCGACGACGACGACGCGGCGCCCGTTCAGGCGCAGTCCGACGGGGTAGGCGGGGTGATCGTCATGCTCGGCCATGGTCGTGCGGGCTCCTCGTGCAGGGTGCGGTGTGCTGCGGGCCGCTGCGGCGGCGGAGCGGCGATGACGTGGGTTCTCGGGGTGGGAGGCTACTTCTCCGTGACTCCCGCGGAGTCGAACGTCGCCACGTCGTGCATCGCGCGGGCGGCGCTCTGCACGATGGGGAGCGCGAGCAGGGCGCCCGTGCCCTCACCGAGGCGGAGGTCGAGGTCGACCAGCGGGCGCAGGCCCAGCTTGTTGAGGGCGGCGACATGGCCGGGCTCCGCGCTGCGGTGACCCGCGATGCACGCGGCGAGCGCCTCGGGGGCGATCGCCCGGGCGACCAGCGCCGCCGCACCGGCGCTCACACCGTCCAGGATCACCGGCGTACGGAGTGACGCGCCGCCCAGCAGGAAGCCGGCCATGGCGGCGTGCTCCAGGCCGCCGACCGCGGCCAGTACCCCGATGGGGTCGTCCGCGTCCGGCTGGTGCAGGTCGAGGGCGCGGCGCACCACATCGACCTTGCGGGCGTGCATCTCGTCGTTGATCCCGGTGCCGCGGCCCGTCACCTCCGCCGGATCCATACCGGTGTAGACGCAGATCAGCGCGGCCGAAGCGGTGGTGTTGGCGATGCCCATCTCACCGGTGAGCAGGCCCTTGTTGCCGGCGGCCACCAGGTCGCGGGCGGTCTCGATGCCCACCTCGATCGCCGCGAGCACCTCTTCGCGGGTGAGGGCGGGGCCGGTGGTGAAGTCGGCCGTTCCCGCACGGACCTTCCTGGGGAGCAGCCCGGGCGTCGCGGGGAGTTCGGACGCCACACCGACGTCGACGACGCAGACCTCGGCGCCGACCTGGGCGGCGAAGGCGTTGCAGACGGCGCCGCCGCCGAGGAAGTTGGCGACCATCTGGCCGGTGACCTCCTGCGGCCACGCCGTGACCCCCTGGGCGTGCACCCCGTGGTCACCGGCGAAGACCGCGACCGCGGCCGGCTCGGGGACGGGCGGCGGGCACAGCCGGGAGAGCCCGGACAGCTGGGCGGAGATGATCTCCAGCATGCCGAGCGCGCCCGCGGGCTTCGTCATCCGCTTCTGGCGTTCCCAGGCCTCGCCGAGCGCCTTGGCGTCCAGCGGGCGGATGCCTTCGATGGTCTCCTGGAGGAGGCTGTGCGGCTCCCCGCCGGGCAGGGCGCGCCGGCCGTACGTCTCCTCGTGGACGACCCAGGACAGCGGGCGGCGTTTGGACCAGCCCGCCTGCATCAGTTCGGGTTCCTCGGGGAATTCGTCGACGTATCCGACGCAGAGGTAGGCGACGACTTCGAGGTGCTCGGGCAGACCGAGCGCACGGACCATCTCGCGCTCGTCGAAGAAGCTGACCCAGCCGACACCGAGGCCTTCGGCGCGGGCGGCGAGCCACAGGTTCTCCACGGCGAGTGCCGAGGAGTACGGGGCCATCTGCGGCTGGGTGTGCCGGCCCAGGGTGTGCCGGCCACCACGGGTGGGGTCGGCTGTGACGACGATGTTCACGGGCGTGTCGAGGATGGCCTCGATCTTGAGTTCCTTGAACTGCTTGGCCCGCGCCTTGGGCAGCGACTTGGCGTAGGCATCGCGCTGGCGCTGCGCCAGTTCGTGCATCGAACGGCGCGTCTCGGCGGACCGGATGACGACGAAGTCCCAGGGCTGCGAGTGGCCGACGCTCGGCGCGGTGTGCGCGGCCTCCAGGACGCGGAGGAGCACCTCGTGCGGGATGGGGTCGCCGCGGAAGCCGTTGCGGATGTCGCGCCGTTCACGCATCACCCGCAGGACGGCTTCGCGCTCGGCGTCGTCGTAGCCGGGGGCGGGGGCCGTCTCGGCCGGGGCGTCCTCGGTTGCTTCCTCGGCTGCCGGTGCCGTTGCTTCCAGGGGCCGGGGCTCCGGAATCACGGCGTGAGGGACCTCGGCCTCGGCGGGGCTCCCGACCTCAGGAACCTCGGCCTCAGGGGTCTCGATGATCTCGGGTCCCGTGCTGAGCTCGGACTCGGGCTCCAGCTCGGGCTCCGGCTCGGTGAGGAGCTGAGGTCCGGCCTGCGGCACGACGAGGGGCTCGGGAGCCGCCTCGGGTACTGCGACGGGCTCGGGCAGGGACTCGGGCTGCTGGGCGGTGACCGGCTGCTGCGGTACCTCCAGGGCCTCGGGCACGGGCGGTGCCGGCTCAGCCACGGGTTCGGGTGCCTGCTCCGGCTCCGGCGCAGCGGGGACGGCGGTCCCGGCGGCAGGCGTCGGAGAGAGGTGCGGGGTGGTGGGTACGGAGCCATCGACGGGCACGAACTGTCCCACCGGCTCGGCCGGGGCTGTGGTGGCCTCGACCGGCAGATCGACGGGTGTCTCGACCGGAGCGGGCACGTCGGCGGGCGCGGGAGCGTCGGCCGGAGCCGGCCGATGAGCCTCGGGCTCCGCCGGACGCTCATCGGCCGGACCGGTGGCCGACTCGACGGGAGCCTCCGGCAGCGCGGCGGCCACCGGCTCGGGCTGCGACTCGGGAGCGACCGTTTCTGCGGGCGCGACCGGCGCGACCGGCGCGACGGGCTCCACGGGAGCCACGGGAGCCACGGGCTCGGCGGGGACAGCGGCCTCGGCAGGGGCGGCCGGCTCGGCGGACACAACGGGCTCGACCTGCTCGGGTTCGGCGAGTCCAGCGGGCGCGACCGCCTCGGCGGGTGCCTCGGGCTCCTCCACCGGCTCAGGCACGGCAGCCTGCTCGGGCTCCACCACCGGCTCAGGCGCGGCCACCGCCTCAGGCGCGCCCCACGCGGACGCGCCCTGCGGCGGGATCTCCCCCAGCTGCGGGCCCGGCAGCATGGCCGGGTCGTCCGCCGGGAGGTCGAGGTACTCAGGCCCCGACGTCGGCGGCCCTGCGTGCCGCACGGGCACCGGGTTCTGCGGGCCGGCCGGCCCGCGGTCCGCGAGCGAGCGGACCACTCCGCCGGTCGGCGTACCCCCGTAGGAAGGTGCCTCGGTGGAGGCGGGGCCCCGGTGCAGCGGGCGCCTGGCCGGCGCTGCGGCCACCGGCACCTGCGCAGGCGTGTGCGCCTGGAACTGCTCGGACTGGCCCGTCGGTGCGCCCGGAGCGTCGCTCCACGCGCCCTGGGACGCGGGCATCAGAAGGACGTCGTCATCCTCGGGTGTGTGCTCGGAGGGTTCGAGGTAGGTGTAGGCGTCCGGGGCGGGGATGCCCGGCTGCTCCACCATGCCTGCGTTCTCCGGCAGTCCCTCGCCCGGGATCTGGCCGGTGTCAGTCATGCGTACCCCTCGCCCATCGTCAGTGCTCCTTCGCCCTTCGCCCGGGATGCCCGAACCACGGCACGCCGGCGCTCGTCAACAAGAACGAGCGGGCTCCCCGCGCGGCACGAAACGCGCGCGGAGGTGTACATTCTCGCGGCCGTTCGCCGCCGCGACAGACAGTTCTGCCCCGGCTCGCTGTGGACTACGCCACGTTGCGCGTCCCCCGGTTGTGCCGTACCACATCGCGGACCAAAACTGTCCACTTTTCCGGACATTGACGAACGAACCGTCGAACAGCCGGGCGCGGTACAACAATCGGTCAGCCTACCTCGCGCTCCCCCACGAACACCTCAGGGGGCGAGATCGGAACGCACCGCGGAGAGCATGAACACGACGGAGCGTTCGCGCTCCGTCCAGGCGGAAGTGTCCAGTTCGACGGACTGGAGCAGCGCGCATTCGACCGCATATCCGTTCTCCCCGAGCGCCGCACCCAGCGCCTCCGCCTCGTCCCGGTTCGAGGCATGGGTGACGATACGTTCCGGCCGCCGGTCGGCGACGGCCGTGACCACGGCCACCCCGCCGCCGCCGATGCGTACGACATCGGGTTCGGGCAGGCGCTCCAGGACGTGCGGGGCCGTGCCCATGACGACCTGGACGCCCACCTGGAAGGCGCGGGCCGCGGCGGCCGTACGCGCGCAGGCGTCCGGGTCGCTGTCCACGGCGAGCACGGCGGCCCCGAAGCGGGCCGCCTCCACGGCGAGGGCCCCGCTGCCGGAGCCGATGTCCCAGACCAGATCGCCGGTGCGCGGCCCGAGGCGGGCGAGCTGGGCGGCTCGCAGCCCGGGAAACTCGCCTTCACCGCTCTCCCCCGTACCGCCGTACGACGCGGGGGGCAGGGCCCAGCCGCGCACGGTCTCGGGGCGGCGGCCGGCGATCCAGGCTCCGGCGGCGGTGGTCTCGGGACCGCCACCGATGGCGATGACGACATTGGGGTCGCGCCAGGTGTGGTCGGCCGTCTTGTCTGAGGTCAGGACCGTGACCTGTTCGCGTACGGTGCCGAGCTCCTCGCAGATCACAAAGGTCCGGTGGATGCCTTCGAGCAGCAGTGCGAGCTCCGCGGGCCCCGCGCCGGGCGAGGTGAGCACGGCGACCTTGTGGTGAGCGCGGATGACGTTGACCGCGCGGCGCAGGGTGCGCGGGTGGGCGACGACGACCTGCGCGTCGTCCCAGGGCATTCCGGCGCGGGCGAAGGCGGTGGCGACAGACGAGACGGCGGGGACCACCTCGACCTCGAGGCCGTGCTCCGGCTTGCGCAGAGTGCGTACGACGCCGAAGAAGCCGGGGTCGCCGTCGGCGAGGACCACGGCGCTCCCCCGGTGCCCGGCGATCCTGCGGGCGGCCAGGTCGACGCTGCCGAGCCGGATCCGTTCCGCACGCTCGGGGACCTCGGGGAGCGCGAGGTGGTGGGCGGCGCCGGCGACGAGCGTGGCCGCCGAGAGTGCGCCGGTGGCCGCGCCGGTCAGTGGCGAACCGTCCCAGCCGATCACCGTGACCCGGTCGGCCATCGTCGTCATTCTCCTGATGTGTGAGCAGGCGGGGGCTCCGCGCGGGATGGGCGGAGCAAGGCCGAGCGTATCCGGTCCGTACCAGCCCTCCGCCGGGGAGTCCCGGAGCACGGGAGCGGGGGTCAGTTCCAGTCGTTGTACGTGCCGTAGCCGCCCGCGTCGGCCAACTGCTCGGCGACGCCCTCCAGGTCCTCGGGCAGGAGCCCCCACACGATGAGGTCGGTCCTGATGTCGGCCCAGCCCCCGTCCTCGGTCGCCGTCCTGGCTATGCGGGCGTTGCGCAGGACTCCCTCGCTGATGCAGCCCAGCTTCTGGGCGACCTGCTGGGAGGCGGTGTTCCCGGCGGGGGTGCGGAGCTCGATCCGTTCGAAGCCCTGGTCCCGGAAGAGCCACTCCGCGAGGGCCAGCACGGCCTCGGTGGCGTATCCCTCACCGCGCGCCCAGGGGGCGGTGATGTAGCGGACCTCGGTGGCCAGGGTGCGCCGGTCGGTGTTGAGGAGCCGTACGGAACCGACGAGGCGCTGGGTGAGGAATTCGGTGACGGCGAGGACGATGCCGTTGCCCTGGGTGCGTTCGGCCGGCGCGATCCTGCGGACCCACCGTTCGGCGTCGACCTGGGTGTAGGGGTGTGGAGCGTCGGTCCAGGCGGTGACCAGCTCGTCGTTCATCATCTCGATGTACGCCGGGACGTCCGCCATGTCGAAGGGGCGCAGCACCAACCTGTCCGTGCTGATGGAGATGGACGGGAAGGTGGTAGTCATGCGCAGCTCCATGCCGAAGACCCGGTAAAGGCACCAGCATGCAGCATCGGGCCGTGGATGCGCATGGCCGGGTCCGCACGGCGGAGCCCCGCACACCCTGGTGCGGGTGTGCGGGGCTCGTGCGGCAAGTGGTGCCAGGGGGTCAGGACTTGGCGACCTCGCCGAAGGCGGGGACGATCGAGCCCTTGTAGGTGTCCTCGATGAACTTCTTGACCTCGTCGGAGTTCAGGAGCTTCGCGAGCTTCTGGACCCGGGGGTCGTCCTCGTTGCCCTCCTTGACGGCCAGGAAGTTGGCGTACGGGTTGTCTTCGGCCTTCTCCAGCGCCAGGGAGTCCTGGCCGGGCTTCAGGTCGGCCTCGATGGCGTAGTTGCCGTTGATGACGGCGGCGTCGACGTCGTCCAGGGCGCGGGGCACGGTCGCCGCTTCGAGCTCCTTGAACTCCAGGCCCTTCTTGTCCGTGATGTCGCTGAGCTTCGCGTTGGTGCCCACGCCGTCCTTGACGGTGATCAGCCCGTTCTCGGCGAGGAGCTGGAGCGCGCGTCCCTCGTTGGTGGTGTCGTTCGGGACGGCGACGGTCTGGCCTGCCTTGATGTCCTTGATGTCCTTGATCTTCTTGGAGTAGAGACCGAGGGGTTCGAGGTGGACGTTGACGACCGGGACGATGTGGGTCTTGTTCTTCTCGTTGAAGTCGTCCAGGTAGGGCTTGTGCTGGAAGAAGTTGGCGTCGACCTGGCCGCTCTCGGTGGCGGTGTTCGGCAGGACGTAGTCCGTGAACTCCTTGACCTCCAGCTTGAGGCCGGCCTTGTCCGCCAGGTTCTTCTTGACGTAGTTCAGGATGTCGGCGTGCGGCGTCGGGGACGCGGCGACGACAAGGGCCTTGGAGGTGTCCGTGTCGCTTCCGCTCCCGCTCTTGGCGGCCGGGTCGGAGTCCGTACCGCAGGCGCTGAGCCCGAGGGCGAGGGCGGCGGTGGCCGCGGCGGCAGCGGTGATCTTGATGTTCTTGCGCACGAAGAGTGCCTCTTTCCGGTGGTGGTGGTGCGCCCGGACAAGGAGTTCGGGCTTCAGTGGGAGAAGAAGGTCAAGAAGGTCAGGAGGTGGTGCGGCCCCGGCGCGCCAGCAGGCGTACGGCGCCGTCGCCGATCAGCTGGACCACGGTCACGATGACGACGAGCAGCACGACGGTGATGAGCATGAACTGGTCGTCGAAGCGCTGGAATCCGTAGGTGACGGCCTTGGAGCCGAGCCCTTCGCCTCCGACGGCGCCGGCCATCGCGGAGTAGCCGATGAGCACGATGACGGTGGTGGTGACCCCGGAGACGAGCGAGGGCAGCGCCTGCGGGAGCAGGACCTTGCGGACGATCGTAGGGATGGATCCGCCCATCGACTGGACGGCCTCGACGAGCCCGTGGTCGACCTCGCGCACCGCTGTCTCGACGAGCCGCGCGAAGAACGGGATGGCGCCGACGGCGAGCGGCACGATCATCGCGGACGGGCCGATGAAGGTGCCGACGATCCAGGTGGTGAAGGGGATCAGAGCGATCAGCAGGATGATGAACGGCAGGGAGCGGCCGATGTTCACGACCGCGCCGACGATCTTGTTCACCACGGTGTTCTGCAGCAGTCCGCCCTTGTCGGTGAGGACGAGCAGGATGCCGAGCGGCAGCCCGCCGACGACGGTGACGAGCGTGGACCAGAGCACCATGTAGAGGGTGTCGATGGTTCCCTGTGTGAGCAGTGGCTGCATTTCGGACCAGGTCACTTCGCCACCTCCTTGGTGATCGCGGCGGGGGTCGGGGAGGGGACGGCGCCGGTGCCGTCGTCGACGACCTCGGCCTGGAGGCCCTGCTCGCGCAGGAAGCCGATCGGGACGACGTTCTCATCGAAGCTGCCGGGCAGCTCGATGCGCATGCGGCCGATCTGCTTGCCGCCGACGGTGTCCATCGCCGCGCCGAGGATCGAGATGTCGATGTTGTACGTGCGGGAGAGCTGCGAGATCACCGGCTGGGCCGCGGTCTCACCGTGGAAGGTGACGTCGACGACGGTGGAGCCCGGGCCGGAGGCGGCGCCGCCGACGGGGAACAGCTCGTGGGCCAGCTCGGAGCCGGGGGTGGCCAGCAGTGCGCCGACGGTGCCCGACTCGACGATGCGGCCCTTCTTCATCAGTGCGGCGGAGTCGCAGACGGTCTTGACGACGTCCATCTCGTGCGTGATGAGCAGGACGGTGAGGCCGAGTTCCTGGTTGAGGTCGCGCAGCAGCTGCAGGATGGAGCGGGTCGTCTCGGGGTCGAGCGCCGAGGTCGCCTCGTCGGAGAGGAGCACCTTCGGGTCGCCGGCGAGGGCGCGGGCGATGCCGACGCGCTGCTTCTGGCCGCCGGACAGCTGACCGGGGTAGGCCTTCGCCTTGTCCGCGAGCCCGACGAGGTCGAGGAGTTCGAGCGCCTTGCGGGTCCGGTCCTGTCCCGATATCCCGAGGATCTCCAGGGGCAGCTCGACGTTGTCCCGGACGGTGCGCGAGTCCAGCAGGTTGAAGTGCTGGAAGACCATGCCGATGCGGTTGCGCGCCCGGCGCAGCTCCTTGCCGGCGCGGCGGCTGCGGCCGGCCAGGGCGGTGAGGTCCTGTCCCGCGACCGTCACGGTGCCCGATGTGGGGCGTTCGAGGAGGTTGACGCAGCGGATGAGGGAGGACTTGCCGGCGCCGCTCTGTCCGATGACGCCGTAGACCTCGCCCTCGCGTACGTGCAGGTCCACGCCGTCCAGGGCGGTGACCTCGCGGCCGCGTGACTGGTAGACCTTCGTGAGGCCCGAAGTGGTGATCACAGGGTTTCCGTCACTGTCGAGTGCACGGCGCGGGGTCCGCCGGGCACGGGGCATTCGTCTGATGAGACTGTTCTCAGTGGTCGACCGGTGGGAGTCTCCGCATGGTCCGGCCGCGGCGGACCGCCGGGCACGGGTCATGCGCGGGCCGGCTCGGTCCGCTGGGTGCGGACGGCACGGGCTCGGTCTCGCTTCGGGGCGCGAGGCGCGGTCCTGGACCCTCAGAAAGCGCGCATTCGACACATACAACGAGCACCGGGCGTCGGGATCGCCTCGGTCGCAGGGCTGCGGTAGCTCGTCATGGTCATGCGCCAAGTAAAACAGACGTAACGTCTCCACGATCCCCCGTGTCCGTATAGCGGACACTGCTGGACACCTCCGCCTGCGGCCGGGGATCGGCGCGCACCCGGTCGTGACCTGCGAAAACGTGGACCGTTCCGGCTGCCGCACCGGCACGGCGCCGATCATGCTGTGCGCACCCTGTGGCAAAGGCCACGCCTGCCGGCCACCGCCCGCCGCGTACACGGTGCCGATCGCCCCTGCCGGGGCCGCACGCGGCCGCTCCGGCCGTCCGTAATATCCTCACGTCATGCTTGACGCCCTGACGGTCGCGGTCGCCGTGACCGCGCTCGCCCTCGCCGCCTGGTGCGGATTCGCCGCCTACCGGGACCAGCCCACGAAGGACTGGCACTTCATCGGTATGGCGGTCGTCTCCGTGCTGGCGCTGGCGCAGTTGCTCGTGGGAATCGTGCAGCTGTCGCGCGGCGAGCGGCCCGACCAGGGCATGACCATCTTCATCGCCTATCTGATCGGCGCCTTCGCGGCCGTGCCCGCGGCGGGCTTCCTGTCGCTGTCGGAGCGGACCCGCTGGGGTTCGGTGACGGTGGCGGCCGGCGCGGTCGTGCTCGCCGTCCTCGAAGTCCGGCTCTACGACATCTGGGGAAACTGACCATGCGCGACACCGACCGCACGGGGGCGCCCGCGTCCCCGGCACCGCAGCACGACACCCCGCCACGGAAGCAGCAGTTCGAGCTCGGCACCGGGCCGGGGCGGGTACTGGTCTGGTTCTACGGGGTGTTCACCGTGGCCGCCGCGTCCCGTTCGATCGTCGAGATGATCCTGGACTTCGGCAAGGCGCCGCTCGCCTACGTCCTCTCGGCCGTCGCGGCCGTCGTGTACGGCTTCATCACGTACTCGCTGGTGCGGGGCGGGGACAAGGCACGCAGGGCGGCGCTGGTCTGCTGCGCCGCCGAGCTCGCCGGTGTGCTGATCGTCGGCACCTGGACGCGCCTGGAGCCGTCCGCCTTCCCGGACAGCACGGTGTGGTCGGGATTCGGCATGGGCTACCTGTTCATCCCGGTGATCCTGCCGGTCACCGGGATGATCTGGCTGCGCCGCGCACGCAACGCCTGACACCGGCGGCTGACACCGGCGTCGCGCAGGAGTGCCTCAGGCGCGGGCGTCAGGCGCTGGTCACATAGGCGGGCGCGGTGGCGTCCTTCTCCAGCAGGACCAGCCGGACCCCGTCGACTCCGGTGGTGTTGCCCACCCGGGCGTAGCCGGCCTTGCGGTAGAGCCGCAGGTTGCCTTCGCTGCGCTCCCCGGTGTGCAGACGGAAGCGGGTGGCCGAACGCCCGTCCGCCAGCCCGGATTCCGCCGCCCGCAGGAGACGGGTACCAAGGCCGTGGTTGCGGAGCCGGGGGTGGACACAGAGCTTGCCTATCCGGCCCGTGCCGTCCGTGTCGGTGAAGCCGCGTACCGAGCCGACCACTTCGTCGCCGAGCCGGGCCACGAACACCAGGTCCGTGGTGAGTTCGTCCCGGACGGAGTCGAGGGTCTGGACGAGTGGGTCGATCCGGTAGTTGCCGTAGAGCTCCGCCTCGCTCTGGAAACAGAGGTACTGGAGTCTGAAGATCTGCTCGGCGTCCTGTGCTGCCGCCGCCGAGATGGTCACGCTCATGCCCATGTGTGCATGCCTCCCGCTCACCCGTTCCGCCGGTTGTCTACCGCTCCATTCCCCGCAGTTCAGGAGCTACAACCTCCGCCGCCAGCATTCTGCGCAGACATCCAAGGCATCGGGAACGCATAGGGCCCAAACTCCCCTGTGACATACCCAACTCCCCTGCGATTTCCTGGTAGGTCGGATCGTGGGGGGCCAGCATCGCCTCAAGTAGTCGTGGGCACCTCCCGGGGAGCCGGCCCACCGCGGTGCGCAGTGCACGGCGTTCGTCGGCCCCCACCGCGATCCGTTCCGGCCAGCCGGCCCAGTCGCCCGGCGGTTCACCGGCGGGGTAGGCGCGCTCGCGCCGGATCCTGCGCCGGGCGGCGCGTGCCTCCGTCCGGACGGCGGCCCGCACCCAGCGGACGGGGTCGGTGGGGAGTCCAGGCCCGGTCCCGCGCTCCAGCAGCCTCAGCCACACCGACTGTTCCAGATCCGCGGCCTCGGTCCCGGCCGCGTCGGCCTCGGCTACGGCCTCCGCGCGCACCAGCGCGTGCAGGGCCTGCACGACGGCCCGTCCGCCGTCGCCCGCCGCCTCGGACCCGGCCGCCGGAACATGATCGGGAGGAGTCATGTCCCGTCAACGCGCCCCGTGCCCGGCGAGTTGCCGCACACGGGGCGCTCCACCCGACCGGGGCATCAGGGCCGGGCGGCTGACGCGCCCGGCCCGCCCGGCCCCCTCCGTCAGTCCTGGTCGAAGTCGGCCGCCGCGAGCAGGGCGGTGTCAGGGTTGTCCGAGAAGATCCCGTCGATGCCTGTCTCGAAGTACGTCCGGAAGGCGCCGAACGCGTCGCCGTACGCGTTGGGGTCGGTGCCGCGCCGGAAGTCCGCGGGCAGGAAGGTGTTCTCGTTGCGCATCGTGTACGGGTGCAGGATCAGGCCCCGCGCGTGCGCGTCCGCGACCAGGGTGGTGGGGGAGGTCAGCCGTCCGTCCGCGTCCTGGGGGATGACCAGGTCCAGCCAGGGGCCGATGCCCTGGGCGAAGGACGCGATCCACTTCAGCCCCGCGGGCTTCACCAGATCGGCGACGGTGCGGGGGTCACCGGCCTCCACGAAGTCCCAGGGTTGTGTGTCGGGCCCGTCCAGCAACACCACACGGGGCGTGGCGACGAGCTTCGAGAGCCGCCGCATCGAGGTCGGCTCGAAGGACTGGAGGATCAGCGGGGAGTTCGCGCGGTGCCGGCCGTGGCGGCGCAGCAGCTTGGCGAGCGGCTCCTCCAGTGCGAGACCGAGGCCCCTGAAGTAGGTGGGGTGCTTGGTCTCGACGTAGAGCCAGACGGCGCGGCCGCGCCTGCGGCCCTCCTCCTCCGCCCAGTGCAGGACCTCCTCGAAGGTCGGGATCTCCCAGCGGCCGTCGTAGAGGGTGTTCTTCTGGCGGTTGGCCGGAATCCGCTCCTTGGCCCTGAGGGTCTTCAGCTCGGCGAGGGTGAAGTCCTCGGTGAACCACCCGGTCAGCGGCACCCCGTCGATCTCCTTGGTGGCCTTGCGGCTCGCGAACTCGGGGTGCTCGGCGACGTCCGTGGTGGCGGTGATGTCGTTCTCGTGGCGGCAGACCAGGTGGCCGTCCTTGGTCGGCACCACGTCCTGTTCGACGATGTGCGCGCCCAGGTCCAGGGCCAGCTGGTAGGAGCCGAGGGTGTGCTCGGGGCGGTAGCCGGCGGTCCCCCGGTGGCCGATGACGGTGGGGACGGGCAGGTCACGGTAGGTGCCGTCGCCCTTGCCCTGCTTGTCCGGGACACGCCCGGCGGCGTTCGCCGTACCGGCCGCTCCCATGACCGTCGTACCGAGGGCGGCCGTGCCGAGGACGGCAGCCCCGAGGAGGGTCCGGCGGCCGGGCTCGGTCCGCGCGTGCTCTGTCATGAATGCTCCTCGCATATGATGTCCGGCACCTTCGGGCGAGGCACGATCGTAGGCGGCTACGCCATCGGCGGGGCGGACCATGGACGAACGTGGCGGAAACACACGTCAACACTGCGTATCCACTGGGTGAACCCGATGTGCGGAGAGGCGGTACCCGCGAGTATCGTCCTCACCTGCACAGACCCTCGCGAATTCCCGCCCCGGCCGCCCGGCCACGACACCGGAGGATGCGTTGTCCCGACTCACGGTCATCAAGGCAGTGCTCGGACCGATCCTGCGACTGCTTTTCCGGCCACAGGTCGAGGGCGTCGAGAACATCCCGGGGGACGGTCCAGTGATCCTCGCGGGCAACCACCTGACGTTCATCGACTCCATGATCATGCCGATCTGCTGCGACCGGCCGGTGTTCTACATCGGCAAGGACGAGTACGTCACCGGCAAGGGCTTCAAGGGCCGGCTGATGGCCTGGTTCTTCACGGGCTGCGGCATGATCCCGGTGGACCGGGACGGTGGCCGCGGCGGAGTCGCGGCCCTGATGACGGGCCGCCGGGTGCTGGACGAGGGCCATGCCTTCGCCATCTACCCGGAGGGCACCCGCTCCCCCGACGGCCGGCTCTACCGCGGCCGTACGGGCATCGCGCGGCTGACCCTGATGACCGGCGCGCCGGTCGTGCCCTTCGCGATGATCGGCACGGACAAGTTGCAGCCGGGCGGCTCCGGCCTCCCCCGCCCCGGCAAGGTCACGGTGCGCTTCGGTGAGCAGATGGAGTTCTCCCGCTACGAGGGCATGGACCGCGACCGCTATGTCCTGCGGGCGGTGACGGACTCCGTGATGGCCGAGGTGATGCACCTGTCCGGTCAGGAGTACGTCGACATGTACGCCACGAAGGCCAAGGCCGCCTGAGCCGTCTGCGTGTTTCGGACGGCCCCTAGAAAGCGCCGAGTGCGCCGGGGCCGTTCACTCGTCGGGGATGATCCCGTCCTCCAGCTTCTGCCCGCGCAGCAGGAACCAGGCGGCGACGGCCGTCGCGAGCAGGACCACCGCACCCACCGCGGCGGAGACCCTGAGCCCGTTGACGAACGCCTCCTGGGCCGCGACGACCAGCTCGTTCCCCAGGTGCGCCGGCAGGTGCTCGGCGGTCTCCACCGCTCCGCCGAGTGACTCGTGGGCGGCCGCCGCCGAGTCGGCCGAGATGCCCGCGGGGGTCCCGAAGCCCAGATAGACGCCCGTGACGATGGATCCGAGCAGGGCGATCCCGAGGGCCGCCCCGAGCTCGTACGCCGTCTCGGACACGGCGGACGCGGAGCCGGCCTGCTCCTTGGGGACGCTGGAGAGGATCACGTCGGAGGTGACGGTGAAGGCGAACCCCGCGCCTACGCCCACCACCAGGAGCAGGACACCGATGAGCGGATAGCCGGTCTCCTTGTGGATCACCGTGACCACGGCGAGTGACACCCCGATGGCGCCGAGCCCGCCGGCGACCACGGAGCGCACGGAGTAGCGGCGGGCGACCTTCCCCGCCGACAGGCCCGCGGTCACGGCGCCGACCGCCGCCGGCAGTTCGGCGAGCCCGGCCTCCAGTGGCCCCCTCCCCTGGACCAGCTGGAGGAACTGGGAGAGGAAGAAGACGATTCCGGACAGGCCGAGGATCGTCAGCAGGTCGGCGAGCACCGCGCCCGAGAACCCCCGGTGGTGGAAGAGCCGCATGTCCAGCAGAGGCGCCGGGAGCTTCAGCTGACGGCGCACGAACCAGGTCAGCGCCAGCAGCCCGCCGACGGCCGCCACGCCGGGCAACCAGCTCACGCCGTGCGCGGCGGACTCCTTGATGCCGTACACGACGCCGATCATGCCGACCATCGAGAGACCCACACTGATCAGGTCCCAGGGGCCTGGCGTGGGGTTCTTCGATTCGGGGATCATTTTGATGCCCACGGCTACCAGCACCGCCATCACAGGCAGATTGATCAGGAAGACCGAGCCCCACCAGAAGTGCTCCAGCAGGAGTCCGCCCACCACGGGTCCGACGGCGGCGCCCGCCGAGGCCATCGCACCCCAGATGCCGATGGCCAGGCTGCGCTCGCGCGGGTCGTGGAAGAGGTTACGGATCAGGGCGAGCGTGGACGGCATCAGAGTGGCGCCCGCGACCCCGAGCAGCGCCCGGGCCAGGATCATCATCCCGGGGCCTGAGGCGTAGGCGTTGAGCACCGACACCGCGCCGAAGGCGGTGGCGCCGGTCAGCAGCAGCTTCTTCCGGCCGATGCGGTCGCCGAGACTGCCCATGGAGACCAGGAGCCCGGCGATGACGAAGGAGTACACGTCGCCGATCCAGAGCAGCTGGGTGCCCGTCGGTTCGAGATCCTCACTGAGGAAGGGCGTCGCGAGTCCGAGGACGGTGGCGTCGACGGCGACGAGCAGCACCGCCAGGGCGAGGACGGTGAGGGCGATCCACCGGCCGGGATGGTGGAGGTCGCCCGTGACGCCGGCCCTCGAAGTGGTGCTGCTCATTTCTCCACGCTCCGGCGTGCTCCGCCCAGGAGCAACTCGACGATCATGTATGAGAAGTCCCGCGCGGCGACCCGCCCCGCCTGCACGGACCAAGCGCAGCTCCCGATCAGGCCGTACAGTGCCTCGGTCAGCCAGGCCGGCGTGAGGTCGATCCTGAATTCGCCGCGCTCCTGACCGCGCCGGAAGAAGGCCGAGACCCGGGTGTCCAGGCGGTCCCAGCCCTCGTTGACCTCGTCCCCCTCGAAGAGCCGGCTCTCGCCGACGAGGAAGGACAGCAGTCCCGCGCTCGGCTCGACGGCCGCGACCAGCCGCCGCAGTGCCTCATCGGCGGGGCCCTCGTCGAGCGCGGCGGCGTCCAGGGCCGCCTCGAACTCCCGGATCCCGAGGTCCTCGAGCGCCCCGACCAGCGCACCCCGCCCGGCGAAGTGCCGGTGCAGGGTGGCCCTGCCTATGCCGGCGGCGCGGGCGACCTCGTCCATGGTCGCCGTGGACTTACGGGTCAGCAGGGCGGCGGCGCTGCGCAGAACCTGCTCACGATCAAGAGTCATGGGACGACACTAGATCAAATGAGACAGCGATGTCCCATGCGACTCGCTCCATGACCGGCCGGGGGATGATCCGCCAGGCCGGGCGGCCCGGGGGCACCATGGCCTGATGAAGCCGCTGCTGATGATCGACATCGACGGTCCGCTCAACCCCTACGCGGCGCTGGCCGGCCCCACCGTCCCGGAGGGCTACGCACTCCACCGGACGCGGCCGACGGGGTGGCCGGCGGGGACGCCGCTGCCCGTCCTGCTCAACCCCGGTCACGGCGACGAGCTGCTGGCGCTCGCCCGCCTCTACGAACTCGTCTGGGCCACCACCTGGAAGGACCAGGCGAACGAGTGGGTCGGCCCGCGCATCGGGCTGCCCCCGCTCCCGTACATCGACTGGCCCACGATGCACGCGCCCACGGCGGACGGGACGTACTGGAAGACCCGCTACGTCGTCGACTACGCGGACGGCAGGCCGTTCGCCTGGGTCGACGACGAGATCTCCGGCATCGATACGGCCTGGGTCGCCGCGCACCACCCGGGGCGGGCCCTGCTGCGGTGGGTCGACCCCGGGGTGGGGCTGGCGAGGGCCGACTTCGAAGCGCTCGCCGACTGGGCGTGAGCGGGGCCGGCGTGAACGGGCCCCCGGTGTACGCGACGCCCGTGCTTACCGGCTGCCCGGCCGCTCAGCTCCAGGGCAACGAGGCCCGGTGGCGCCAGTACGCCTCCGGCTCCTCCACCAGGGCGGCCAGCCGGTCGAGCCGGTCCGGTTCGAGGTCGAGCAGCGGTGCGTGCAGATTGGCGGCCAGCTGGGTGGCGGTGACCGCGCCGGACAGGACGACTCCGGCCCAGGGCTGGTGGAGGACCAGCGCCAGGGCGACGGCGTCCGCGTCCAGGCCGGCCTCTGCACCGATCTCCCGGACGACGGCCGGCGCCTCGGTCCCGGCGAGCCGGCCGTTGGCCACGGCCTCCTTGACGATCACGGTGAGCCCCGCGTCGTGCGCCTCGGCGAGTGCCGCTCCGGCCGAGATGTCCAGGGCGTTGTAGGTGGCCTGCACGGTACGGAAGAGCGGTTCGCCGTCCACGGTCACGGCGACGGCGGCCCGGATGGCGTCGCTCTGGCCGGGTCCGCTCACGGAGAAGCCGACCGTGGTGCCTCCGGCGGCCAGCTCGGCGAGTCGCGCGTGCAGGCTCTTGTCGCTCAGTGCCGGGCTGTCGGCGGTCACCGAGTGGATCTGGTAGAGATCGAGCCGGTCGCCGAGCAGTCCGGCCGTCTCGGCGTGCTGGCGCTCGAAGGTGGCCAGGCCGTGGTCCTTCACCTCGTGCGTCTCGGCGTCGACGCGCCAGTCGGCGGTGTAGGTGTAGCCCCACTTGCTGCCGATGACGACGTCCGTCGCCTCGGGGTGGGCGGCCAGCCACTCGGCGATGAACTCCTCGGCGCGGCCGTAGGAGCGGGCGGCGTCGAAGTACCGCACGCCCTGGGCGTAGGCCGCGTCCAGGAGTTCATGGGTACGGGCGCGCAGCGCGTCGACGCCGCGTTCGCCGGGCAGATCCTGGTCACGGTGCGGGGTGATGTAGCCGGGCCTGCCGACGGCGGCCAGGCCGAGCCCGATGTGGGAGGTCGGGGTAGTCGCTCGGTTCAGGCGGGCGAAGGGCATCGCGGGCTCCTCTGGGTCGGTTCCGAACGCCTTCCCGTCAACGTAGCCCGCGATGCCTGTGAATCAGCCGCGCGCGGTCGCCCAGACGTGCTGCGTCACCAGGTCGGCCTTCACCTCGGCCAGCTGGACGGCGACGGCCGAGGGTGCCGTCCCGCCGCGGCCGTTACGCGAGGCGAGCGCTCCGGGCACGTTCAGGACGGTGCGCACCTCGGGGGTGAGGTGCTCGGAGATCTTCGCGAACTGCTCGTCCGTCAGCTGGTCGAGCTCGATGTTTTGCTGCTCGCAGACCTTGACGCACTCACCCGCGACCTCGTGCGCCACCCGGAACGGGACGCCCTGCCTGACCAGCCACTCGGCGATGTCGGTGGCGAGCGAGAAGCCGGCCGGGGCCAGCTCCTCCATGCGCTCGCGGTTGACGGTGAGCGTGGCCATCATGCCGGTGAAGGCGGGCAGCAGGATCTCCAGCTGGTCGCAGGAGTCGAAGACCGGCTCCTTGTCCTCCTGGAGGTCGCGGTTGTACGCGAGCGGGAGGGCCTTCAGGGTCGCCATCAGACCGGTCAGGTTGCCGATGAGGCGGCCGGACTTGCCGCGGGCCAGCTCGGCGATGTCGGGGTTCTTCTTCTGCGGCATGATCGAGGAGCCGGTGGAGAAGGCGTCGTGGAGGGTGACGAAGGAGAACTCCTTCGTGTTCCAGATGATGATCTCCTCGGCGATGCGGGAGAGGTTGACGCCGATCATCGCGGTGATGAAGGCGAACTCCGCGACGAAGTCCCGCGACGCGGTGCCGTCGATGGAGTTGCCCACCGAGCCGCGCTCGAAGCCGAGGTCGGCCGCGACCGCCTCCGGGTCGAGCCCGAGGGACGAGCCGGCCAGCGCGCCGGAGCCGTACGGCGACACCGCGGTCCGCTCGTCCCACTGCCGCAGCCGCTCCGCGTCCCGGGAGAGGGCCTGCGCGTGCGCCAGGACGTGGTGGGCGAAGAGGACGGGCTGCGCGTGCTGGAGGTGCGTACGGCCGGGCATGGCCACGTCCGGGTGCGCCTCGGCAAGGCCCACCAGCGCGTCCTGGAGCTCGGCGACCAGTCCCCCGATGACACGGGCGTGGTCGCGCAGGTACATGCGGAAGAGCGTGGCGACCTGGTCGTTGCGGGACCGGCCGGCGCGCAGCTTGCCGCCGAGGTCCGGGCCCAGTCGCTCCAGGAGTCCGCGCTCCAGGGCGGTGTGGACGTCCTCGTCGGCGATGGTGCCGGTGAACGAACCGTCGGCGACGGCGGCTTCCAGCGAGTCGAGCCCCTCCGCCATCCGGGCCAGCTCGTCGTCGGTGAGCAGCCCCGCCTTGTTGAGGACGCGCGCGTGGGCACGGGAGCCCGCGATGTCGTACGGCGCGAGCCGCCAGTCGAAGTGGACGGAGGCGGACAGCTTGGCCAGCGCCTCGGCGGGGCCGTCGGCGAAACGGCCGCCCCAGAGCCGTACGTCGCTGTTACCGGTGCCGTTGCTCACTGCGGTGCTCCTCGGGAGTGCAAGGGGTGTGCTTCCGCCTCACGGCGCGATCACGAATAGCATAACTATGCGGTTCCATGCATGCATTGTCAAAGC
The DNA here is from genome assembly GCF_040650935.1 of Streptomyces sp. NPDC048565. Classification (NCBI taxonomy): domain Bacteria; kingdom Bacillati; phylum Actinomycetota; class Actinomycetes; order Kitasatosporales; family Streptomycetaceae; genus Streptomyces; species Streptomyces sp. NPDC048565. The sequence goes on from NZ_JBEZIH010000009.1 coordinate 176,170, forward strand.
TGCTGGTCAGGAAGGGTGAAAAGCTGCCACCAAGAGATGCCCTCGTCCGCACCCGCACCGGCTTGACGAAACGCGTCCCGAACCGTGAAATACCCGGCCCCGGGCGTCAGGTCGCACGACAATGCGGCCATGGGAAAAACGTATGAGCGTATCGACGGTCGTCTCCGGTCCTTCATCGAGGAACAGCACATCTTCTTCACCGCGACCGCGCCCCTGGACAGCGACGGCACGGTCAATCTGTCGCCCAAGGGGGTGAGCGGGTCGTTCGCCGTCGTCGACGAACGGACCGTGGCCTACCTCGACTTCGCCGGCAGCAGCGCCGAGACCGTCGCCCATCTCCGGGAGAACGGGCGCATCACGCTGATGTGGTGCGCCTTCCAGGGCCCACCCAACATCGTCCGCGTGCACGGGCGGGGCGAGCCCGTGTTCCGTGACGACCCGCGCTTCCCGGAGCTGCTCGGGCACTTCCCCCACGTCGACCCGGCTCTCCACGGGCTGCGCGCCGTCATCGTGGTGACGGCCGACCTGATCCGGGACTCCTGCGGTTACGCGGTGCCGTTCATGTCGTACGACGAGGACCGCCCCCTGCACGCGAGCCGGTTCCGGCGTGAGGACGACGAGAGCCTGAGCAGGTACTTCGAGAAGAAGGACCACATCGCGACCAGCATCGACGGGCTGCCGGGGCTCCCCCTGCCGCTGCCCGCGATGCCGGCGCCGGTCACGGAGTGAGCCGCTGGGCCGTACGGAGCAGGTGCGGTGGGGGCCGGGGGCCGGGCGTCGTACGGTCCGGGGCATGCGCAGACTCCTGGTGACCGTGTCCGTCCTGCTCGCCCTGACCGGTTCGCTCGCGGCGCGGCCCGCCGGGGCGCCGTCGCTCCCCGAGCGGCTGGCCGACACGGGCGGCGGTACGCAGCTGATCACCGCTGAGGCCCCCGGCACGGACTCCGTCACGGGCAGGGTCACCTGGTGGGACCGGCGCGGGGAAGGCTGGGTGGCGGCGGGTTCGGCGCCCGCCCGCTTCGGGGCGAACGGGCTGGCCGAGGGCGCCACCCGCACCCAGGGCACGAACACCACGCCCACCGGGCTGTACGACCTGCCGTACGCCTTCGGCACGGAGGCGGCACCGCCCGGGACCCGCTACCCGTACCGGCGGGCCGGTGAGGACGCGTGGTGGTGCCAGGACAACAGGGCCAGGGCCTACAACCGCTGGGTGGAGCCACGGCCCGCGGACTGCCGCGCGGACGAGGCCGAACACCTCGTCACCTATCCCGCGCAGTACGCCCGTGCGCTCGTCATCGGCTTCAACTACCAGCGGCCGGTACGCGGCAGGGGAGCCGGGATCTTCCTCCATGTGAACGGCAAGGGAGCGACCGCCGGCTGTGTGTCCGTGCCGGCGGCCGCGATGGACCGGATCCTGGCCTGGGCCGACCCGGCCCGGCGTCCGCACATCGCGGTCGGGACGGTGTCAGGACCGACCGCGATCACCCGCTACTGAGGGCCGCGGTCGTTCTGGGCCAGCCGCAGCAGATGGTCGGCCAGTGCCTGACCGCCGCTCGGGTCTCGGCTGATCAGCATCAGTGTGTCGTCCCCCGCGATCGTGCCGAGGATCGCCTGGAGCTCGGCCTGGTCGATGGCCGAGGCGAGGAACTGGGCGGCCCCCGGCGGCGTACGCAGCACCACCAGGTTGGCCGACGCCTCCGCGGAGATGAGCAGTTCCGCGGAGAGCCTGCGCATCCGCTCCTCCTTCGCGGACCCGCCGAGCGGTGCCTGCGGGGTACGGAAACCGCCCTCGCTGGGCACCGCGTAGATCAGCTCGCCGCCGGTGTTGCGGATCTTCACCGCGCCGAGCTCGTCCAGGTCGCGGGAGAGCGTCGCCTGGGTGACGCTCAGCCCGTCGTCGGACAGGAGCCTGGCCAGCTGGCTCTGCGAGCGCACCGGCTGGCGGTTGAGGATGTCCACGATCCTGCGGTGGCGTGCCGTGCGGGTCTGCGGCACCGACTGCCCTCCGTGGTCGGTTTCCTGAGCCTCGGTCATCGTCGTCGCCTCATTCTGCGGATCGTCACTCCCCGGATCGTCCGTCCCCGTAGGCCGCGTCGAGAGCTGCCGGCAGTATCCGCAGGAACGCGTCCACCTCGGCGTCACCGATGATCAGCGGCGGCATGAGCCGGACGACGTCGGGGGCGGGCGCGTTCACCAGGAGGCCGGCTTCCTGAGCCGCCTGCTGCACCTTCGGCGCGAGGGGCCCGGTGAGCACGATACCCAGCAGCAGCCCGGAGCCGCGGACGTGGGAGACCAGCGGGTGCCCGAGGCTCTCGACGCCGTCCCTGATCCGCTCGCCGAGCCGCTTCACGGTGTCCAGGGTGCCGTCGGCCGCGAGCGTGTCCAGCACGGCGAGACCGGCGGCGCAGGCGACGGGGTTGCCGCCGAACGTCGTGCCGTGCTGTCCGGGCCTCAGCAGGTCGGCGGCGGCGCCGAACGCGACGGTGGCCCCGATGGGCAGTCCGCCGCCGAGCCCCTTGGCCAGGGTCACCACGTCGGGCTCGACGCCCTGGTGGGCCTGGTGCTCGAACCACTGGCCGCAGCGGCCGATCCCGGTCTGCACCTCGTCCAGGACGAGCAGCGTGCCGGTGGCCCGCGTCATCTCCCTGGCCGCCTCCAGATAGCCCTTGGGCGGTACGACGACGCCGTTCTCGCCCTGCACCGGCTCGATGATCAGCAGCGCGGTGTCGGTCGTGACCGCTCCGCGGAGCGCCTCGACGTCGCCGTATGGCACGTGGGTGACATCGCCGGGCAGCGGCAGGAAGGGGTCCCTCTTCCCCGGCTGACCGGTCAGCGCGAGGCTGCCCATGGTCCTGCCGTGGAAGCCGCCGTCGGTGGCCACCATGTGCGTACGCCCGGTCAGCCGGCCGATCTTGAAGGCCGCCTCGTTGGCCTCGGCTCCGGAGTTGCAGAAGAAGACCCTGCCGGTCCGGCCGAAGAGCGTCAGGAGCCGCTCGGCGAGCGCGATGGGCGGCTCGGCGGTGTAGAGGTTGGAGACGTGGCCGAGGGAGGCGATCTGCGTGGAGACGGCGTCGATCACCGCGGGGTGGGCGTGGCCGAGCGCGTTGACCGCGATACCGCCCACGAAGTCGAGGTACTCGCCGCCCTCCGCGTCCCACACCCGGGCGCCGGCGCCGCGCACCAGCGGCAGCTGCGGTGTGCCGTAGTTGTCCATCAGCGCGCCCTGCCAGCGCTGCGCGAACTCCTCGTTGCCGGTCATGACTCCCCCTCTGCGTCGTGCGGTACGGCGGTTGTCGCGTCGGGCACGACCATCGTGCCGATTCCCTCGTCGGTGAAGATCTCCAGCAGGATCGAGTGCTGGACCCGGCCGTCGATGACGCGGGCGGTCTCGACGCCGTTGCGTACGGCGTGGAGGCAGCCCTGCATCTTGGGCACCATGCCGCTGGAGAGGTCGGGCAGCAGCTTCTCCAGCTCGGTGGCGGTGAGCCGGCTGATGACGTCGTCGCTGTTGGGCCAGTCCTCGTAGAGGCCCTCGACGTCGGTGAGGACCATCAGGGTCTCGGCGTTCAGCGCGGCGGCGAGTGCGGCGGCGGCGGTGTCGGCGTTGACGTTGTAGACGTGGTTGTCCTCGGCGGAACGCGCGATGGAGGAGATCACCGGGATCCGGCCGTCGTCCAGCAGTGCCTGGATCGCGCCGGTGTCGATGTCGGTGATCTCGCCGACCCGGCCGATGTCGACGGCCTCGCCGTCGATCATCGGGCGGTGCTGGGTGGCGGTGATCGTGTGGGCGTCCTCGCCCGTCATACCGACGGCGAGCGGGCCGTGCTGGTTGAGCAGCCCGACGAGCTCACGCTGGACCTGTCCCGCCAGCACCATCCGTACGACGTCCATCGCTTCGGGCGTGGTGACGCGAAGACCGGCCTTGAACTCGCTGACCAGGCCCTGCTTGTCGAGCTGGGCGCTGATCTGCGGGCCGCCGCCGTGCACGACGACGGGCTTGAGGCCGGCGTGCCGCAGGAAGACGACGTCCTGGGCGAAGGCGGCCTTCAGGTCCTCGTCGACCATGGCGTTCCCGCCGAACTTGATGACGACGGTCCTGCCGTTGTGCCGGGTGAGCCAGGGCAGCGCCTCGATGAGGATCTGCGCCTTGGGCAGCGCGGTGTGCTTCCTCGCGGCACTCATGAGCTGTACGCGCTGTTCTCGTGGACGTACTCGGCGGTCAGGTCGTTGGCCCAGATGACGGCCGACTCGTCCCCCGCCGCGAGGTCCACGGTGATCCCGACCTCGCGGTAGCGCATGTCCACCAGCTCACGGTCCTCGCCGACGCCGCCGTTCCTGCAGACCCAGACGTCGTTGATCGCGACGTTCAGCCGGTCGGGCTCGAAGGCGGCCTTCGTGGTGCCGATCGCGGAGAGGACTCGGCCCCAGTTGGGGTCCTCGCCGTGGATGGCGCACTTGAGGAGGTTGTTACGGGCGATGGACCGGCCGACCTCGACGGCGTCGTCCTCGGTCGCCGCGTTGATCACCTCGATCCGGATGTCCTTGGAGGCGCCCTCGGCATCACCGATCAGCTGCCGGGCGAGGTCGGCGCAGACGCTCTGCACGGCCTGCGCGAACTCGGCGCCTTCGGGGGTGATTCCGCTCGCGCCCGATGCGAGCAGCAGCACGGTGTCGTTGGTCGACATGCAGCCGTCGGAGTCGACCCGGTCGAAGGTGGTACGGGTGGCGGCACGCAGCGCGGCGTCGAGCGCGGGCGCCTCGACGTCGGCGTCGGTGGTGAGGACGACCAGCATCGTGGCGAGGCCGGGGGCGAGCATGCCCGCGCCCTTGGCCATACCACCGACGCTCCAGCCGTCGCCGTCCGCCACGGCGGTCTTGTGGACCGTGTCCGTGGTCTTGATCGCGATGGCGGCCTTCTCGCCGCCGTGCTCGCTCAGGGTCGTCGCGGCCTTCTCGATACCGGGCAGGAGCTTGTCCATGGGCAGGAGCAGGCCGATCAGACCGGTCGAGGCGACCGCGATCTCCCCCGCGTTGTGCCCGGGGAGCACCTCGGCGGCCTTCTCGGCGGTGGCGTGGGTGTCCTGGAAGCCCTGGGGGCCCGTACAGGCGTTGGCGCCACCGGAGTTGAGGACGACAGCGGTCACCTCGCCGCCCTTGAGGACCTGTTCCGACCAGAGGACGGGCGCGGCCTTGACGCGGTTGGAGGTGAAGACGCCCGCGGCGGCGCGGCGGGGCCCGTTGTTGACCACGAGGGCCAGGTCGGGATTACCGCTGTCCTTGATTCCGGCGGCGATGCCCGCCGCCGTGAACCCCTTGGCTGCCGTGACGCTCACTGCATCTCCTCGTTCGCTTCTCCGCTCACACAGCGCAGCGGCGCGGCTTTCGTCGTACCCCGCAGCCCGGCGGCTGCGCGTGCGTCGCTCAAGGTGCGACTCCGATCGTGGAAAGACCCGTTTCCTCGGGAAGTCCGAGGGCGATGTTCATGCTCTGCAGGGCGCCTCCGGCGGTGCCCTTGGCCAGGTTGTCGATGGCGCTGATCACGACGATCCGGCCGGCGGCCTCGTCGTGGGCGACCTGGATCTGCACGGCGTTGGACCCGTACACGGCCGCGGTCGCGGGCCACTGTCCTTCGGGCAGCAGGTCGACGAAGGGCTCGTCGGCGAAGGCCTTCTCGTACACGGCGCGGAGCGACTCGGCGTCCACCCCGGGCCTCGCCTTCGCACTGCATGTGGCGAGGATGCCGCGAGGCATGGGCGCGAGGGTGGGCGTGAACGACACGGAGACGGGCTCACCCGCCGCATCGCCGAGGTTCTGGATCATCTCGGGGGTGTGCCGGTGGACCCCGCCGACGCCGTACGGGGACATGTTGCCCATGACCTCGGAGCCCAGCAGGTGCGGCTTGGCCGCCTTGCCCGCGCCTGAGGTGCCGGACGCGGCGACGACGACCGCCTCGGGCTCGGCGAGGCCGGCCGCGTACGCCGGGAAGAGCGCGAGGGAGACGGCCGTCGGGTAGCAGCCGGGCACGGCGATACGCTTGGAACCCTCGAGCGCGGCACGGGCGCCGGGCAGCTCGGGCAGGCCGTAGGGCCAGGTGCCGGCGTGCGGGGAACCGTAGAACCTCTCCCAGTCGGCGGCGTTCCGCAGCCTGAAGTCGGCGCCCATGTCGACGACGAGCACCTCGTCACCGAGCTGTTCGGCCACGGCGGCGGACTGCCCGTGCGGCAGGGCCAGGAAGACGACGTCGTGTCCGGCGAGCACCTCGGCCGTGGTCGCTGCGAGGACGCGGTCCGCGAGCGGCCGCAGGTGCGGCTGCAGCGCGCCGAGTCGCTCCCCGGCGTTGGAGTGCCCGGTGAGGGCCCCGATCTCGATCTGTGGGTGGGTGAGGAGCAGACGGAGCAGTTCCCCGCCGGCGTATCCACTCGCCCCTGCCACTGCCGCACGTACCGCCATCGGAATTCCTCTCATCGATGGCATGACTATACGCAGCTATGCAGTGTTATGCAAAGACCGGCCCGGAGGGCCCCGGGCCGGTCCGTCCGGCGTTACGGCGTCGGCGGGGTGAGCTGGATGGCGGCGGCCGGGCAGACCGCGGCGGCCTCACCGACCGCGGCGTGCTGCTCCTGCGGGGGTGCGGCGTCCAGCAGGACGACGACACCGTCGTCCTCGCGCTGGTCGAACACCTCGGGGGCGATCAGGACGCACTGGCCCGCGCCGCAGCACTTGTCCTCGTCGATGGTGACGTTCATCCGGGTACTCCCTTCGTCGGGTGTTGGGTGGGGTGGTGCGGTGGGCTGCGCGGAGGAAGTCACCAGCGCACGGGGACGGTCCGAAGACCGCCGACCAGGAGCCCTTCCACGCGTTGCAGGTCGCGCACGGGCACGGCCAGTTCGAGGGTGGGCAGCTTGCGCAGCAGGACCTCCAGCACCACCTGGAGTTCGGTGCGGGCCAGCGCCTGGCCGAGGCAGGAGTGGGGCCCTGCGCCGAAGTTGAGGTGCGGGTTGGGGCTACGGCCAAGGTCCATCTCCTCGGCGTTGTCGAAGACGGCCTCGTCGCGGTTGGCCGCGGGCATGCTGCAGATCACCGTGGTGCCGACCGGCAGGGTCCGGCCGCCGACCTCCACGTCCTCGGTGAGATAGCGGCGCAGGCCGAATCCGAGGTTGGTGTCGAAGCGGAGCGCCTCTTCGACGGCCGTACGCACCAGGGAGGGGTCGGCGAGCAGCCGTTCCCACCGGTCACGGTCGGCCAGGAGCATGGCGACCATCTTGCCGATCATGTTGGCGGTGGTCTCGTGCCCGGCGACCAGCAGCCCCATGGCGGTCGCCAGCAGCTCCGCGTCGGAGAGCCCCTGCCCGTCCTCGGCGTCGCGGATGAGCGTGCTGATGAGGTCGTCGGTCGGGTTCTCGCGCTTGGCGGCGATGTGACCGGACATGTACTCGACGAATTCGGCATGGGCCCGCTCGGTCTCCTCCTTCGTGAAGCGCGTGATGCTCAGCAGCGCGTCGGACCAATGGGAGAAGCGGTCGTGGTCCTGTGCCGGCACACCGAGCATGTCGCAGATGACGTAGACGGGCAGCAGGAAGCCGACGTGCGCCTTGAGGTCGGCGGGTGCGCCCGCGGCGACCATCTCGTCGACGAGCTCTTCGGCGGTCGCCGTCATGCCCGGCCGCAGAGCCGTCATCCGCTTGGCGGTGAACCACTTGCTGACCCGACGGCGCCACCGCTGGTGCGGCTCGCCCTTGTCGGGCACGGAGGTGTCGTCCGAACTGCCGGAGGCGGCGGCGCCGCCCCCGCCGTCGGGTGCGATGCGGGCCGCGCCGTCCGCTGCGGTCGGGCGGGCGAAGCGCGGGTCGGACAGCAGCGCCTTGACGTCCTCGTGGCGGGTGAGCAGCGTCGCCTCGTCGCCGCTGGGCAGCTCGACGGAGGCGACGGGGCACTGGCTGCGCAGTCGTTCCCAGTCGGCGGGTGCGTCCAGCGCGCCCGCCTGGGCCAGCGGGTAGCGAACGGTCTCCTGGCTGCGGCTCTGGCTCATATGCTTGATCTCCCTCGGAAATGTGGGGCTTTCGTCCGGTGGGCCGGTGTCATCTCGGGGCGGTAAATGCGCCCGGAGCGTGGGCGGTTCTCCCTTCGCTCGGGGTGCCGGGCCTTGTCGCCCGGACGGATGCGGGTCAGGCGGGCGAGGACGGAAGCCCACCGAGTGCGGGCACTGCCCCCGCGCCGGGTGCGTCCGGCTCCGGGGCGTCCTGCGCCGGGAGGGGCGCGGTGACGCGGGGGATGGCCAGGGCCAGGAGGGCAGCTGCGAGTGCGGCGGCCCCGCCGACGACGGCGGCGACCCTGAAGCCGTTCTCGGTCGGGATCGTGAAGCCTCCGACATCCCGGCTCATCTGGGCCAGCAGGACACCGATCACCGCGCTGGAGACCGAGAGTCCGATGGACCGCATCAGCGAGTTGAAGCCGTTGGCCGACGCGGTCGCGGAAGCGGGGACCGACGCCATGATGATCGCGGGCATCGCTCCGTAGGCGAAGGCCACACCGACGCTCACGACACAGCTGAAGACGACGATCCCGGCGACCGAGCCCATCAGCGGCAGGGCGAGCCCGTAGCCGATCGCGATGATCAGGGAGCCGGTCAGCAGCGACGTACGCGGGCCGAAACGGGCGGACAGCTTCGCGCCGAGCGGGGAGAACGCCATCATGACCAGCCCCGTGGGCACCATCCACAGGCCGGCGGACAGCATCGACTGGCCCAGCCCGTAGCCGAGTTCCTTCGGCAGCTGGAGCAGCTGAGGGGCGACGAGGCTCTGGGCGAACATGGCGAAGCCGATCACGACCGAGGCCAGGTTCGTCAGCAGGACCCGGCGGCGGGCCGTCGCCCGCAGGTCGACCAGGGGATCGGCGGTGCGCAGCTCGAAGCGGCCCCACGCCAGAAGGACGATCACGGCGGCGGCGAAGAGGCCGAGGGTGGTGGGGCTCGTCCAGCCCCACTCACCTCCCTTGGAGACGGCCAGCAGCAGCGAGACCAGACCGATCGTGAGACCGATCGCGCCGGGGATGTCGAAGCGGCCCCGCGCCGTCTCCACGGGCACACCGGGGACGAAGCGCAGCACGGCGAAACCGACCAGCAGGCTGATGACGGCCGAGCCCCAGAACAGCGCGTGCCAGTCGGCGTTCTGGGCGACGCCGGCCGCGAGGGGCAGACCGAAGGCACCGCCGATGCCCAGCGACGAACTCATCAGGGCCACGGACGATCCCATGCGTTCCGGCGGCACGACGTCGCGCATGGTGCTGATCCCGAGCGGGATGATGCCCATGCCGATGCCCTGGACCGCGCGGCCGACGACCATGGGGACGAGCGAGGCCGACACCGCGCTCACCAGGGAGCCCACGACGAGCAGGCCGACGCAGATCAGCAGCATCCGCTTCTTGCCGTGGAGGTCACCGAGACGCCCGAACACGGGTGTGGCGACCGCGCCCGTCAGCAGAGGCGCGGTGACGACCCATGAGGCGTTCGCCGTGGAGGTGTCGAGCAGTTCGGGGAGCCGCGCGACCAGGGGGATGACCAGCGTCCCCATCAGAGAGGCGACGATGCCGGCCACGGACAGCGAGGCGACGATCGCCCCCGTGCGCACCGGAGAGGCAGGAGCGTTCATGAGTTGCACCGTACACATGAAAAGCATCATGCACAAAAGTTGCGCGATGCTCCTGGCCTGCATCATGCACAACGATGGCTTAATGTGACCCTGTGCAGATGACAGAGCCGGAGGTACCCCGGATGGACGCCCAGCAGGCGGGGGAACAGATCGAGCGCGAGCTCCTGATCCTCACGCGGCACCAGGAGATGACCTCACCGCGCCGACTGCACGGCAGCGAGGCCCTGGACCGCAGCGCCTACGTGCTCCTCAGCCGGATCGAGGCGCAGGGCCCCATGTCGGTGGCCGACCTCGTCGACGCCTTCGGGCTCGCCGCCTCGACCTTCAACCGGCAGACGGCCGCCCTCCTGAGGGACGGACTCGTCGAACGGACCCTCGACCCCGACGGCGGGGTGGCCAGGAAGTTCCGCATCACGCGGAAGGGCACCGACGCCCTGAGGACCGACCGGGAGAAGGTGGCCGACGGGGTGAGCCAGGTGGTCACCGACTGGGAGCCCGAGCGCCTCGAACGCTTCATCGGGGACCTTCGGCAGTTCAACCAGGACATCGAACGCCTCACGGGGCGGCCCTGGCCGCGCTGACGAGGCGCCCGCACCCGCGCTCCGGCGCCATGGCCCGTCCGCCTGCCCCGTCGTGCAGACCCACGCTGACCAGGAAAGCCTGGAGGCGGGCGGGGACCCACGTGAGGGAAGTGAGCGGTCATGGGCGAGATCGTCGACGAGATCGGCCGGGTGCACAGGGAGGTCGGCACACGGCGTGTGGCGTCACAGGAGGCTGGCACGGTGCTGTTGCGGCGCGCCTTCGACGCCGGTGCGGCCGAGGTCTGGGACGCGGTGACATCGCCGGAGCGCATCGCCCGGTGGTTCCTTCCGGTGACCGGCGAGTTCCGCGTCGGCGGCACGTACCAGCTGGAGGGGAACGCCGGCGGCGAGATCCTGGAGTGTGTGCGCCAGGAGCGGCTGCGGGTGTCCTGGGTGTTCGGCCCCGATCCCGGCTTCAGCCAGGTCGAGGTACGCCTGACACCGCAGGACGCGCGGCGGACCGTGTTCGAGCTGGAGCACGTGTCCGTGGTTCCCGAGGAGTTCCGGAGCCAGTACGGCCCCGGCGCGGTCGGGATCGGCTGGGATCTGGCGCTGCTGGGGCTCGGATGGCACCTGGCAGGCGACGGCATCAGCCCGCAGGACGCCGTGGAGTGGCAGAACTCACCCGAGGCGCAGGCCTTCGTGGCGCGCTCGGGCGAGGAATGGGGCCGTGCGTTCGCCGCCTCGGGTGCGGACCCGGACACCGTGGCCGCGACCACGGTGTCGACGATCGAGTTCTACACAGGGGCTGAGGGGTGACCGGGACCAGGTGTATTTCGAAAGTCCCGCCTGCCCGGTGACGCCTGGCACGCCCTAGTCGCGGTCGGCCTGCTCGGCGCGGGCGGCGTTGCGCTCCTTGATGCGCGCGGCTTCCTTGCGGACCTCGGCCTGGGTGGCGCGCTCCTTCTGCAGCCACTCGGGGCCGTCCTGCTTCAGGGCATCGATCTGCTCGGTGGTGAGGGGCTCCGTGACCCCGCCCCGCGCGAGGCCGGCGATGGAGACGCCCAGCTTCGACGCGACCACCGGCCGGGGGTGCGGGCCGTTGCGGCGCAGCTCCTCCAGCCACTGGGGCGGATCGGTCTGCAGCGCGTTCAGCTCGGCGCGCGAGACGACGCCCTCCTGGAACTCGGCGGGGGTGGCTTCGAGGTACACACCCAGCTTCTTCGCCGCGGTGGCGGGCTTCATTGTCTGGGTGGTCTGGTGCGACGTCATGGTGTCCAGGGTATCGAGCATGTGCGCCGCCTCCGACCACGGCCGGTAACCTGGCGGAGTGACAGGCTCGGAAGAACCCTCTGCGTTCCGGCTCGCCTACGTCCCGGGCGTGACCCCGACCAAGTGGGTGCGGATCTGGAACGAGCGACTGCCCGGTACCCCCCTGGCCCTGGTCGGCGTGCCCGCCGCCGAGGCCGCGGCGCTGCTGCGCGACAGCGGCGCCGACGCCGGTTTCGTGCGGCTGCCGGTCGACCGTACGGACCTGAGCGCGATCCCCCTCTACACCGAGACGACCGTGGTCGTGATCCCCAAGGACCACGAGGCGACGGCCGTCGAGGAGTTGTCGCCCGAGGACCTGGCCGAGGAGACGGTGCTGCATCCCCTCGACGACACCCTCGACTGGGAGCGCCCGCCGGGCAGGCCCGCGTTCGAGCGGCCCGCCACGACGGAGGACGCCGTGGAGCTGGTCGCGGCGGGGGTGGGGCTGCTGGTCGTTCCGCAGTCGCTGGCCCGTCTGTACCACCGCAAGGACCTCACGTACCGGCCGCTCACCGATGCCCCCGAGTCGCGGATCGCGCTGTCGTGGCCGGAGGAGAGGACGACGGACCTGGTGGAGGAGTTCATCGGGATCGTGCGCGGGCGGACCGTCAACAGCACCCGGGGCCGCCCCCCGACACCTCCGCAGCCCAAGGCCAAGACCAAGGCCAAGCGCACGGACGGCAAGAAGAGCGCGACCCCGCGCAAGCCGGCGACGGGCAAGCAGCCCCGGGGCGGCGCCAAGCGCGGAAAGCCCCGCCGCAGGCCGTGAAGGGCTGTCCGTAGGCGGGCCCCGCACCCCCTACCCGTAGTACTTCGGAGCTACGAGCCAGGTGCGCTCCCGGGCGGGACGCCGACCACACAGGTCGGTCCATAACTTCGGTACCGGATTCAACGAGAAACCTCCGGTACGGAAGGACCCTCCATGGCGCCCCGCCCAGGGAGCAGTCGCGCGCGCCGCGCCCTGCTCACCGCACTCGTCACCGCGTCCGTGGCGCTCCCGGTGTCGGGGGCCGCCCGGCCGGCCGCCGTGCCGGCCCCGGCCCCCGCCGCCCTCGCCCCGCTGGGCACGGCGCGTCCCTCCGCGCTGGACGCCAGGTATGCGGCCGGCCGGAAGGAGATCCGGGCGGCCCGGGACATGGCCGCCGGCCACGGCGACCGACGCCGGGCCGCCGCGCTCACCGCCATGGCGGGCCACGGGCGCACCTTCCTGATGTTCGACGGACGCGACGGCGGCCGCAGCGTGGAGGTGTTCGGCGATCTGTCCCGGGCCGCCCGGATCGCCGTACTGGTGCCGGGGGCGGGCGTCGGCCTCGACCACTACGGGCGCCCACGGCGCGACGCCGAGGCGCTCATCGGTGAGCTGGGCTCCGGCTCGGCGGTCGTCGTATGGCTCGGCTACCGGACTCCCGACCTGCTGAGCCCCTCCTCCCTGACAGCAGGCCGGGCCGACGGGGCGGCACCCGTTCTCCGGGCCTTCGTACGCGAGCTGGGCCGGGCCAGGCCCGCCGCCCGGGTGTCCGTCCTCTGCCACTCCTACGGTTCCGTGGTCTGCGCCCGTGCCGCGTCCGGGCTGGATGTCGCCGACCTCGTGCTGTACGGAAGCCCGGGCGCCGGCGCGGGGAGCGCCGCCGAGCTGCGTACGCCGGCCACGGTGCGGGCGGGCCTGGGTGGGGACGACTGGATCGCGCGGGTTCCGCATCTGGCCGTCCCGCTGCCGTTCGTCACGGTCGGATTCGGGACGGACCCGGTGTCGCCCGAGTTCGGCGCAGAGGTCTTCGACGCCGGCGACGCGGGCCACAGCGACTACCTGAGGCCCGGGTCGGTCTCGCTGCACAGCATCGCCGCGATCGTCACGGGCACGGGAACGGGCACGGGAACGGGCACGGGCACGACAGGCGGCCGTCATGCGTGACCTCGTGCGGCGGATCGACGCGGCGACGCCCCAGGACCGCGACCGCGCGGTCGACGCGCTGCGCGCCCTCGCCATCCTGGGCGTGGTGTGCGGCCACTGGATGGTGACCGCGCTGGTCGCCGACAGCGGCACGGTGCACGGCGCGAGCCCGCTCCAGTACATGCCCCGGCTCGCCCCGGTGTCCTGGGTGTTCCAGACGCTCGCCGTCTTCTTCCTGGTGGGCGGCCTGACCGGCGCGAAGGGGTACACGTCCGCACGGGCCAGGGACGAGTCGTACGGGCTCTGGCTGAGCGTGCGGATGGTGCGTCTGTTCCGGCCGGTGGCCGTCGTGGTCCTCGTCTGGGTTGTGTCGGCCGGCGTGATGCTGGCCTCGGGGGTGGACGAGGCGACGGTGGGCGCACTGGCCAAGCTGGTGTGGTCCCCGCTGTGGTTCCTCCTGGTGTTCGCCGCGCTGACCGCGGCTACCCCGCTGGTCACGCGGCTGCACCCGCTGTGGCCGCTGGCCGTCGTCCTGTACGTCGACCTGTTCCGGCTGGGCCTCGGCGGCCCCGCCGCGCTGGGGTGGATCAACGTGGCGGCGGGCTGGCTGGTGCCCTACTGCCTGGGCGCGGCCTGGGCGCGGGGCGGGCTGAACGACCGCCGCACGGGATGGGTGCTGCTGGCGGGAGGCGCGGCGGCCACGGCGGGCCTGGTGCTGTTCGCGGGATATCCCGCGTCCATGGTCGGGGTGCCTGGCGGCACGCTCTCCAACCTCGACCCGCCGACGCTCGCCGTCGTCACCTTCGGCCTCGCCCAGTGCGGTGCGGCCCTGCTGCTGCTCGAACGCCTGCGGCGGGCGCTCGCACGCCCCGCATGGTGGGCGGTGGTCGCTCTGCTGAACCTGTCCGCGATGACCGTGTTCCTGTGGCACCAGACCGCGATGATCGTGGTCACGGCCAGCGCCCTGTTCCTGGGCGGCCCGCTGCCCGGCCTGCACACGGTGCCCGACGGCCCCGGCTGGGTGTGCGCCCGGACGGCCTGGCTGCCGCTGTTCGCGCTCGCGCTGCTGGTGTTCCGGTCCGCGTTCGGTGCGTACGAGCGGCGGGGCGGCGGCCGTACGACGGTCGTACGGCCCGGTTCCCCTGCCCTGACTGCGGAGTCGCGCCATGCCTAAGCTGAAGGCTATGCAGGGGGAGGCGGGGGCCTGGGGCCGGATCGTGACGGCACTCCGCGCGCTGCCGCGCCTGCTGCGCGAGGACCTGTGGACCGCCCCCGTCGATCCGGTGCCGCCCATGGGCGCGCCCGGGGCGCCGGTCTGGCGGCCCGCGTTCGGGATGCTGCTGGCTCTCGGGGCCACCATGGTCGCCGTGTGGCATGTGCCCGACCTGGTCCCACGCGGCGCCGCCGTGCCCGAGTACGCCGTGCTCCTTGTGGTGTCCCAGACGCTGGCGCTCCTCGCCGGGATGTGGTGGCCGCTGTACGCGTGGTGGGCCTCGCTGGTCCTGACGGCCGTCAGCGTGCGGGTCGCTGAGCCCGTGATGGCGTTCGGCGATCAGTTCCCGTGGACCGGCCCCGAGATGGCGCTCCAGAGCGGGGCGCTCTTCCTGCTGGCACTGCGGGTCCATCCACGCAGGGCGGCCATCGCGCTCGCGCTGAGTCTGCTGACCGGGCTGGTGTCCAGCGCCTTCACCACGCGGGCCCACAACTACTCCCTCGATGTCGGCGCGCTGGTCGTCATCACGGCCGTGGTGATCGGCACGGCGCTGCGCGCCCTGCGGGTGGCCCGAACCCAACTCGTCGTGCAGTCCGGGCTCACGGCGGAGGAGCGCTCCCGGCGCACCCTCCTGGAGGAGCGCAACCGGATCGCGCGTGAGCTGCACGACGTGGTCGCCCACCACATGTCGGTGATCTCCATCCAGGCGCAGGTCGCCCCGCATCTGGTCGAGCAGCCGTCCGAGGAGCTCCGGGAGAATCTCGCGGGCATACGGGAGAACGCCGTGGAGGCGCTGGCCGAGCTGCGCCGGGTGCTCGGTGTGCTGCGCTCGGAGGACGCCGCGGCCGACGGGGTACGGCACGCACCGCAGCCCACCCTGGACAGCCTCGGCGAGCTGATCGACACGGTGCGGCACGCGGGCATCGACGTCGTGGCGGAGACGACGGGCAGGCCTCGGCCGCTGCCTCCTGGGGTGGAGCTCTCGGCGTACCGCATCGTGCAGGAGGCGCTCAGCAATGTGATGCGCCACGCGCCCGGGGCGCGCGCCCGGGTGGAGGTCGGTCATCACTCCACCGCGGTCACCGTCCGGGTCGTCAACACCGCCCCGCAGACACCCGCGGCGCGGACGGGCGGAGTCGGTCACGGGCTGCTCGGCATGAGCGAACGCACCGCCATGCTGGGCGGCGAGTTCGCCCATGGCCGCACCCCCGGCGGAGGGTACGAAATACTGGCGACGCTTCCCCTGGAGGACCCCGCATGACCATCCGCGTGCTGATCGCCGACGACCAGATGATGGTCAGGCAGGGCTTCACCGTGCTGCTGAACGCCGAGCCCGGCATCGAGGTGGTCGGCCAGGCGGTGGACGGTCTGGACGCGCTGGAGAAGGCGGCCGAACTGGCCCCCGACGTCGTGCTGATGGACATACGGATGCCTCGTCTCGGCGGCATCGACGCGACGCGCCGCCTCACCGAGGCCCCGGGCACCACCGTCCGGGTCCTCGTGCTGACCACGTTCGACCTCGACGAGTACGTCTACGAGGCACTGCGCTCGGGCGCCTCAGGATTCCTGCTGAAGGACGCGTCGGCCGCCGAACTCGCCCAGGCGGTACGGGTGGTGGCGGCCGGGGACGCCCTGCTCGCCCCGAACATCACCAAGCGCCTGATCGCCGAGTTCTCCCGGGTGAGCACCGGAGCACGCCCTCCCAGCAGGGAGCGCGTCGGTGAACTCACGGAACGCGAGACCGAGGTGCTCTCGCTGATCGCTCAGGGGCTCTCCAACGCGGAGATATCCGTGCGCCTGGTGGTCGCGGAGCAGACCGTGAAGACCCATGTGAGCCGGATCCTGGTCAAGCTGGGCCTGCGCGACCGCACCCAGGCCGCGGTGTTCGCGTACGAGTCGGGGCTGGTGCGCCCGGCGGGCTACTGACGGCGGCGGTTCACAGGGCTCCGTACACCGCGTCGACCAGTGTCATCTTGCGCGGGTCGTCGGCGATGTTCGCGCCCATGCGGTTCATGACGTAACCGAGGGCGATCCCGGCCTCCGGGTCGGCGAGTCCGCTGGAGCCGCCCGCGCCGTCGTGGCCGAGGGCGCGCGGGTTGGGGCCGTACGACGCGTTCGGGCCGCTCAGCCAGAGGCCGAGGCCCAGCTCGGTCTCGTGGGCGAAGCCCGCGCCGAGTACCAGGTCCCGGCAGCTGCCCTGGCCCTCGCGGACCCGCTCCGCCGCCTCCTGCGACAGGATCCGCCGGCCGTCGATGCTGCCGCGCCCGGCGATGATGCCGTAGAGGGAGGCGACCGCGCGGGCGGTGCCGTGCCCGTTGGCGGCGGGGATCTCGGCGGCGCGCCACCCAGGGGTGTTGGCGGCGGCGGTGCCCGTGCGGGGGTTGAGCAGCGAGGCGATGGCGACGGGCTCCATCCGGGCGAAGAGCGCGGCCTGTTCACCGGACACGGACTTCGGCTGGACCAGCTCGGCGACCCGGTCGGCGTCCTTCTCCGGGAGGCCCACGGTGAAGTCGATGCCGAGCGGTCCGGTGATCTCCTGCCGCAGGAACTCCCCGGGCAGCAGCCCCGTGATCCGGCGGATGACCTCGCCGACGAGGAAGCCGTAGGAGATCGCGTGGTAGCCGGAGCGGGTGCCAGGCTCCCACCAGGGCTCGGTGGCCGCGAGGCGGGCCGTGGTCAGCTCCCAGTCGTAGAGCTCGGCCAGGGTGGACGGATCACGCAGGCCGGCGACCCCTGAGCGGTGCGAGAGCAGATGGCGTACACGCACGGACTCCTTGCCCGCGGCGGCGAATTCGGGCCAGTACGCGGCCACCGGGGCGTCCAGGTCGAGCAGGCCCCGGTCGGCCAGGACATGCGCGCACAGCGCGACCGGGCCCTTCGTCGTGGACCAGACGTTGACCACGGTGTCCCTCTCCCAGGGGCGGGTCCGCGCTCCGTCGGCCCAGCCGCCCCAGAGGTCGACCACGGGTCGACCGTCGAGCAGGACGGTGACCGCAGCGCCCAGCTCGTCACGCTCGGCGAAATTCGCCGCGAACGCGTCGCGCACCGCGGCGAACCGCTCGTCACAGTGGCCTTGGATCTGCGGCAGGGTCTGCGGCACGGGTCTGACTCCTCGTCTCGGCTGCCCGCACCGTACCGACTGGTCGGACTGACGGGAAGGCATCGCGGGTGACGTTCCTTCGACCGGGTGAGGCGCCGTCAGAGACTGAGGCTCCAGCGGCCGGGAAGTCCGGTGACGGCCACGGCGGAGAGCGGGCGGACGTCGACGTTCCAGTACGTCGAGGGCGGGGCCTTCAGGGCGTAGACCAGCGCCGCGCGGACGACGGCGGGTTCGGCGACGGCGACGACGGTGCCCTCACGGACCGGGCGGGTGTCCAGCCAGCTCCCCACCCTGGATATGAAGGCGAGCAGGGACTCACCGCCGTGCGGCGCGGAGCGCGGGTCGGCGAGCCAGGCGTCGACACCGGCCGGCTCGCGGGCGGCGACGTCGGACAGGGTCAGCCCCCGCCAGCGGCCCATGTCGCAGTCGCGCAGGGCCGGCTGGACGAGCGGGGCGAAGCCGAGGGCGTCGCCGGTGGCGCGGCTGCGTGGGGTGGGTGAGCAGTAGCGCAGCTCGGCGGCGCCGAGCGGCACCAGCGCGTGGGCGGCCAGCTGGACCTCGCGCCAGCCGGCGTCGTCGAGCGGCCGGTCGTCGTCGAAACGCTCGGCGAGGAGTGCGGAACTGCGCGCTGCGGCGACCAGGGACACCCGAACACTCATGGCGCGATCGTGGGGCCCCGTGCCACACCGGTCAAGAGGGCGCTCGCCACGCACGGCACGCCACGCACGGCCCGCGCTCAGCCCCTCTGAAGAATCATCCACATGTCCGGTTCGGCGAGCGGGGTGAATCCGAGCTTCGCGTAGACGCCGTGGGCGTCCTTGGTGGCGAGCAGGAACCTGCGCACGCCCAGCGGGACCAGCTCGTCCCTGACGGTGGTGACCAGCCGGGTGCCGAGGCCCTGGCCGCGGGCGGCGCGGTCGACGTACACGTCGCATATCCAGGCGAAGGAGGCGTGGTCGGTGACCACGCGCGCATAGGCGGCCTGTTCGCCCGAAGCGGTGTCGTAGGCGGCGTAATTGAGCGAGCCCGCCGTCATACGGTCCTGCTGTTCCCGGGTGCGTCCCAGGGCCCAATAGGCGTCCGTGGACAGCCAGTGGTGGATACGGACCGGATCCAGCCGTGCGGGATCGTCGGAGATCTCGTAGCGCTGCCCGGCGCTGTCGTGGTGGTTCATCCCGGGAGGCTATAGCCCGGTGTCCGCAACGTGTCGGCGGCCGTGCGCAGTCGGCGCGTCCCCTCGGCGATCTCCGCGGGGCCCGAAACGGCCGCGAAGCTCAGCCTGATGTGCCCTGCCGGGGGTTCGGCGCAGTGGTAGGGACGGCCCGGGGCGACGGCGACGCCGGCCCGCAGCGCGGCGGAGACCAGGGCGGGCTCCTCGGCTCCCGGCCCGGGGAGTCGGAGCCAGAGGCTGCCGCCGCCCGACGGCACGTGCGCCAGGGTGAGTTCGGGCAGCCGGCTGCGCACCGCGGCCGTCATCGCGGCGCGGCGGTTTCCGAGTTCGGCGGCGACGGTCCGCAGATGGCGGTCCCAGGCCGGGGAGCTCACGAGTTCGAGTGCGGCCTCCTGGAGCGGGCGCGGCACGAAGAAGCTGTCGACGACCTGGATCGCGCGCAGCCGCTCCCTGACAGGTCCACGGGCGGCCAGCGCCCCGACGCGGAGGCTGGGTGACGTGACCTTGGTGAGGGAGCGCACATGGATCACGACGCCGTCCGGGTCGTCGGCGGCCAGGGGCTCGGGCAGCGGTCCCGCGTCGTCGTGGACGAGGCGGCGGGCGAAGTCGTCCTCGACGACGAAGGCGCCGGCCCGCCGGGCGGCCCGCACGACGCGCTCACGCCGCTCGGGGGCGAGGGTCACGCCCGTCGGGTTGTGGAAGAGCGGCTGGCAGACGAAGACCTTGGCGCCGGTGGCGCGGAAGACGGCCTCCAGCAGATCGGGCCTGACCCCGTCGGCGTCCATGGGGACGGGCACCGGCCGCAGGCCGGTGGCTCGGGCGGCGGCCAGCATGCCCGGGTAGGTGGGCGACTCGACGAGGACGGGGGCGCCGGGCGGGGCGAGCGCCCGCAGCGCGGTGGCCAGGGCGCTCTGCCCGCCGGCCGTGATCAGGACGTCGGGGCCGGTGAGCGTGGGCCCGATATCGCGGGCGAACCAGTCGCGCAGCTCCGGCAGTCCGCAGGTGGGCGGCCTCCCCCATGCCCCGGGCCTGCGGCCCGCCCTGGCCAGGGCGGCGGCCAGGGCCCGCTCGGGCTGGAGGCCCGGGTGGAGGTAGCCGCCGTTGAACTCGATGACGCCGGAAGGAGGTTCGGCGAGCGTGACGAGGACCCCCGAGGCGTCGACGGTGCGCGGTACGACCTCGGGCCCGCCGCCCCCGCTGAGCGTCACCTCCTGCCAGGAGGTGTCGCCCGGCGGGGGCACGGCGCCACGGGTGTCGGCCCGGAAGGCCCCCGCTCCGGGGCGGGTGACGACCAGGCCCTCGGCGGCGAGCTGCGCGACCGCCCGCGAGACGGTCACCGGACTGACCTTGAAACGCTCGACGAGCGCACGGCTGGACGGCAGCTTCCCACCAGGTGAGTAGCGGTTCAGCTCACCCCTCAGGGAAGACACCAGTTCAGCGACGCTGCTACGCTCATACATGACAGCGCAGAGTAGCACTACTGATCAGTCGACGATAGCGGCTGAGGGCGGTCGCCCGACGGTGCGCCGCGGCCCGGGCGGCGGCGTCGTGCTTGCCGGGCTCGGCGTCCTCGCCTTCTCACTGACCTTCCCCTCGACGGTGTGGGGCCTGGAGAGCTTCGGCCCCTGGTCCCTGGTCGCCGTGCGCAGCGTGCTCGCGGCACTGATCGCGGGTTGCGCCCTGCTCGTGGGCCGGGTCCCGGTGCCCGCACGACGCCACTGGGCGGGCCTCGCGGTCGTCGCGGGCGGCGTGGTGGTGGGGTTCCCGCTGCTGACCACGCTCGCGCTGCAGACCTCCACGAGCTCGCACGCCGCGGTCGTGGTGGGGCTGCTGCCGCTGACGACGGCGCTCTACTCGACGCTGCGCACCGGCTCGCGCCCGCCACGCGCCTTCTGGATCGCGGCGCTGGCCGGAGCGGCCGTGGTGATCGCCTTCACGGTCCAGCAGAGCGGCGGGAAGCTCTCCGGCGGCGATCTGTACCTGTTCGGTGCACTGCTGGTCTGCGCGGCCGGATACGCCGAGGGAGGCAAGCTGGCCGGGGTGATGCCCGGCTGGCAGGTGATCGGCTGGGCGCTCGTCATGGCCCTGCCGCTCGCCGTGGCGGGCGCGGCCGTCGCGCTGCCATTCGAGCCGGTGCACCTCACGGCGCACGGGGTCATCGGGCTGGCCTGGGTGGCCGCAGGGTCGACCTTCCTCGGGCTGTACGTCTGGTACCGGGGCATGGCGGAGATCGGCGTACCGCGAGCCAGCCAGCTCCAGCTGGGGCAGCCGCTGCTCACCCTGGTCTGGTCGTTCCTCGCTCTCGGCGAGGAGGTGTCGGCCGCCGCACCGGTGGCGGCGGTCGCCGTCCTGGTGTGCATCGCCGTCACCCAGCGCGCGGGTCGGCCCGCCGCGCGCCGCGCGGAAGCCACCGCGCCCGTGGAGTCATAGACTTGTCGACATGGACCGCCACGCATGAGGAGGTCGCTCCCGATGGAGGCACACACCGGCGACCGGCTGCTGACACACGGCAGGACCGTGGGTCGGCATGACCGGGTCGCGGAGATCGTCGAGGTGCTCGGCGACGGGGGCAGCCCCCCGTACCGGCTGCGCTTCGAGGACGGCCACGAATCGATCAGGTCCCCCGGCCCCGACAGCGTCGTCCAGCACACCGCCGCCGAGGACCGGGACCGGTAGCGAAGGTCAGCGGGGCGTACGGACCCTGGCCCGGTAGTGGTCGGCCACGAGCCGGGCCATGGCGCCGGTGGGGTCGCTTTTCACCTGCTTCGCGGAGAAGTAGACATGGCCGCCGACCTCGGGATGGTCCGCGGCGAGGTCCAGGTGGCGGGAGAGTTCGGCCGGGTCCTGCCAGGCGGCGGGCTGGGCGGGGTCGCCGGCCTTGTACAGCGCCTCTCCGATGTACAGACCCACCTCGGTGCCGCGGACCGTCTCGGCCCACCAGGGCAGCAGCTTCGCGTAGTCGGCGGCGGGGAAGCCGATGTTCCAGTAGATCTGCGGACAGATGTAGTCGATCCAGCCCTCCTTGACCCACTTCCGGGTGTCGGCGTGCAGGTCGTCGTACGTCTGCACGCCACCCGCCGTGTCCGAGCCCAGCGGATCGGTCGTGGAGTTGCGCCACACCCCGAAGGGGCTGATCCCGAACCGGGCGCCGCTCCTGACCTCCTTGATGCGCTCGGCCGTCTCGCGCACCAGCCGGTCGGTGTTGTCGCGGCGCCAGGACGCCTTGTCCCCGAAGTCCGCGCCGTACCGCTCGTAGGTGGCGTCGTCGTCGAAGACCTGGCCGGCCACCGGGTAGGGGTAGAAGTAGTCGTCCCAGTGCACCGCGTCGACGGCGTAGCGGCTGACCGCGTCGAGCATCGCGTCCTGGACGAACTTCCTGACCTCGGGCAGCCCCGGGTTGTAGTAGAGCTTCCCGCCGTACGGCAGGACCCAGTCCGGATGCTGCCGGGCGGGGTGGGTGGCGACGAGACGCGTGGGGTCCGTGTGGTTCGCGACCCGGTACGGGTTGAACCACGCGTGCAGTTCGAGACCGCGGGCGTGCGCCTCACGCACCGCCGTGCCCAGCGGGTCCCAGCCGGGGTCCTTGCCCTGGACACCGGTGAGGCACTCGGCCCACGGCTCGTACGACGAGGGCCACAGGGCGTCGGCGCTCGGCCGGACCTGGAGGACCACGGCGTTCAGCCGCAGTGCGACCGCCCGGTCCAGGTGCGCGGTCAGCTCAGCCTCCTGGGCCGCGGCGCTCAGGCCGGGCGCCGAGGGCCAGTCCAGGTTGCCGACCGTGGCGATCCACACCCCGCGCAGCTCACCCGCGTCAGCCGCACGGCGCCCGTACGGAGGGGGACCCGGCCTGCGCGACGCCGCGGCGTCGCCCGCTGTCATCAGCGCGGCGACCGTGCCCGCCGCGCCCATCATCAATGACCTGCGGCCCATACGAGGCATCTTTGCACCTTTCGTTCCTCTGTCCCTGTGTGTCACGTCGGCAGTGCGTGACACAGATCATGCCTTCCTCCGGGCCCCGACCCGCGGCTCACCGGAACCGGGTCGCGGAGTAACGTCGTGGGGTCGAGGCGGACACCGGAATCAAACGGGACTGCCGCACGAGGATCAGCGAAAGGCACGAGGTGACGGAGTCTATGGCCGACATTGCACGCGTCGGAGTGGTGGGCTGTGGCCAGATGGGCGCAGGCATCGCGGAGGTGTGCGCCCGCAGCGGCCTCGAGGTCAAGGTGGCCGAGACCACCGGAGAGGCCCTGGAGATAGGGCGCACCCGGCTCCACAACTCGCTCTCCAAGGCCGCCGAACGCGGCAAGATCACCCCCGAGGAGCGTGACGAGACCCTCTCTCGCCTCAGCTTCACCACGGACCTCGGCGAGTTCGCCGACCGTGACCTCGTGATCGAGGCGGTCGTGGAGAACGAGCAGGTCAAGACCGAGATCTTCCAGGTGCTCGACCAGGTCGTGACGCGGCCGGACGCGATCCTCGCATCGAACACCTCCTCCATCCCGCTGGTGAAGCTGGCCGTCGCGACCTCCCGTCCCGACCAGGTCATCGGCATCCACTTCTTCAACCCGGCGCCTGTGCAGCGGCTCGTCGAGCTGATCCCCGCGCTGACGACGTCCGACGAGACCGTCAAGCGCGCGGAATCCGTCGTGCGGACCGTGCTGGACAAGCACCCGATCCGCGCCCAGGACCGCTCGGGTTTCGTCGTCAACGCCCTGCTGATCCCGTATCTGCTCTCCGCCATCCGGATGTTCGAGTCGGGCATCGCCAGCCGCGAGGACATCGACAACGGGATGGAGATGGGCTGCGCCCACCCGATGGGGCCGCTCAAGCTCGCCGACCTGATCGGCCTGGACACCGTGGCCTCGGTCGCCGACTCGATGTACGCGGAGTACAAGGAGCCGCTGTACGCCGCTCCCCCGCTGCTCCAGCGGATGGTGGACGCGGGCCGGCTCGGCCGCAAGACGGGGTCGGGCTTCTACCCGTACGACTGACCGTTCGTCGGCGGGCCCGGCGCGCACGCTGCCGGGCCCGCCGGGGCACGGGGGCCATGACGCCGCCCTTCGGCGAAACCACGGCCGCCCGCGGCGATCGGGTGCGGCAGAAGCCGTCGCAGTACGCCAACATCCTCGTTCCTCATCGCTGAACCGTCGGCAGAGCCGTCAGCGGAATGCCGGGTCCACGCACACCACGCCGGCCCGAAGGGGCCCTCCCGATCCCGGGCCACGCGGGCGACCCGTCGGCCGGTTCGCGGACGGCTCGCCCGCGGATACCGCCGGGACATTTCCGGGGGGGGCAGACGGTTTACGACGCCCGACGGTCAGGGACTGTGGTGCCGAAACGGAGAATTCCCGGCCCGTCCCTCCCGCTGAACGGGTCCGCCGGACGGCGTCCGGACGCGGGCCGGCGGTGGACGGCACGGAAACACTTTTCGAAACAGGCGTGAAGCGGACTCCACAGGCCGGATAAACGGGCACACCGCCCACCGAACCTCCGACCACAGTCTTTTGGGTGCGCGCAAAACATTGCTTGACTAGCGGAGGAGACCATTCCTAGGCTCTGAGGCAATCACGCGGAACGAATCGGCTACCCCAGGCCACGGCATTCACTCTGCGTGATACCTCACATCTGAGTACAGGAAGACGGTATCCAGTGGTGACCACCCGCATTGCAGATACCCCTCATGCTCAAGGCCGGACGCCGAACCGTTACGGCCCGTTCACCGGCGGCTGACCGGGCCGAACGCGGCAGCGAGCAGCGAAAGACCCCGCAGTCATTCCTCCGGCCCCCTCGCGGCGGGCGGGCCACGTCCGACACCTGCAAGAGTTTCACCGGAAAGCCTCATTTCAATTCCCGGGCGTTCGCCCCCAACTGCCCGCCGCTTCCCAGGACACCGGTTTCCCATGTGGTTTCGACCGGCTATTCCTCGTTTCCCCGAAGCGGACTTCGCACACCGAAATCCAGCACGTCACTGCACTCGCCGACACCATGAAAGGTGTGTGCCATGTCCACCCCCACGACTGTCACGTGCGACACCTGCGGTACCGAACTGACTCGAACCAAGCAGTCCCGAACCTCGCAGCCCCGGGTTCGTTACTGTTCCAACGCCTGCCGTCAGCGCTCGTACCGGCTGCGGCAGAAGTCCGGCGGTGTGGAGGCCGGGCTGAGCAGCGAACTACTGACCCAACTGAGCAGCTTCGTCGGCCGCACCGAGGAACTGGTCGAGCTGACCCGCCTGCTGCACGAGGTACGGCTGCTGACGCTGACCGGACCCGCGGGCGTGGGCAAGTCCCGGCTGGCGCTGGAAGTGGCAGGCCAGGAGGCGCGCGGCCGCCGGAGCGAGGTCTCGGTCGTGCAGCTCAGCACAGTCACCGACGCCGACGACGTGCGCCGGCGAATCCTCGAAGCGCTCGGCGACGGGACCGAAGAGGGCCGGGCGGCCTCCGCCCTGGACAGGCTGCTCGTTCTGGACGACTGCGACCATGTGCTGTACACGTGCGGAGCCGTGCTGACCGAGCTGCTCCCCGGACGGCCGCGGCTGAGCGTGCTCGCCACCAGCAGGGAGCCGCTGCGGCTGCCCGGCGAGTCGGTGTTCTCCGTGACGGGTCTGGCGTTGAGCGACCCTGAGTCCGTCAACTCCCTCGCCGACGGTCTGCGTTCCGACGCGGTCGCGCTCTTCATGGACCGGGCCCGCGCGGTCGCCCCGGACTCCCGGCTCACCCGGGACAACGCCGCGGACGTCGCCGAGATCTGCGCACGCCTGGACGGACTGCCGCTGCTCATCGAGATGGCCGCCCGGCTGATCCGCGTCTTCCCGCCGGCCGAGATCCGCTCGCGGCTCCAGGACCGGTTGACGCTCCTGACGAACGGCTGGCGGCTGGCCGACGACCGCCACCAGAGCCTGCGCGCCTCGCTGGAGTGGGGGTACGTACTGCTGGGCCCGGCCGAACAGGCTCTGCTGCGCAGGCTGTCGATCCTGCCGGGCGGGTTCGGGCCGGACGCGGTCTCGGCGGTCACGGCGGACGTGCCGGAGGCGGCGGTCTCCCTGCCGGAACTCCTGGTCGCCCTGGAGTCGAAGTCCGTCATCACCCCGTCGACGGGCAGGGACGGTGGTGCCGCGCGCTTCCGGATGCTGGAGTCCACGCAGTGTTTCGGACAGGAGCGGCTCGTTGCCGAGGGCGAGGACACAGCGACCTACGAACGTCTGATCGTCTGGCTGACAACGATGTCTCTACCGTTGCGGAGCGAGGCCGTGGTGCCGGTCGCGACGCTGGACCGGCTGGCCGGGGAGCGCGTCAATCTCGCACACGCGGTCCGGCGAATGGGAGAGGGGTCCGACGAACGGCAGTTGCTCCTGGTCGCGGCGTTGGCCGCGGTGGAGGGGGCACGGGGCCGGGGCGCCGAGGTGGCGGGGCTCGTGGAGCATGCCTTGGAGCGGACCGCACCGCACTCCGACTACCGAGCGCTCGCGCTGGAAGCGGCGGCTCTGGTCGGTCGGGGCGACAGGGCGGCACGGTTGATCGACCAGGCGGTGCGGGAGGAGCGGCAGCGGGGCCGTTCACCGTTGCTGGGGCGGCTGCTGCTGGACCGCGGGATCCTGCACCAGGCGCGGGACGAGTGCCGGGCGTCGGCCGACGACCTGGAGGAGTCGCTGGAGATCGGGCTGCGGGCTCATCACGACACCCTCGTGGCGCTGAGCCGGGGCGCCCTCGCCCGGAACCGATTGGAGGGCGGTGATCCGGCGGGGGCGGAGCGTGAGCTCGCCCAAGCGCTCCCCGCACTCCGTGGTGGGGTGCCCCCGCAGTGGCTGAGCTCCGTTCTGTCCACCGCCGGCGCGCTGGCGGTGGAGAAGGGCGACTTGGAACGGGCGGAGGAGCTCTTCACCGAGGCCCTGCGCTGCCGTGCACATCATCACGCGGACGCCGCACGGGCGTTGGAAGGGCTGGCGCTGGTCGCGGCCCGCGGCTACCGGTTCGAACGCGGAACGCGGCTGCTGGGCGTGGCGGAAGGGGTGCGTGGCGGCGGGCCGGGGGAGAGCGGCTGGTGGCGGCGACGTGTCCAGGAAGCGCGTGACACCGCGCTGCGGGCACTGCCCGTGGGCCGGGCCGAGTCCTGGCTGGAGGCCGGTCGTGCGATGCCCTGGCGGCAGGCGCTGGCCCTGGCGCTCGGCGACGAGGTGTCGGAGCCCCGGGGCGGGGGGGCCGCGCATCCGCTGAGCAGGCGGGAGCGGGACGTGGCCGCGCTCGTCGTGGAGGGCTTGACGAACCGTCAGATAGCGGCGCGGATCCATGTGTCCGTGCGTACCGTCGAGACACACATCCGCCATATCCGCACCACGCTGGGGCTGCGGTCCCGGGCACATATCGCAGCCTGGGAGGCGCAGCAGCAGGCCGGTGCCCCGGCGGCGCCGGCGGCGGTGTCCACCTCCGCGTCCCCGCCGGCTGTGGCGCTGCGCCGCCCGCCCGACACACGGGAGGTACTGCGAGGTGTGCGGGTCGGCGGCGGTGTCGTCCGGCCGGAGCTGCGGGGCGCGTAGCCGTCGTGCGGCGGGGGCCGTCGTGGCATGACCGTCGTGTGAGCGGTGGCCATGCCACGACGGCCGCATGGAAGGCGTGGGAGTGCCCCGGCGGCGTTGCCTACGGTCGCCGGGGCTCCGCCGTGCGGCGTGCCCGAACCGGTCGGCTGCGTGCCCGAACCGGTCGGTCGCGAGTCCTCAGGGTTCCCGGACGGTCTCCACCCGAATCAGTGCCGTCGCGGTCTCCAGGGCGGTCTCGGCCTCCCGCGGTGTGGATCCGACCGCGATGACGTGGCCCAGGCGGTCGTAGGCCGCCTGGGGCGGGCGGACCGTGCGGCCGACGACCCCGGTGGTGACGACGGATTCGACGCCGGGGACGCGGGCAGCTTCCGCGACACCGGTGATGCCGGTCAGCCGGCCGGTCTCCGTCGCCGTCAGGAACCGCAGTCCGGCGTGGAGCGCACGGTCCGCGGTCAGTGCGAGGGGGCGCCCGGTGGCAACGCGGAGCTGTTGGTCCAGCAGGTCGATGCCGGTCGCAGCGCGGATCAGTTGGGGGATCATGCCGCCGGCCAGGCGTCCGTTGATCTCGATGACGACGGGTCCCGCCGGGGTCAGCCGGACCTCGACGTGGGCGGGGCCGAGTTCGAAACCGACCGCCTTGAGGGCCTTCCGGGCGCACTCCGCGATGTCGGCCTCCGCCGTGGTGGACAGGGCGGCCGGGAAGAAGTGCCCGGTCTCGACGAAGTGCGGCAGCGCGGTGGTCGTCCGCCCCGTGATCCCCACGCACACGGCCTCGCCTTCGGCGCAGAACATCTCCACGCTGTACTCGGGAGCGTCCACGAACTCCTCGACGAGGACCTTGCCGGCACGCGCCTGTCCCCGGATGTTCTCGGTGGCGGCGAGGATGTGCGCGGCCTGCGTGAGAGCGCTGGCCTCGTCGGCGCACCAGCGCACGTCCTGCGATCCGGAGCCGTCCGCCGGTTTGACCACACAGGGCAGTCCGACGCGGGCGACGGCCGCCGCGACACCCTCTGCGGATCCGACGACGACGTGGGCGGGCTGTGACATCCCCGCTTCGCTCAGGGCGGCGCGGGTCAGGGACTTGTCCCGGCAGAGCGCGGCGGTGCCGGGAGCGTGTCCGGGCCGTCCGAACGACCGGGCCAGGGCCGCCGCGTGGACGAGGTAGAAGTCGCTGGTGGTGGTGACTCCCGCGACGGTACGTCCTGCGGCGGCCGAGCCGGCGGCCGCCCGGACGGCCGCCTCGTCCTCGGTGTCGCAGAGGACGGCGGAACAGCCCGTCTCGTCAAGTCCCGGGTAGCGGGCGGGGTCCTTGGTGAGGAGAACCGGGGCGAGGCCGAGCCGGGTCGCGGTGCGCAGGGCCAGCATTCCGGTGCCGGTGGTGTTGGACTCGACGAAGAGGAGGACCGGGCGCTCTCTGCGCGGAAGCGCCGCACAGGACCAGTTGTGGACGGTCGTGCCGAAGGCCACCTCGGTGGGGACGGTGGCGATCGGGCCCGCGGCCTCGTGCCGGTAGACGGAGTCGACGTATCGGTCCCCGCGATCCGGCATGATGCCCACGAGCCGGGTCCCCGGGGCGGCGCGGGCGGCGAGGTGGGTGAGGACGCGGTAGACCGAGCCGGAGGTGTTGCCGGCGAAGATCTTCTGTTCCCGCGCGAGGCTCTTGGTCGCGTCGAAGGCCTCGTCGTCGGAGAGCCAGTGGACCTCGTCGAAGAGCCGGTAGTCGATGTTGTCGGGGTAGAGACTGTTGCCGAGGCCGCCCTGTTTGCGAGTGGCGACGTCGGGCTGGCCGAACAGCACGCTGCCGACGCAGTCGACACCGACCACCTTCAGGTCGGGCAGGTGTTCCAGGAGCGCGGCGGAGGTGCCGCAGAGTGAGCCGCCACTGCCGACCGAGCCGACCAGGACGTTCACGGTGCCCAGGTCATCGAGGAGCTCGGCGGCGAGAGTCCGGTAGGCGGCCGGATTGTCCGGGTTGCTGTACTGCTGCGGCCACCAGGAGCCCGGCAGGTCACGCATCAGCTCGGCGAGGCGTTCGAGGCGGGCGCCCTGCCAGCCGTGTGCGGTCATGGCCTTCACGATGTGCACGCTGCAGCCCATCGCCTTGAGCTTGGCGAGGGTGACGGGGTCGATGCGGGGGTCGGTGACGATGTGCACGGGGTGCCCGAGGTAAGTGCCGACAAGGGCGACGCCGAGGGCCATGGTGCCGGATGAGCTCTCCACGATGGGTGCGCCCTCTCGCAGGGCACCGGTGCGGCGTGCCTCGAGGATGATGCGGCGGGCGACGCGGTCCTTCATGGCGTAGGGGTTCAGCAGTTCGAGTTTGCCGTAGACCTCGACGCCGTCGGGGGCGTCCACCCGCAGCCGCACGGCAGGGGTGTTTCCGATGGCGTCGACCAGGGTGTCGTGTCGCATGCGCGCTCCTCGGGGGTGTGCCGCGGTCAGCCTTCCATGGCCTCGATCAGGCTCCTGGGCCGAAGCTCGGTCCAGTTCTTCTCGATGTAGGTCATGCACGCCTCGCGGCTGTCCTCGTCGTGCGCGACCCTCCAGCCGTCGGGGACCTCCGCGAACGCGGGCCACAACGAGTGCTGTCCCTCGTCGTTGACGAGGACCTGGAAGGTGGCGTCCGGGTCGTCGAACGGGTTCACCTGTCCCACCGCCCTTTCCCGTGTCTTCGCGCGATGGCCGGTCCACCGCGGCGACGCCATCCTCACGGCGGGCGTCGGGCCGGGCCTCGGTGGGATCCACCGTTACGGCGCCGGGGGCCCGCCGCCTGCCGACGTCCCTGCTAGAACTGGGGGCCGCGTTCCGGGAGTTCACCCGGTGGGAACCACCGGGCGCGAGTTGGGTACGTGCAGCGACGCGACACCCTTGTCCAACTCCTGGGAGGAGCGCGGATTCGGCCATCGGGCAAAGTCCGCGGTCCTCCTCCCCCACCGCACCGCTCCCCCGGTCACGCCGTCCGCGGACAGGCCGGTCGCCGTGCACGACCTGGAACAGAACATGCGCCTGTTACCGTCGATCCGAGGACACGATGTACAGGGAACTGCCGTCCCGACCCGTGCGCGGCCGCACTTTCACCCAGGACGCGCGGAGGACACAGATCGTCGAGGCGACGATCGAGACGCTGGCCGAGATCGGCTACACGAAGACATCGTTCACGGCGATCTGCAGACATGCCAATCTGAGCAGTACCGGTCTGATCTCCTACCATTTCGCGGGAAAGCCACAACTGTTGCGGGAAGTCACGCGGACCATCCTGGAGAAGGCGGGCACGCTTCGGACCGGCCACGTCGAGCAGGAGACGACGTATCGCGGGAAACTGGGCGCCTACATCTCCTCTCACTTCGACTTCATGGCCCGCTACCCGGCGCATGCCAGGGCACTCACCGAGATCGCCGGACTCGTCCGCGAACGGCCGGCCCTCGGACTGGACGACGTCGCCCGCAGTGCCCTGTCGGTGGAGACTCTGGTCGTGCTGCTCGAAGAGGGCTGCCGTGCGGGCGAGTTCCGCATTCCGGACCCGCCGGTGCTGGCGCTGGCGGTGCAGGGCGCCCTCGACAACGTCGTCCGCCATCACGAATTGTTCGCGGTGGCCGACCTGGGCCGCCTGGCGCGGGAGCTGACGGACATCTTCACCCGTTGCACGCTGGCCCCCTGATGGACAGCCCCCGTCAACGAGCCGTCTGCCCGAGCAGTGCTCCCTGGAATCCGGGCCGGCGGCGGGCTGGGTGACGTCCCGGCGCTCGGCGGCCCGAAGATGGGTAGGAGTACGTACGGCGACGGCCGCCGAGAGTCGCACGAGAACAGGACGGCACTGGTGCTACTGGAACGCGAGGCCGAACTGACGCCGGCGACCGCCGGCCTGCGACGTGCCGCGGCAGGACACGGATCTCTGCTCCTGGTCGAGGGGCCGCTCGGCGCGGGCAGGTCATCGTTCCTCGATGCCCTCGCGCAGCGGGCGTGCGACGAGCGTTTCCTGGTGCTCAGGGCCCAGGCGTCCCGCGCGGAGCGGTGGCTGGCGTGTGGTGTGGTGGACCAGTTGGTGGCGTCCGCGGGCTGCTCCCCGGCGGCGGAGTTCGGCCGGGGGCGACGGGCCCCAGGCGACTCGCATCCCGGACCGGTCGGTGGACGGGTGCCGTCGGCGTCCGTCCTGGACGGTCTGTCCGGCGACGGCCCGTTGCTCGTCGTCGTCGATGACCTGCACTGGTCCGACACGGAGTCGCTGACGGAACTCTCGAAGTGCCTGGCCGTCCGGCATGACCGCCGTACGGTGTTCGCCCTCTCGCTGCCGTCCGGTGTCGTGCCGGATACGGGCTCCGTCCTGCACGGGCTGGTGGACACGGCTGACCACAGGATCCGGCTGGGTGCTCTCGGCCCCGATTCCGTGCGCCGGTGGGTCGATACGGCGTTGGGCGGTGCCGCGGACGCGGAGTTCATGGCGGCCGTGCTGGTGCGTACCGCCGGCAGTCCGCTACTGCTGCGGTCCCTGTTGGACGAGGCGTACTCCCGGGGTCTGGGCCCCCGGGCCGAGCACGCCGAACTCGCCCGTACGCTGCGCTCGGACAGTCTCCGTCAGTACCTGTCGGCGTTCCTGCGGTCCCAGCCCGGCCCGGTCCGCCGGGTCGTGCAGGCGCTGTGCGTCCTGGGCGGCGAGGCCGACCAGCGGGTCGTGACGCAGCTGGCGGGCCTGGACGCGCCCGGGTGTGCGAGGGCGGTCGCCGCACTGGGCCGCTGGGGGCTGGGCCCGCCGGGGACCGGGGAGAACGGCACGCTGCTGTGGGACGCGCTGGCGGACGGCATCCCGGCGGACGAGCTCACGGTCATGCGCAACCGCGCCGCGGTGCTGCTGCACCGGGCGGGGCACTCGGTGGAGGCCGCTGCCGGGCAACTCATGTCGGTGCACACCTTGCAAGCCCCCCAGGCCGTGAGGATTCTGCGGGCCGCCGCAGACAGCGCGCTGACGCGGGGGGCACCGCGCGACGCGGCCCGTTATCTGCGCCAGGCCCTGCTGGACGGCTCGTGCACCGGACCGCTCCGGGCCCGGGTGCTGACCGATCTCGCCACGGCGGAACGAGGGTTCGCGACCCTCGCCTCGCTACGGCACGTGGTCGAGGCGCTGCCGTTGTTCGACTCCCCCTTGGACCGTGCCGCCGCAGCGGTCCAGCTGGGCCCGCTGCTGTACCGGCCGTCGGAGTCCGGAATCGCCCTCCTGACGCAGGGCCTGGCCGCGGAGCTGCGGACCCTGAGCTCAGCCGATGCCGCCGCGGCCGAGCTCGTGCTGCGCCTGGAGGCCCGCCACTACGTCCTGTGCGACCAGGAGCCCGCGATCCACTCGGCCGCCCTGCGCAGGCTCGAGGAGCTGGGGCCGCGGCCGCCCGTGAGGACAGTGGGCGAACGGGAACTGCTCGCCGCGCTGATCCACATCGCGTTCGTCACCAACACCGCACCGGCGAAGCGCCTGGCGGACCTCGGGGCGCCCCTGCTGGCCCTGGAACCGCCGGATCCGCGACATGCCCACACCCCGCTGCCGCTGGCGGTGAACGCCCTGGCTGCCGCGGAGCATACCGAGGAGATCGTTCCCTGGCTGGACGCGGTCGGCCGACTCGTCGACCCTCGGGGTTCGGACGCGGAGGCCGCCGTGCTGCGGGCGGAGCGCACCGTGGTGGCCCTCTCCCACGGCCGGATCGCCGAGGCCCGGCAGACGATGGTA
The DNA here is from genome assembly GCF_040650935.1 of Streptomyces sp. NPDC048565. NCBI lineage: Bacteria > Bacillati > Actinomycetota > Actinomycetes > Kitasatosporales > Streptomycetaceae > Streptomyces > Streptomyces sp. NPDC048565. Next base: position 209,270 of record NZ_JBEZIH010000009.1, read on the forward strand.
CGGACCGATGTCGTGGTGGACTCCGAGGTCAATGCCTTTACGGCCGTCCGCTCGGCGATCCTCGCCATGGTCACCCTGCACAGCGGCGAGCCCGAACTGGCCGAGGAGTGCCTCGCCGGCGACCTGCCCCACCACCAGGACCAGTACCACGCCGCCCTCCTGCACATGGCGCGCGGCCTGCTCGCCGCCCGCCGCCGGCAGGACCTCATCGCCCTCCACCATTTCCGTACGGCGGGCGAGCGGCTGGAGCGGATCGGCTGGTCGAATCCGGCCGTGCTGTCGTGGTCATCCCAGGCCGCCCTGGTGCATCACCGCCTCGGCGAGCAGGACCGGGCGCTGGCCGCGGGACGCTTCGGGGTGGAGCAGGCCCGCAAGTGGGGCGCGCCGTCCGCGGAGGGACGGGCACTGGTGGCGCTGGGACGCGTCACGCCCGGCCGCCGGGGAACGGAGCTGTTGGCGGAGGCGGTGTCCGTACTGGAGGGGTCCACGAACCTCGACGAGCTGTGCCGGGCGCTGTACGCGTACGGCTGCCGGCCGGGCGTGGACGGAGTGCGGGCCGGCAAAGCCCTGGAGCGGGCCCGCGTGCTGTCCGTCGCCTGCGGTACGGACCGCCTGACGCAGCGGATCGGGGCGCGGATCGGCCGGAGCCCCGCCGTCCCGGAGCCTCGGCCCGAGCTCACCCCGTCCGAGGCGCGGGTCGCCCGGCTGGCAGCGGCCGGTCTGCGCAACGCGGACATCGCACAGCGGCTCCAGGTGTCGACGCGGATGATCGAGCGGAACCTGACCAACGCGTACCGCAAGCTGGACATCAGCGGGCGTCACGCCCTGCCGTCGAGCATCGGAACGAAGTGACCGGCACGCCCGGCCCCCGGACGGCGGTGTTCTCGCACCGGGCACGCGTTTGCTTGACCGCACAGGATTCCGCTTCCTAAGGTCGCAACTACTTTTTCGTGGCGCGATCGGGGCCAGGTGCACGCCCCAGGGAGGCGGTCGGGATCGCTACGTCGGGCACCCACGACCACGAGCTGCCCGCCGGGCAGGCCGTGCCACTGGTCGAACGCGAGCGTGAGACGGCGGTCCTGCACGACCTGGTCCGGCGGACCGCCGCGGGGCGCACCGGTCTCGTCGTGATCAAGGGGCCGGGCGGCATCGGCAGGACGGCGCTCCTGCGTACCCTGGCCCAAGCGGCACAATTGCGTGGCCTGCGCGTCGTGGAGATGACGGGGGCCCGTAGACGGATCCTCCGCTTCGGCTCTCCGGCTGCCCCGTCGGACACCACGGCCGCAGCCGGTCACGCCTTCACCCGGGCGGGCGGCTCCCGGGCCCCGGCCGGGCGGGCACGTGTGCCGTCCTCCTCGCCTGACGTCGCCGCGCATGCCCCGCACGATCCGCTCCTGCTGTACCGGCAGACGGTGGGTTCCGCTACCGCGACGCGTCCCACGCTCCTGTCGATCGACGACGCGCACCGGGCCGACGTCGAGTCGATCAGAGCGCTCGTGCGTCTCCTGCGCACCCGGCACGATCTGCCGCTCCTGCTGGCCCTCGGCTGGCGTGACAGCGAGGAGCCCGTCGCGCCCGTGGAATGGGTGCCGCGTCCGATGTTCGAGGCCCTCAGGCCCCGGCCGCTGACCGGGCCGGGCATCGGTACGGTCGTGAGCCGGCTGACGGGGAGCGCCGTCGAGGCCGGGTTCCAGGCGGACTGCCTGGCTGCGACCGGCGGCAATCCCGCATTGGTGACGGGGCTGGTCGCCGGGTTGCGCAAGCTGGGCCGGCCGCTCACGAGCGCCGGACTGGCGGCCGCGAGCGAAGGCGACATCCCGGTGTTCGGCCGGCGGGCGAGACGCCTCCTGCACGAGCAGTCCCCCGTCGCCGTACGCGCCGCGCAGGCCGTGGCCGTTCTGGGAGAGCGGACACCGACCACGACCGGGGCCGGTCTCGCGCGGGTGGAGACGACCGCGTTCACCCGTTCCCTTCGCCGGCTGGAGGCGGTCGGACTGGCACAGGAGTCCGCCGCGGACGCCTGGTCCCTCGCGCACCGCGCCGTCCGTAACGCGGTCCTGACGGGTACCCAGCCCCGGACCCGCGCGGACCTGCACGGCCGCGCCGCCCGGCTGTTGCACGACAGCGGAGCACCGGCCGCCGTCATCGCCGAGCACCTGCTCGAGTCCCCGGCCGCGACACGGGAGCCGTGGGCGCGGGCCGTACTGCGGGAGGAGGCCCGCGCGGCGATGCTCCAGGGGGCGGCGGAACACGCGGTGGAGTTGCTGAGGTCCTGTGTCCCGCAGGGCCACGAGGACACCTGCGACCCGACCCTGGTGATGGAACTGGGCGTCGCGGAGGGATGGGTGGACGCGGACGCCTGCATCGGTCACCTGACGTCCGTACTGGACCGCCTGACCGATCCCGGCCTGCGTCTGACGGCGCTCAGCACACTCGTCGGCGCCTTGACCCGCACCGGCCGGATGGGGCGCGCGGCGGAGCTGCTGGCTGTGCAGGACACCGGTTCGCCCTCCGGGCGAGCTCGCCTCCAGCAGCTGGAGGCGGACATGCTGGTGGCCGCGACCGACAACCTCGACGCCTGCACCAACCTCCTCGAAACGGTCTCGCTGCGCCTGGACCTGCCCGGCGCGACCCCGGCGGAGCGAGCCCTGCTCGCCGGCCGTGCCTTCATCGCGATGAGCCGGACGGAGCTCCTTCCGCAGGCCCTGGCCGCGGCGAACCGGGTGGTGCGGGCCGCCACTCCGATCACCGACTCCACCGTCACCCTGGCCGCTGCGGCAGCCACGTTGACGTACGGGGACCGGCCCGCGGACGCCGCCCACATCTACCAGCAGCTCCTGGAGGGCGCCGACACCGTGCCCGACCGGCTGCGGGCCGGTCTGCTCGCCCTCGACGGTGAGGCCGCCCAGCGGCTGGGGCGCCTGGACCACGCGCTCCGTTCCACGGCCGAAGCCCTGGGGTCGACGCCCGGCGCACAGGTCACCCATCACCAGACGCTGGCGCTGGCGTACAGGCTGCACGCGCTGCTCGACCGGGGCGACGTCGCGGCGGCCGACGCCCTGGCCGGCACGGTGCCGCCGGGCACCATGGACGACGCCTGGCAGTGGAGCGAGTTCCTCGGTGCCCGCGGGCGCCTCCGGCTGGTCCAGGGCGATCCCGGGGCCGCCGTGACCGATCTGACGGAGTGCGGCCGCCGGCAGGACCTGTGGCAGCGGACGAACCCGGCCGCTTCGCCGTGGTGGTACTGGGCCGGACACGCCCACCTGGCCCTCGGCGACCGTGCGGAGGCCGGCCGTCTCGCCACCCGGGCGGTGGCTCTCGCACACGCCGCCGGCTTCCCTGTCGCCCTGGGCACGGCACTGGAGTTGCTGGCCTCGGCGGGCGACGAGGACGAGCGGCTGCAGCTGTTCGCGGACGCGGAGGCCGTGCTGGCACACAGCGGCGCCGCGCTGTCGCTGGCGCGGGCACGTGTGGCCCGCGGCCGTGCGCTGCTGGGGGCCGGGCACAACGGCCAGGCCCGGACGGTGCTGCGCCGGGGGTGGGAGGAGTCACACGCCCTCGGGGCCCACGCCCTGCATGACGAGGCGCACGGTCTTCTGCTCAGCGCGGGGGCTCGGCCCTGGCGCGCCGCGTCCCGCAGGTCGGGCGAACTCACCCGCAGCGAGAAGCAGGTGGCGGAGCTGGCGGCGACGGGGCGGACCAACCTTCAGATCGCGGAGGTGCTCTTCGTGACACGCCGTACGGTGGAGGTGCACCTCACCTCCGTCTACCGCAAGCTCGGCCTGTCGGGGCGCAAGGAGTTGCGGAGCGCGCTGGGCCGGCCGCAGACCGCCGTCCGTCGCGAGACGAGGGCCTGAGGACGGACGCCGGTGTGAACACCGCCGTCACGGACCGTACTTCGTCCGCCGCCGGTCTGCCCGAACGCGGCGAAGTGTGCCTAGTCTTGGAGGAGTCGCGGAGCCAGGCCGTTCGCCTGCTGCCCGCCGGGTCCGCCCCCGCACCGGAGTCAGGACCCCCACTCCCCCCACCCCCAGCGCCAGTCGCCTCCCCGTCGCGCGGAGCGCGCTGAGCGCCTTCGACCGGAAGGTAACGGCATGACCGCTTTCGAGGTGGAGCAGATCGCCGAACGGATCCACCGCTACTACGCGTTGGTGGACGACGGAGACGTGCAGGGAGTCGTCGGGCTCTTCGCCCAGCGTGCGGTGTACGAGCGGCCGGGCTACGACCCCATCGTCGGCCGGGACGGGCTCGACGCCTTCTACCGAGGTCAGCGGGTCATCGACAGGGGGAGTCACACCGTGGTCAAGCTCGTGGTCGGCGCTCACGACGCCGCTGTCGAGGGCGGATTCCGCGGGACGCTGAAGGACGGCAGCGAAGTGGATCTCAGGTTCGCCGACTTCTTCCGGCTGGACGACGACCTGCTCTTCGAGGTCCGCAACACCTACTTCTTCTCGCCGATGGTGTGAGCGAGGGGCACCCCGCACGTAACGGTGGCTCACACCGATGCTCAGCCGGTCACGGTCCGCGAGGCTTCCGTCCGGACGACCTCGTCATGGTTGCCGCCGGCCGTTCACGTCGGCCGGTCCCCCTCGGTCGGAAGGCCCCCTATGACCAGTACCGGCGATTCGGAATCGGCAGAGTCGTTCGATGTGATCGTCGTCGGAGGCGGCCCGGCCGGGTCGTCGGCCGCGACGTTCGTGGCCATGCAGGGCCACCGGGTCCTGCTTCTGGAGAAGGAGAGTTTCCCCCGGCACCAGATCGGCGAGTCCCTGCTGCCGTCCACCGTGCACGGGATATGCGCCCTCCTCGGTGTCTCCGATGAGCTGCACGGTGCCGGGTTCACGAAGAAGCGTGGCGGCACGTTCCGCTGGGGCTCCAACACCGAACCGTGGACCTTCGACTTCGCGCTCTCCGAGAAGTTCGCGGGCCCCACCTCGTTCGCCTACCAGGTCGAGCGCATGAAGTTCGACCAGTTGCTCCTCGACAACGCCCGGCGCAAGGGCGTCGTGGTCCGTGAGCGCTGCGCGGTCCGCGACGTCCTGGAGGACGACGGCCGGGTGTCCGGGGTCCGTTACAAGGGCGAGGACGGCGTCGATCGAGAGACGCGCGCCCGGTTCGTCGTCGACGCCTCCGGCAACCAGAGCCGGCTGCAGGGGCGCATCGGCGGCAGGCGGCTCTACTCGGAGTTCTTCCAGAACATCGCGCTCTACGGCTATTTCGAGGGCGGGAAGCGGTCCCCCGGGCCGAACAGCGGCAACATCACGTGCGTCGCCTTCGAGTCGGGGTGGTTCTGGTACATCCCGCTGACCGAGACACTCACCTCGGTGGGCGCGGTGGTGCGCAAGGACTGCGCGGACCGGATCCAGGGCGACGGTGGCGAGGCGCTGGCCGAGATGATCGCCGACTGTCCTCTCGTCGCCGACTACCTGTCCGAGGCCGAGCGCGTGACCGAGGGGCCGTACGGCGAGGTCCGCGTGCGCAAGGACTACTCGTACCTGCACGAGACCTTCTGGCGTCCGGGCATGACACTGGTGGGCGACTCGGTGGGCTTCATCGACCCCCTGTTCTCCTCGGGCGTGCACATGGCCACGTTCAGCGCGCTGCTGGCCGCGCGTTCGATCAACACCGTGCTCCGCGGCGAACTGGAGGAGGAGGAGTGCTTCGGGGAGTACGAGGCCAGGTACCGCACGGAGTACCAGACCTTCCACGACTTCCTCGTCAGCTTCTACGACGTCACCCGCGACGAGCAGCAGTACTTCAGCGATGCGCGGCGCGTCACCCATGACCCCGCGCCCGGTGCCGGGGCGTTCGTCGGTCTTGTCGGCGGCGGCGCCTCGGACGATACGGCGCTGACCTCCGACTCCTACCGGGAACAGCGCAAGAAGGACCTGCGGCAGCAGTCCCGCGACGTCCACTGGGAGGGACACCGCATCCAGATGCAGGCCGCCTTCGGCGAGCCGGCCGACGACGCTCCCACCGTGAAGGACGGTCTGGTCGTCTCCCAGGACGGCATGCACTGGACGAAGAGCGCGGAGTCCGCTCCGGTGTGACCGGTCCGGTCTCCTCCCCGTCTACCGGTCCGCGGCGGCCGACCGGTAGACGGAGAGGGTTCCGGGGAGCGCGGCGCAGGCGGAGCGCGCCGCTTCGAGCCTCTTCAGGTACCCGTCGTCGGTGGCGTCCAGCAGGAGGCCGAGCATGGTGCCGCTGTGCGTGCACACCACGCCGGGCGCGCCCACGCGTTCGGCGATGGCGGTCATGGCCTCAAGATTGCGCTTGGGCAGCCGGCGCTGGTTGAGTACCGCGCTGCGTGTGGTGACGGCGCCGACGGCGCGCAGGTCCGCGGCACGGACGGCGTCGGCGAGCTCGCTGACGAGCCACGCGTATTCGTGCCGCAGCGCGGACGGGACGTGGCGGGGACGCCGGTTGTGGGCGACGGTGTCGAGACGTCCGCCCTCGTCGACCGCGACGACGGTGACGGGCGGCAGCGCGCCGAGGTGGGCGCGGAGCCGAACGGCGCGGTGCTCGAAGACGACGATGCCCGGGTGCATGACCCCGTCAGTCGGTTCGACAGGGCGCAGCCAGTCCTCGACGGCGCCCGGCGAGGTGTCGATGCCGAGTACCGCGCCGACACCGCGGGCCGTCGCGACGAGGTCGGCGGAGGAACTGGCGAGGCCTTTGCCGACGAGCAGGTCGCTGTCCAGAAGAAGGGTTCCTCCCCCGCCTGCTCCGTGCGTGTCGAGCATGGACCGCGCCAGCCCGAGCGACTTGGTCTTGTGCGCGGGGTAGACGTGCAGCGGGCCGTGCCGGTCGTAGCGGAACCGGGCGCGGCTGCCGAGGCTGATGGGGAGGGTGACGAGGAAGGCCGTGCCGTCGGGCAGGACACCCTGGAGGAGTTCCCCGAACGTGCCGCAGGCGGCTCCGGTGCCCTCGTCGATGTCCACGGCCACCCGCCGGGCTGCCGCCGGCGGCCAGGTCATGCGGGGTCCTGGGCGGTCATGGGGGTGCCGGCCAGCCGGGCCGCCGCGTTCCGGCGTGCGTTCCGGCGCGACCACTCGGCGTCGAGCCGGTCGAGTTCGCGCTCCTCGTCGGCGAGGAGCTCTCCGACCCTGTCGGGGTGGGTGGAGCCCGACGAGTTCTTGGCGCGCAGTCCGCGGTCGATGTCGAAGGACTCGGCGAGCAGTTCGGCGGCCCGGTCCACCTCGTACCCGGACTCGGCCGCGCAGGCGCGCAGCAGGCCGGCGTCGGGGCGGTCGGCGCGCAGCCCCTGTTCGACGGCGCGCTTGACGTAGCGTCCGGCGACGATCTGGGCGGTGCGCCAGGGGATGCGGCAGTCCAGGGTGAGGCGGTTGGCGAGGGTGAAGCCTCCGAGGTGGTCCTCGGCGCAGGCGGTGCGCATCCGGTCGGTGTGGTAGGTGACGCCGGTGACGACGGCGTGCGTCAGACGCAGCAGGGAGCGCATGGCTCCGGCCTGGGTGTGCAGGTGGGCGCCGGTCTCCTTGGACACCTCGACGGTGTTGCTGTAAGGGGTGTTGCGCTGTCCGGCGACGAGGTCCGCGGCCCGTCCGACGACGTGGGCGCAGCGTCCGCGGATGCGTTCGAGTACGGGGAAGTTGCGTTTCTGCGGCATGGCTGCGGAGATGCCGGCGAGGCCGTCGGGCAGGTCGAGGAATCCGAAGCCGCTGCCGCTCCAGGTCATCAGGTCGGTGGTGAAGCGGCTCAGGACGGCGGCGTAGCCTGCGAGGTCCGTGGCCATGGAGACGGTCCAGGTGCGGGAGGCGACACCGACCAGCGCGTGCGGCTGGGCGCGGGCGAAGCCGAGGTGGGCGGCGAGCCTGGCGCGGTCCCAGGGCAGTTCCTGGCCGGCCATGGCGCCGGATCCCAGGGGGCAGGCGTCCGTCTCGTCGTAGGTGTGCAGCATGCGGCGCAGTGCGGCGTTGGTCTCGGCGGCGAGGGCGGCGAGGTGGTAGCCGGGGGTGATGATCTGTGCGGCCTGGCCGTGGGTGTAGCCGGGCATCGGTGTGTCGGTGTGGCGGGCGGCGAGGACGGTGACGGCCCGCCCCAGTTCCAGGAGGTCCGCCGCGATGGCGGTGAAGCTGGTGCGGGCGGCCATGAGCTGGGCGCACACCTGGGTGTCGTTGCGGCTGCGGTCGACGTGCCAGGCGGCGAACGGCGGGGTGGGGCCGGACTGGACGTGGTGTTCCAGCGCGAAGGAGATGTCGGACATGTTCTGCCTGGGGTCGGCGCTCACCACGTCGGCGTCGAGCGAGCCGAGGCGGGCGTCGAGGGCCGCCGCACCGGCGGTGTCGACCAGTCCCATCCGCAGGTACTCGCGCAGGAGGGCCCGCTCGACGGCGACGTAGTGGGGTAGCAGGTGTTCGGCTTCGTAGGCGAACTGCGGGGCGAGCACCTCCTCGTGCCACACGTCGCTCGGTGTGCCGTCGATCCGGCCGGTCACCGCCATGCTGTCCTCCCAGGAAGGGTGCGTTTCAGGGCGGTGGCGAGTCCGGCCACCGTCGGGTCGGCGAAGAAGGTCCGCAGCGTGATGCCGCCTTCCCGCTCCGGGGCGAGGCGGGCGAGCAGCCGCAGGGCCTGGAGCGAGTGGCCGCCTGCGGCGAAGAAGTCCTCGTGGACGTCTACGGCGCCGGTGCCGAGCAGGGTCCGCCAGACGGCCGCCACCCGTTCCTCGACCACGTCGCGGGGGGCCGTCCCCGCGGGCGGCACAGTGGCCGCGGGGCGGGGTGTGCGCCGCGGGAGCGTGCCGGGGAGCAGCGCGGAGAGGCGGGTGGCGGGCGCGTCGAGGAGGGTGGCGAGCAGCCGGAGGTAGTCGGCCAGCAGGGTGTCGGCGGTGAGCCGGCCGAAGAGGGCGGCGTCGTAGACGAGGCGGACGCCGCTGCCGGCGACGTCGAGGAGGAGGTCCTCCTCGCAGGAGGAGACGGGCGGGCCGAGACCGCCGGCCGGGGTGTGGTTGAAGGCCAGCTGGTAGAGGGGCGGTACGCCGGGCAGGCGCGGCGCCGCGAGGAGCTCGACGAGGCTCTGGAAGGGGATGTCGTACGCTTCGTCGGCCCGGACGGCGGCGGTGGTGCGGCGGACGAGTTCGGTGCCGTCGGGGTCGCCGGAGAGGTCGGCCCGCAGGACGCGCATGTTGACGAAGGTGCCGACCATGGAGCGGGTCGCGGGGTCGTCGCGCCCGGCGACGGGCAGGCCCACAGCGATGTCGTCGGCGCCGGAGTGGTGGTGGAGCAGGGCGGTCCAGGCGGCGAGGAACAGCATCACGGGCCGGGTGCCGTGGTGACGGGCGGCGCCGGTCAGGGCTGCTGCGGTGCCGACCGGCAGGGCGGTACGCACCTCGGCGCCGCGGAAGGTGCGGGAGGACGGGCGCGGCCTGTCCAGCGGCACGGTGTGTACGGGCGGCAGTCCGTGCAGCCGGGTCCGCCAGTGGTCGGCGGGCGGGCCGGCGCCGGGCCGGCCGCGTTCGCGCCGTGCGTAGGCGCCGTAGCCGAAGGGGAGCCGGGGCAGGCGGGGGTCGCGCCCTTCCTCGGCGGCTGCGCAGAGTTCGGTGAGTTCGGCGTGGACGTGGAACCCGGAGGCGGTGTCGTACACCGTGTGGTGGGCGGCGAACACCACCGACCAGGCTCCCTCCCCCAGGTCGAGGACGGCCGCGCGCCACTGGGGTGCCCGGTGCGGGTCGAACGCACGGCAGGCCAGCCGGGCGCGCAGGGAGCGCCGTTCCTCGGCCTGTGCGGCGTGGTCGTACGCGCTCAGGTCGAGCAGCTCGATCTGGGGCTCCGGGTGGGGGTGCACCTCCTGGCAGAGCCGTCCGTCCACGGTGCGCAGGACGGTGCGCAGGGGCTCGTGGCGGTCCATGAGCACATGGAGGGCGTGCACGAGGTCGTTCGCTGTCACGGCCGCGTGCAGGGGGAACTCGTCCACGGCGCAGTAGGTGGGCGGGTCGTGGGCCAGGCGGGAGGCCAGCCAGGCGCGTTCCTGGGCGTACGTCGCCGGCAGGACGACCGGCCCGGCCGGGACACCGGGTGCGGACCGGCCGTCGCGGACGGCGGGGCCGGGACGTGTCACGACGGTCCGCCGTCGCCGAGCGGCAGGACGTGGCCGGGCAGTTGTAGCGGGTCACCGAGGACGACGGCGATCTCCCGGTCGCCCTCGTACGGTTCCCTGGCGTGGGCCGTCCGGATGTTGTCGACGAGGAGGACGTCGCCCTCCTGCCAGAGCTCCCCCACGGTGAACCGGTCGTAGACGGCGTTGATCTTCTCGACCGTGTCGGCGGTGACGGGGGTGCCGTCGCCTGCGGCGGTGTCGAAGGGCAGTCCGTCAGGGCCGTACACGTCGGTGAGGTACTCCCGGATCGCGGGTTCCAGGGTGAGGCCGTTGAGGAAGGCGATCTGGTTGAACCAGACGGGCACCCCGGTGCGGGGGTGGGCCACCACCGCGGTGCGGCGCTGGTGGGTCACCAGGCGGCCGTCAGGGAGCCAGGTGTTGTCGACGGCGGCCTCGGCACAGTAGGTGTCGACCGACGTACGGTCGGTGCTGCCGAACGCCTCGGGCCAGGAGAGGCCGACGTCGTGGTAGGCGCGGCGCAGCAGCCAGCCGTGCTCGGCGAAGGGGGCGGTGAGGCCGGGCGGGAGCGCGGTGAGGACCTGCTGGGAGTCGGCGACGGTCGTGCGGCCGCCGCTGTCGGGTGCGCTGAGGCACGCGAAGAGCAGGGTGCCGGGGACGGTGGCGGCGTGGCTCAGCTCGTGGTGCATGCACATCGGGTCCTCGGCGGGCCAGTGGCTGCCGGAGTACACGCCGGGTGCGAGGGCGGTGCGGGGCGCGAAGCCCTCCCGTTCCGTCAGTGGTTCGATGCCGAGCGCGGCGGCGACGCGTGCGACGTCGGCGGGGGTGCGGACGCCGACACCACGAAGCATGACGGCGCCGGAGACGGCGAGGGCGTCCAGGGCCGCGGCGCGGTGCGCGTCGGCGCGGGCGGCGGGGTCGGGGTCGGCGGTGCGGGCGTCGAGTACGGGCAGCGGGGCCGGGCCCTCGGCGGGGCGTGCCGGGGCGGAGGCGGACTTGCTGTCCAGCAGGGCGGCGACGTCGGCGACCGTGTGGGTGTCACGGAGCTCGGCGACGGTGACCCGGCGTTCGAGCTCGATGGCGAGACGGATCGCGGAGAGCGAGGTGCCGCCCAGGTCGGTGAAGCGGCTGTCGCGTCCGATGCGCTCCTCGGGCACGCGCAGCAGCCGCGCCCATATGTCCGCGACCCGCCGTTCGGTGGCGGTGTCGAGTTTCGGCGCGCCGGTACCGCCGGTCCCCCGGGCGTGCGCGCTCTCGCGGGCGCGTGCGGTGAGAGCCTTCTTGTCGATCTTCCCGTTGCCGGACAGCGGGAGTTCGCGGACGTGGTGGAGCCGGGGCGGCACCATGTAGTGGGGCAGAGAGGTGCCGAGGACCCGTGCGGTCTCCGGGCCGTCGGGGGCGTCCTCGCCCGTGTAGTACGCGACGAGTTGGGGGTCGTCGTCGGTGCCGGCGACGACGACGGCGCCGTCGCGGACGCCGGGGGCCTGGAGCAGGCGGTCCTCGATCTCTCCGATCTCTATGCGGAAACCGCTGATTTTCACCTGGTCGTCGCGCCGCCCGAGGTACTCCAGTTCGCCGGACGGCACCCTGCGGCCGAAGTCACCGGACCGGTAGAGGCGTTCGGCGGGATGAAGGGGATCCTGGTGGTAGACGGCGGCAGTGCGGCCGGGGTCGTTGACGTAGCCGCGGCCGACACAGACGCCGGCGATGACGATCTCGCCCGGGGCACCGTCGGGGACGAGGTGGAGCTGCTCGTCCATGACGTAGACGCGGCAGTTGCGGATGGTGTCGCCGAGCGGCACGGAGGGGTGGTCCGGCACGGTGCGCATGACGCCGTGGTGGGAGTCGTCGCTGACCTCGGTGAGTCCGTAGCAGTTGACGAGGGGGACGCCGGGGAACCTCTCGAACCAGCGGCGGACCAGCTCCTTCTTGAGTGCCTCCCCGGTCACGGCCATGACGCGCAGGTGCGGGAGGAAGGCGCGGCCCCGGGCGGCCTCGGCGAGGACCAGTTCGAGGTAGGTGGGTACGAGTTGGAGCACCTGCACGCCGTGGTGGTTGACGAGGTCCACGAACCGGCTGACGTCGAGCACGGCCTCCTGCTCGACGAGCAGCACACGGCCGCCGACGAGGAAGGGCGACACGAGCTGCCACAGGGAGATGTCGAAGCACTGCGGTGCCGTCTGCCCGACGGTGTCGCCCTCCTGGATCCCGAGGTCCTCGATCTTGGCGTAGAGGTGGTTGAGGAAGCCGTCGTGCTCGCACATGGCGCCCTTGGGCTCACCGGTGGACCCCGAGGTGAAGTACACGTAGGCGAGTTGGTCCCCGGCCACGGCGACCTCGGGGTCGTGCGTGGGCCCGTCGCTCCGGGCGAGGTCCTCGACGGTCATCCGGCGGACCACTGTGTCGGTGGCGCCGAGTGCCTCGTCGAGGGAGGGCACTCGGGGGTCGGCGAGCACCCAGCGGCACCGGCTGCGGGCGAGGGTCATCGCGACGCGCGAGGCGGGGAACCCCGGTTCGAGCGGCAGATAGCAGCCCCCCGCCTTGAACACGGCGAGCACGGCGGCGGGCCACTGCGCGTGGCGTTCGGTGACGACGGCCACCACGTCCTCCGGCGCCAGCCCTTCGCGCAGCAGCGCCCAGGCGATCCGGTTGGCCTCGTCGTTGAGTTCGCGGTAGGTGCGGGTGGTGCTCCCGTGCACGACGGCCACGGCGTCGGGATGCCGGCGGACGCGCTCCTCGAAGAGTTCGTGGAAGCGGCGTCCGGGCATCGGCCGTACGGGGCCCGCGCCACGTGCGACGACGGCCTCGGTCTCCTCGGGCGGGAGGAGTCCGTGCCGGGTGTGCGGCTGGTCCGGGTCCGCCGTCATCAGGTGCAGCACACGCAGTTCGTAGCCGCCGAGGCGCTCCGCGGTCATACCGGCCGTCGCCGCCGCGTCCGCCCAGGCGTCCTCCGCCTGCGCACGTCCCTCGTCGGTGCCCACGTGGCGCACCAGGTCGCGCCAGGAGGCGTCGGGGTCCACGGAGGCCACGCCCAGCAGCACGGAGGCGACCTTCAGGCGCACGGCGAGCCGTACCGAGGCCGCGTCCGCCGCGCACGCCAGGGCGAGAGCCGCGACGGAGTCCTCCGGCCGGGCGGGGGCTGTTTCCTGCATCGTGACGCTCCTGCTGATCGATGAACCGGCGTACGGACGGGGCGGCGTGCTCAGGCCAGGTAGTCCTCGGCGCCACCGGTGCGCACCGTGTCGAGGGTGAAGCAGTGGAAGCCGCCGCCGAACAGGCGCCGGTGCCGGTGCCTGACGGGGACGACGGTGAAGCCGTGCTTCTCCAGGGTGGCCATGAGGGTCTTGCAGGCGTCGTTGACCATGACGGTGTCCTCGTCGACGGACAGCACGTTGAGGTCGATGTAGGGGCTCGCCGGGATGGGGTCGTCGTTCGCGTACTGCGGGTAGTCGTCGGTACCGGGCGGGGGCGGGACCACGACGTCCCAGCCGCGCAGGGCCTCGGGTAGGTAGCCGACGACTCCCGGGTCGCGCAGCAGCAGGGTCCCGGGGCGCAGCGGGACCACGACGGAGTCGATGTGGCTCTGGGTCAGCCGGTCCATGAGGTGCACGCGGAAGCGTCCTTCGAGGTGGCGTCGGAGCCATTCGAAGGCGAGGGCGTGGTTGGCGTTGGAGACGTTGACGATCAGGTCGCGTCCCAGCCGGAGGCAGTTGGCCCCGTCGATCATCGGCTCGATGCCCACGTCGTACGGCGACGGCTGCGGGTCGAGGGGTACTTCGATGTTCGGGGCGGCGTGGGCGACGTTGGCCGGGTCGAAGGAGTGGTCGGTCATCATCGGGCGCGGCATGGTCGTCCAGCGGGCGCCGCCGCGGAAGTACTCCATGAAGACCGGTTTGAGGAACTGCGTCTCGAAGTAGCGGTCGTGCAGCATGGGCGGGGTCTCGATGATCTCGTCGCCCATGATCAGGGTGTTGTCGCGCAGGTTGAGCGGCGGTGTGACGGCGGCCTCGAAGGCGGGGGTGGCGACCCGGGCCGCCGACGGGGCGGGCGGCAGGGGCCGGTGCACCGTGACGCCGAGCGCGGTGAGCTGTGCGGCGATGCCCTCGACGTCCTCGACCAGTTCGCCGAGGAAGTGCTCCTTCTGCGCGAGACGGTGGGGGGTGTTGCGGTCGCGGCGTTCCTCGCTGTCGCGCCAGGTGGATATGGAGGGGTAGTAGCCGCGGGCTCCGGAGAGGTTGTCGCTGATGAACATGTCGAACGACATGTCGCGCACCCGGTCGAGGTAGCCGTCCGCCGAGCCGAGGACGACCTCCTTCAGCGGGGTGAAGTCGTCGTAACTGTTCAGGCGCATCGACGGGTGCCTTTCGTGGGGCGTCGGGGGGTGACGGCCTGCGTGCGGTGGCCTCGCGTCATCCGGCGGCCTCCTTGGTGAGGAAGGCCGCGAGGCGCCGCACGCCGGTCTCGATCCGGTCGGGCTCCAGATAGCTGCACGACAGCCGGATCTGCCGGTCGCCGCGGTCGGTGAGGGAGAACTGTCGCATCGGCGCCCACAGCACGCCGTACTGGGCCGCGGACACCTCAAGGAGCGCGAGGTCGGCGGGCACGGGCAGGTCGACGCGGACGAAGAAGCCGCCGGCCGGCCGGTGCCAGGAGACTCCCGCCGGCATGCCGTCTGCCAGGTGCCGTTCCAGGGCGTCGGTCAGCCGGGCGAGGTTGGCCCGGTAGCGTTCGGCCTTGCCCCGGGCCAGCGCCCGCAGGGAGCGACCGTGTTCCAGGAGCAGGCCGCCGACGACGGCCTGGGACAGCGGTGAGGTGTTGACGGTGACCACGGTCTTGAGGTCCGCGAGTGCCTGGGCGAGCGACCGTTCGCCACTGCTGTGGCCGACCCGCTGGTCGGCGACGGCGTAGCCGACGCGGGCGCCGGGGAAGCCGACCTTGGCGAACGTGCCCACGTGTACGACGCGGCGACGGGTGTCGAGAGCCTTGAGGCCGGGCAGGGTGTCGTCCTCGGCCGCGGTGAAGCCGTAGGCGTTGTCCTCGACGAGGAACAGGTCCTCGCGCTGAGCCAGGTCGAGCAGGGCGTGCCGGGCGGCGAGGGGCATGCGGGCGCCGCCGGGGTTGGAGAAGTCGGGGGCGACGTAGCAGGCGCGGACGCGGCGGCCTTCGGCGCGGGCCTGGGCGCAGCGGGCGGCGAGGTGGTCCACGTCGAGTCCTGCGGTGCCTTCGCGGACGTCGGTAACGGGGATGCCGAGGAGTCGTGCGGCGCCGACGACGCCCGGGTAGCACGGGTCGGCCACGGCGAGCAGGTCGCCGGCGTTCCGGTGCAGCGCCCGCAGGGTGAGCAGAAGGGCCTCCTGGGCGCCCACGGTGATCACGACGTCCTCCGGCGCGGCGTCGATGCCCTGGTCGGTGCGGAGGGCGTCGGTCACGAGGTCGTTGATGAGGCCCTGGGCGGGCCCGTACTCGTAGAGCACGCGCTCGGCGCGGGAGGGGTCGAGGCCGCGGTCGGTGCGCAGATGGGTGAGGAAGCGGTCGGTCAGGGCGCGCGGGTCAAGGCCCTGGACGAAGTCGGGGTGGGGGGCGCCGGGTGCGAACGAGATGGCGTCGGGGTGACGGTCCATCACCTCGTTGAGGAAGCCGATGGCACCGAGTACCGGGTCCTCGAGGCAGGCGTGCAGGTCGGCCTCGTACAGGTCGGGGGTGCGGGTCATGTACGGCTCCCTCGTGCGGCGCGCCGCCGTTCACGCTCCTGCCAGCGCCGCTCGACCTTGTCGAGGACGTCGGGGGCGTAGGCGCGGTCCGCCTGGGCGAAGGCGAACTCGGCTAGGTACGCGCGGAAGTGGTCGAGCGGTTCCTCTGCGAGGGTGAGCATGCGCCGGTTGGCGGCGACCGCGGGGGCTGAGAGGCCCGCCACGGCGCGTTCGACCGCCTCGTCCATGCGGTCGGTGGGCACGACCTCGTCGTAGACCGTGGGGGCCTCCGGGTCGGTGGTGGCGATCCTGCGTCCACCGAGCACGATCTGCCGGGCGAGGCGGGATCCCGTCTGCCGGGTGAGGCGGAGGTTGCCCACGCCGGGCACGATGCCCTCCTCGGCGGCGGGCAGGCTGACGTAGGCGCCTTCCTCGGCGACGACGTGGTCGAGGGCGAGCAGAAGTTGCATGCCGCCGCCGATGGCGAAGGTGTCGACGGCCCCGATCCACGGTTTGGTGACGCCCCGTTCGCTCCCGGCCCCGGGGGCCGGGTCGGTCAGAAGCCCGTGGAGGAGCTTGTTGACGTAGCCGAGTTCTCGGCCGAGGAGGAAGTCGACCAACGGAATGCGGCCGTCGCGCAGGTCGGTGAGGTCGACGCCGGCGCTGAAGACGCGCCGCCCCCGGTGGGCGGGGTGGTCGACGATGCCGCCGCGCAGGACGCCGACTCGGACCGTGTCGTCGAGCAGGACGAGGTCGACGGCGGTGTCGAGGTCGGCGATGAGCCGGGGGTTCTCGGCGTTGAGCCGGCGGGGGTTGCGGAACTCGACGTGGGCGGCGGCGCCGCGGCGTTCGACGTGGACGGTGTCCAGTTCGGCGCGGCCCTCGGCGCGGAATCCGTCCAGGAGTTCCAGGGCGCGGGGTGTCGGTCCGAGCATCGTCTCCACGAGGTGCCTGCCGGCGGTGGGCGAGCGCAGTACGGCGGCGCAGAACCGGCCCTGGTCGATCTCGCGGCCTTCCTTCTCCGCCTGGACGAAGCGGCGTTCGGCGGCCATCTGCTCGCGGGTCGGCAGCAGTCCGGGCACCCTGTCGGCGGCGGCGTCCACGAGCTCCGGCAGCCTCGGCCGGCGTGTCAGGCCGTCGGTGAGCAGGGCGTAGACGGTCTCGGTGTGCCGGGTGAGGAAGTCACGGCGGACGCCGCGCACTTCGGCGTGCACGGTCGCGGCGCGGGCCCGCTCGCCGGAGGACCGTCCCGGTACCGACGGGAGTGCCGCGAGGGCCTGCTCGGCTTCGGCGGCGTGCGCGGCGAGGCGCCGCGCGTCGTCGTCGAAACCGCCGGTGAGGGCGGCGGGAGCGCCGGTGGGCGTGCCGCTGGAGGCCCGGGTGGAGGCGAGGTGGGAGCCCTGGGTGGTCATTCGGCTGCCTCCGTGCGCTCCGGAGCGTCCTGGCCACTGCCGGACAGGCGCCGCAACTCGCGGTCGCAGGCCGCCAGATGGACGCCGAGCGCGTCGTCGTACTCGGAGGTCGCGGCCTCCTCCAGGAGCCGCCGGCGGATGCGGGTCTCCCGGTCGGAGAGCCGGCCGCGCAGCACGGCCGCGGTGTGGACGGCTTCGGTGAGGTCCTCGCTGACCTGGTCGACGATGCCGAGTTCCGTGGCGTCGTGGAGTTCGATGGCTGAGTCCCACAGCACGATGCGGCGGGCGCGGGCCAGCCCGATGTGCTGCACCAGCCGGTACAGGGTCATGCCGGGCCAGAAGTGCCCCTCGTTCACGGGCAGCATCAACCGCAGGTCGGGGCCCGCGATCCGGTAGTCCGCGGCCAGCAGCAGGTCGAGCACAGGTCCGCCGCACGTGCCCTCGACGACGGCGATGTTGACGTGGTCGAGCTGCTCCAGCCGGCGCAGGGCGCGCTCCCAGCGTTTGACCTCCTGGATGGAGGCTCCGCCGGGCCACTCGCGGGGCTGGAGGGGCGACGGGGTGAACCGCAGGACCACGACCGTCCGTTCGGGCTGTTCCCCCGCCTGCTCGCAGGCCGCGTCCAGCGCCGCGGTCAGCTCGGGCAGCGGACTGCCGCCGTCCAGCCGGATCAGGATGCCCAGTTCCTCGGGCAGTCCCGTCCGGTCACGTCCGGTCTTCATGGTCACACCAGTTCCTTTCCTCACCAGCGCACCAGGGCCGTCTCGATGGTCGATCCCGGCCCCATCGTCATCAGGACACCGAGGTCGCCCGCAGCGGCGGTCTTCTCGTCGCGCAGCCGCTCGTAGGAGAACAGGAACGATCCGCTGGAGAGGTTGCCGTGATCGCGCAGCACCCCGGTGGTGTGCCGCACGTCCTGCCGGGACAGTTCGAGGTTCACCCGGATCGCGTCGATGACCTTCTTGCCGCCGGAGTGCACCACCCAGTGGGCGATGTCCCCGGTACGCAGTCCGGTGCCTTCGAGGAGGCGGGAGACCGCGGTCTCGGCGTGGGCGCCGACGACGTAGGGCACATCGGCGTCGAGGTAGAAGCTGAACTTGCCGTGCACGTCGTCCCAGTCGTAGCGCATCGCGGCGACGGCCTCGGGAATGATGTGGCTGGTGAACCTCAGCAGTTCCGGGCCGGGCGGCGGCGCCTCGACGTCGATGCGTGCGGGTGCGCGGACGGCGACGGCGGCCGCGCCGTCCCCGAACAGGCTGTTGACCACCGAGGAGCGCATCGTGCCGTCGAAGACATAGGCGGCGGAGCAGGCCTCGACGCAGACCATGAGGGCGAGTTCGCCGGGGTGTCCGCCGGCCCAGCCCGCGACGGCGTTGAGCGCGTTGAGCCCGGCGTTGCAGCCCATGCCGACGACGTCGAGGCGCTGGCAGGACGGCTGGATGCCGAGGTCCCTGATGAGCAGCGCGGACAGGCCGGGCGTGAGCAGTCCGGTGGAGGTGACGCAGCACAGGTAGCGGATGTCGGCGAGCTCCGCGCCTGAGTCGGCCAGGCAGCGTTCGACGGCCTCCCGGCCCATCCTCAGCCCTGTCTCGGTGTGTTTGCGCAGCAGGTCGCCCTGGGACTCCTCGACGGGCCTCCCGTCGGGGCCGATCGGGGGCAGGGTGAGGTTGCGGCGCTCGATGTTGCCCCCGAGGAAGACGGAGCGGATGCGGCGGTCGGTGATGCCGAAGGTGTCGAGGACCTCGCGTTGGGTGTACGAGACGGGTGGCACCGCGGTGCCGACACCGACCAGTCCCGGTGTGCCGGCCGTTGCTCGCCCCGGCGGCTGCCCGGGTGCCCGGCCGACCGGTTGCTGGGTTCCGCGCACGTCTTCCTCCGTGGGGCGGGGCCTGCTCAGTAGCCGGCCTTGGCGTTGATGCGGCGCGGGTAGTAGCGCTCGTCGCCGTTGCGCCGGTACTCGGGCCGGCGCGGGGTGTTGCTCGACGGCAGGTCTCCGTTGACCGTGACGCGCTGGCCGCGGCGGTGTTCCTGGTAGTCGTTGATGGCGATGTGCTGGGTGACCCGGTTGTCCCAGAGGGCCACGGTGTGCGGGTTCCAGCGATACCTGAGGGTGAAGGCCGGCTGCTCGGAGTGCTCGAACAGGTGCTGGAGGACGGTGTCGCTCTCCTGCCGGGTGAGCTGCGGGATGTGCGAGGTCCACATACGGGTGACGTAGAGCGACTTGCGTCCGGTCACCGGGTGTACGCGCACGACGGGATGTTCGGCGGACATCTCGACGACCGGTGGGATCTTCAGGACGTGGACGGCGGTGAGGCCTTCGAGCATCTCGCGGAACGGCTCGGAGAGCGTCTCGTACGCCCGGTACTGGTTGCTCCACATGGTGTCGCCGCCCGCGGAGGGGGTGTCGATGAGGTGCAGGATCGACGCGATCGGCGGGCTGGGGCTGAAGCTGACGTCGATGTGCCACTCGTCGGCCTTGCCGCCCTTGTCGGGCTGGATCACCGTGATCTCGGGGTGGTTCTCGAGCTTGGGCAGGAAGGGGTGGACCTCCACGTCGCCGAAGCGCCGGCCGAACGCCACGTGTCCCTCGGGGGTCAGCTTCTCCTGGTCCGGGAAGAACAGCACGAGGTGTTCGAGCATGAGCGCGTGGATGCGGTCGAACTGGGCGTCGGTGAGGTCGTTGAGCTCGATCCCGCGGACCTCGGCGCCGAGGGCACCGGAGACGCGGCGGATGTCGAGGTCGGTGGCGGGCTGCGGTGCTGCGGACGGGGGCACAGCGGGGTCTCCTTCGAGTGGTGACGGGGGCGGCGGGGCCGAGGCGTCGGCGGGGAGCCGCGGGGGCTCACGGGCGGGCGCCCGCCGTTCCGCCGTGCAGCCAGTCCAGGAACGGCTTGGGGGCGAGGGCGCCGACGCGCTCGTGGTAGGCGACGAGGTCGTCCTCGGTCAGGACGTCGCGGGCACCGCCGGAGCGTCCGGACCGGAAGAACCGCGCGGGGTCCGCGAGGACCTCCTTGTCCGGCGCCAGGTGGGCGGCCTTGCCCTTCATCTCGTCGAAGGTCGCCGCACGCACCAGCCCGGCCAGGACGGACTCGTCCACGGTGATGCCCAGCCACTCGGCCAGCGCCGACGTCTGGCCCTCCAGGTCGGCGCACAGGTCGTCGTAGTGCAGCAGCCTGACGTTCGGCTCATCGCGCCGGTTCCAGGCGTCGAGCGGGTGGTGGAGTTCGGCGGCGGCCACGTCCTGTTCCCAGGCGTCGGACTCGCTCGCGCGGCACCAGTTGAGGAGGTACTCGCGGGCCGGCGGGAGGGTGAGGGAGGCCGGGCCCGTGTACTCGGTGGAGTCCTGGTCGCTGTTGAAGGCGTGCAGCCACTCGGCGCGGACGTTGGCGGCCTGGTGGTACATGGACAGGGCCCGGTCCAGGGGGTGGCGTGCGACGACGAGGTAACTGACGCGCGGGTCGAGCGGGAGCCCGTCGAGCGGGACGTGCGTCTTGAGGACGCGGCGGTGTTCCTGCGCGGCGAGCTGCGCGTACATCTGGTCCTGCGGGGTGAAGAGTTGGTCCAGCCACGGTGACAGGGCCGACAGCGGCTTGGGGAGTTCGGGGGTCTGGAAGATGAGAAGCGCGCAGATCATCTGTACCCAGGTCGTGCCGGACTTCGCCGGGCTGCTGACGACGATGTCGCCCTCACGCAGCGGGAAGTCGTTCCAGCGGGCACTGTCCTGCTGCGGAGACTTGTACCGGATCGGTGCTCGGTTCTGGGTCTGATCACCCATGGCGACATCCCTCACAAGGGAACGGAGAGGCAGCGGATTCGGTCACAATCTGCCGTGGCGGGCCGCCGCACGGCATCCACGTTCGCCACAGTTACGCGTCCCAGGTGACGGGGAGGCTCTTCACGCCGTAGACGTCCGCGATCTCCGCCTCGGGGCGCAGGACGATCTCTTCGGCGGGAACGGCGAGCCGGAGTGTGGGGAAACGGCGGGCCAGGGCGGGGAACGCCACCCTCATCTGGACGCGGGCCAGTTGCTGGCCCAGGCACTGGTGGATGCCGTGTCCGAAGGCGATGTGGGCGCCTTCCTGACGGTGCAGGTCGAGGACGTGGGGGTCGGTGAAGCGGTCGGGGTCCCGGTTGGCGGTGTTGTAGGACAGGATCAGCGAGGTGCCCGCCTTGATGGTGTGCCCGCCGAGCTCCACGTCCCGCAGCGCCGTCCGCATGAAGGTCTTGCCGACGCTCAGGTAGCGCAGCAGTTCCTCCACGGCCCGGTCGGCGAGTGCGGGGTCGGCGCGCAGCGCGTCGAGCTGCTCGGGGTGGCGCAGCAGTGCGTAGGTGCCGAGACCGATCATGTGCATGGTGGTGTCGAGTCCCGCGGCGAGCAGGAAGAGGGACATCCCGACCAGTTCCTCGTCGGTGAGGTCGCTGTCGGTGAGTTCGCTGAGCACGTCGTCGGTGGGGCGGGCCCTCTTGGCGGCGACCAGTGCGCCGAGGTGGGCGCGGGTCGCGAGGTAGGCCGCGATGAGGTCGTCGCGGTCGGACTCCAGGTCCCGGAAGGCGTCGACCTGCTCCTGGAAGGAGTCGCGCTCGTCGTGCGGGACGCCCAGCAGTTCGCAGATGGTGACCGCCGGGATGGGTTTGGCGTACGCGGTCACCAGGTCGGTGGGCGGTCCGGCCAGTTCCATGGCGTCGAGGTGCCCGGCGGTGATCTCCTCGATGCGCTCGGTGAGCAGCCGCATGCGTCGTACGGTGAACTTACCCATCAGCGGCTTGCGGTAGCGGCCGTGGCGGGGATCGTCCATGAAGAGGAACTCGCCCGGGGGCGCGGGTTCCAGTTCGATGTCCCCGTGGTCGACGGTCGGGTGGCGCAGGAGTTCCCACCGTGAGCTGAACCTCTGGTCGGCCAGGACCGACCTGATGAGGTCGTATCCGGTGACCAGCCAGCCGTCCACCCCGCCGGGGAAGACGTAGCGGCTGATGGGGCCGTGGCGGCGGGCTTCGAGCAGTTCGGCCGGCGGGTCGAACGGCCGGTCGGGCCGGCGCCGCGTCGGCATGGTGGTGACGGTGTACAGGGGGTCGCCCACGGCCATCCTCGTCTCGCAGGGGGTGCTGTCCGCCGGACCGGCCGTCACGCCGGGTCCGGGTCGGTGTCGGTCGGTTCCAGTTCGCCCGCCGCGATGTCCCAGATCCGCCGGACGACGTCCGGGTCGAGGAGCATCTCGCGGTGGGCGCAGTCGAGCGTGTGCTCCCGTACCTCGCCGGAGACCAGGGGCTGCCAGAGCGCGCCCTTCGCCTCGGAGTCGGCGGAGATCAGCAGCAGGGTGCCGGACGTCTTGCGGGTCCGGTGCGCCAGGAGGATGCGGGTGTTGTTGCGGACGACGCGGAGGTACGCCTCGTGCTCCTCGCCGGTGAGCGCGCCGGCCACCTTCTCCTCCTGTTCCGCGAAGCCCGCCCGCTGCCCGTCGGTGACGGGGCCGTCCACGGGGCTGGAGTCCAGCAGGATCAGGGCAGCCACCTCCTCTCCCTCGTCCTGGAGCTGGGCCGCCATCTCCTGGACGACGTTGCCGCCGAAGGACCAGCCGAGCAGGTGATACGGGCCTTCGGGCTGCACGGCACGGATCTGCGTGACGTAGTCGGCGGCCATCCGGGCCAGCGACTCGGGCAGTTCCTCCGCGCCCGTGTCCATGCCGCGGGGTCGCAGGGCGTAGAGGGGCTGCTCCCTGGGGGCGGCGTCGGCGAGCCAGCCGTACTCCCAGCCCAGGCCCAGCACGGTGTGGGCGCAGAAGAGCGGGGGCCGCCCGCCGGAGGCACGCATGGGCACCAGCACGTCCGTGGTCCCCTGCCGCCCCTCGCGGGAGATCCAGGCCAGCAGGCCGGCGACGGTGGGGGCCTCGAACACGGCGCGGACGGGGACGTCGGCGCCGATGACCACCTTGACGCGGTTGACGAGCCGTACGGCGAGCAGGGAGTGGCCGCCGAGGTCGAAGAAGCTCGCGTCGACGCCGACGGGTGAGACGCCGAGTACCTGCTCGAAGACGGAGCACAGCAGTTGTTCGCGGAGCGTGACGGGGCCCCGGCCGCCGGCCGCGAGGGCGGTGTAGTCGGGTGCGGGCAGGGCGGCCCGGTCCAGCTTGCCGTTGAGGGTGAGCGGCAGCGTGTCCAGCGGCATCAGGACCGGCGGCACCAGGTGTTCCGGGAGCCGGTCGGCCAGGTAGTCCCTGACCTGCCTCACGAGGTCCGCGCCGTCCTCGACGGCGGCGGTATCGGTGGCGGTGGCCGCCGGGACGAAGTAGCCGGCCAGGGCGGGTTCGCCGCCCGGGTCCTCGCGGGTGACGACGACCGCCTGGGCGACCTCCGGGTGCGCGGCCAGTGTCGCCTCGATCTCGCCCGGTTCGATGCGGAAGCCGCGGATCTTCACCTGGTCGTCCGCGCGGTCCAGGAACTCCAGGTGCCCTCCGGCCGTCCACCGCACGATGTCGCCGGTGCGGTACATCCGTTCGCCCGCCGGTCCGAACGGGCAGGCCACGAAGCGCTCGGAGGTGAGCACCGGCCGGCCCAGGTATCCGCGGGCCAGGCCGTCGCCGGCCACGTACAGCTCGCCGGCGGTGCCGGGGGAAGCGGGCAGCAGGCCGTCGTCGAGGACGTACGCCCGGATGTTGCGCAGGGGGCGTCCGATGGGCACCGTGTCGCCGTCCTGAGCCGCGTCGCACGGCCAGGAGGTGACGGCGATCGACGCCTCGGTGGGGCCGTAGAGGTTGTGCAGCGGCACACCGAGGACCTCACGGAAGCGGTCGCGCACGGCGGCCGGGAGCGCCTCGCCGAGACAGAGGACCGTCCGCAGGCCGGTGCACCGCCCGGCGGCACCGCCGTCGAGGAACGTCCGCAGCACGGAGGGGACGAACTGGGCGACGGTCACCCCTTCCCGGTCGATGAGTTCGGCGAGGTGGGCGGGGTCCGCGTGTGCGCCGGGCCCGCTCAGCACCACCGCCGCGCCGTTCAGCAGGGGCCAGAAGATCTCCCACACCGACGCGTCGAATCCGAACGACGCCCGCTGGAGCATGCGGTCGGCCGGTTCGAGGCGGTACTCCTCCTGCATCCAGGCCAGTTGGTTGACCACGCCGTGGTGGGGGACGCAGACACCCTTGGGGGTGCCCGTGGAGCCGGAGGTGTACATCACGTAGGCAGGGTGGTGCGGCAGCAGGGGCGTCCCGCGATCGGCATCGGTCACCGGCGCGGGCGCCGGGGTGTCCTGGAGGGCCTCCACCGCGGGTCCGTCGAGGTCGATCCACCGTGCCGGCGCCGTCGACTCCGTGCCGCCGAGCCGGGCGGTGGTCTCCGCGGTGCTCAGCACCAGGACCGGGGAGGCGTCGGTGAGCACGAGGTCGGTGCGCCGCCGCGGCTGGCCGGGGTCGACGGGCAGATAGGCGGCGCCGGTCTTGACCACCGCCAGCAGCGCGACGATCTGTTCCACCGACCGGTCGAGGGCCACGCCCACCAGGGTCTCCGGCGCTGCTCCGAGGCCGATCAGGTGCCGGGCGAGCCGGTCGGACCGCTCGTCGAGTTCTGCGTAGGTGACCTGCGTGCCGTCGGAGACCAGGGCGACGCCTCCGGGGGTGCGGGCGGCCTGCCTGGCGAGGAGTCCGGCGAGGGTGTCGTCCGGGAGGGGGCCCGCGGTGTCGTTCCACTCCTCCAGCACGCGCCGCCGTTCGGCGTCGTCGAGGAGGTCGACACGCGCCACCGGCAGGGTGGGGTCGGCGGCCACCTCCTCCAGGACCCTGGTGAGCCGGGCCGCGAGCGTCTCCACGGTGGAGCGGTCGAAGAGTTCGGCCGCGAAGACGACCTCGCCGTCGAGCCCGGCGGGCGCACCGTCCTCGTCGAAGCTCTCCCGGATCTCGAAGTCCAGGTCGAACCGGGCCGTCAGGGAACCGGCGCGCTCCTCGCTCACGTGCACACCGGGCAGGCTGAGTGTGCCCCTGTGGTTGTTCTGTACGGCGAGCATCACCTGGAACAGCGGATTCCGGGCCATGGATCGAGCCGGGGCCAGTTCCTCCACCAGGCGCTCGAAGGGCACGTCCTGATGCTCGAACGCGTCGAGGCCGGCTTCGCGTACCCGGTCGAGCAGTTGCAGGAAGTCGGGGTCGCCCGACAGATCGGTGCGTAGCACCAGGGTGCCCGCGAAGAAGCCGACGAGGTCGTCGAGGGCCTGGTCCGTGCGTCCTGCGACGGGGCTGCCCATCACGATGTCCCGTCCGGCACCGCTCTTGGACAGCAGGACCGCGACAGCCGCGTGCAGCAGCATGAACATGGTCACGCCCTGTCCGAGCGCCAGCTCGGCCAGGCGTGCGTGCAGGGGTGCCGGGACGTTCAGCGGCACCAGTCCGGCCCGGTGGTCGGAAACCGCCGGGCGGGGCCGGTCCACCGGGAGGGCGAGCTCCTGGGGTGCGCCCCTGAGCCGGTCCTTCCAGTGGGCGACCTGGGTGGCGAGCACGCTGTCCGGGTCGTTCACGTCGCCGAGGAGGTCCCTCTGCCACAGGGTGTGGTCGGCGTACTGGACGGGCAGCGGCACCCACTCCGGGGCCCGCCCGGCGGCGCGGGCCCGGTAGGCCTGCGACAGGTCCCTCCAGAGCGGGCCCATCGACCAGCCGTCGCCGGCGATGTGGTGGACGGTCAGCGAGAACACCCACGCGCCGGGGCGCAGTGAGAACAGGGCGGTCCTCAGCGGCAGTTCCGAAGCCAGGTCGAAGGGGTGGGCGGCGAGCGCGGCGAGCGCTTCCGCCAGTTCCTCCTCGGTGACCGCGGTGACGGGCAGGTCCACGGCCACCTCGTCGACGGGCAGGACGTGTTGGCACGGCTCGTCGTCGACCAGGGGGAAGGTGGTGCGCAGGCTCTCGTGCCGGGTGACCACGTCGGCGAGGGCCGTGCGCAGGATCTCGGGGGCCAGGTCTCCGGTGAGCCGCAGGACGAGGCAGATGTTGTAGAGGTGGTTGGGTCCTTCGATGCGGTCCACGAACCAGAGGCGGCTCTGGCCGTAGGACAGCGGCAGCACGGGTGGCCGCGGCATCGGCACGACGACCGGCCGGGCGCGGCCCCCGTCCCGGGTCAGCTGCCGTGCGAGGCCGGAGACGGTCGGGTTCTCGAAGACGGCGGCCACGGAGGTCTCGGCGCCCAGTACGGTACGGATGCGGCTGACCAGTCGTACCGCGAGCAGGGAGTGCCCGCCCAGGGCGAAGAAGTCGTCGTCGATGCCGACGCGGGGCAGGCGCAGCACATCGGCGAAGACGACTCCGAGCAGCTCCTCGTAGGGCGAGGCGGGGCCGCGTTCGACGCTGACGGCGGCCATCGGGTCGGGGGTGGGCAGGCCGGCCCGGTCGATCTTGCCGTTCGGGGTGAGCGGCAGCCGGTCCAGGACGGTCACGAAGGGCGGCACCATGTGGTCGGGCAGCCGGTCGGCGACGAACTCCCGGATACGGTCGGACAGTTCGATGCCGGAGACGGCGGGGTCCGCGGGTGCGGCATAGGCGGCGAGGCGTTTGTCGCCGGGGGTGTCCTCCCGGACCACGACGACGGCCTGGGCGACGTCGGGGTGGGCGGAGACCGTGGCCTCCACCTCTCCGGGTTCGACGCGGAAGCCGCCGATCTTGGTCTGGTCGTCGGCCCGGCCGACGAACTCCAGCACACCGTCCGACCGCCACCGCACCAGGTCGCCGGTGCGGTACATCCGGGCGCCGCCGTCCTCGAACGGGCAGGCCGTGAAGCGTTCGGCGCTCAGGCCCGGTCGGTGCGTGTAACCGCGGGCGAGACCGTCCCCGGCGATGTACAGCTCGCCGGGGACACCCACGGGGACCGGTTGCAGGGCGGTGTCGAGGACGTAGGCGCGGGTGCGGGCCAGCGGACGGCCGAGCGGGATCGCGCGGCCGCTGTCGACGTCCTCGGGGGTGACGACGTGGGTGTGGGTGTAGGTGATGCTCTCGGTGGGTCCGTATCCGTTCATCAGCCGCACGCCGGGCAGGGCGTCGAGCAGGGTGCGGCAGTGTTCGACGGAGAGTGCTTCGCCGCCGGTCAGCACGGAGCGGACACCGCGCAGCGCCTCGACGTCGAGGTCGATCACCTGGTGCAGCAGTCCGGTGGGAAGCAGTGCGACGGTCACCCGGTGCCGGGCGAGGAAGTCACGGATGTCCGCGACGGAGGGGGAACCCGCGGGTCCCACGGCGAGGGTGGCGCCGTTGAGCAGGGTGGCCCAGATGTCGAAGGTGGTGGAGTCGAAGGAGACCGACCCCAGGTGGGAGACCACGTCCTCGGCGCGCACGTCGGCGTAGTCGGCGGGGCGGACGAGGCGGTCCACGGCGCGGTGGGTGGCGACGACGCCCTTGGGAGTGCCGGTGGAGCCGGAGGTGTAGATGGTGTAGGCGGCGGAGTCCAGGTGCGGCGGTGTGGCCGTGGGCACGGCCTTCTCCGCGGCCACCGCGTCCCGGGTCCGCGGGTCGTCGAGGACGACGCGCGGCCGGTCCTCGCTGGTCCCGGGCAGCCGGTCCGCGATGTCGCCGGTGGTCAGGAGGGCGACGGGGGCGGCGTCGCGCAGCATCAGCTCTACGCGGGCGGTGGGGTAGCCGACGTCGACGGGGAGGTAGGCGCCGCCGGTCTTCAGGACTGCGAGCAGGGCGGTGATCGTCTCCGGCGAGCGTTCCATGGCGACGGCGACGAGCTGTCCGGGGCCGGCGCCGTGCCGGGTCAGGTACTGGGCGAGCCGGTCGGAGGCGGCGTCGAGTTCGGCGTACGTCATGCGCGCCCCGTCGGCGACCAGGGCGGGGGTGTGCGGGGTGCGGGCGGCCTGGGCCCGGAAGCGGTCGGGCACGGTGGCCGCCGGTTCGGCCCGTTCGGTGCTGTTCCACTCGGTGAGGACGCGGTGGTGCGCGGCGGGGTCGAGCAGTGCGATGTCACGGATGCGCGCGGTGGGGTCGGCGACGACGGCGTGCAGGACGAGCAGGAGGCGGTCGATGAGCGCCTCGACGGTCGTGCGGTCGAAGAGGTCGGCGGCGTAGGTGATCCCGCCGTCGGTGCCGGCGGGCCTGCCCTCGTCGTCGAACCGTTCGGCGACGTGGAGGTCGAGGTCGAACTTGGCGCGGCCCAGCTCGGTCGGGAGCGCCTCGACGTGCAGCCCCGGCAGTTCGACGGAGGCGCCGGGCACGTTCTGCACGGCGAGCAGGACCTGGAAGAGGGGGTGGCGGGCCCGGGACCGTGTCGGTGCGAGCTCCTCCACCAGTCGCTCGAACGGTATGTCCTGGTGTCCCAGGGCTCCCAGCGCCGCCCTGCGGACCCTGCCGAGCACCTCGGTGAAGGTGGGGTCGCCTGAGAGGTCGGTCCGCAGCACGAGGGTGTTGACGAAGAAGCCGATCAGATCGTCGGCGGCCTCGTCGGTACGGCCCGCGACCGGGCTGCCGACGGGAATGTCCTGGCCCGCGCCGAGGCGGGAGAGCAGGACGGCGAGTGCCGCCTGCCACACCATGAAGGTGGTGGTTCCCTGGGCCACGGCGAGTTCCGTCAGGCGTGCGTGCAGGCCGGCCGGGGTGGCCATGGGGACCCACCCGCCCTCGCGGCTGGCCACGGCGGGCCGCGGCCGGTCGGTGGGCAGGGTCAGCTCCTCGGGACTGTCGCTCAGCGCGTCCCGCCAGAAGGCGACCTGCCTGCCGAGGATGCTGTCGGGGTCGTCGCCGTCGCCGAGCAGGTCGCGCTGCCACAGGGTGTGGTCGGCGTACTGCACGGGCAGCGGCTCCCAGCCGGGGGCGTGGCCGGCCCGGCGGGCGGTGTAGGCGGTGGAGAGGTCGCGCAGCAACGGGACCATCGACCAGCCGTCGGCGACGATGTGGTGGGTGAGGAGGACGAGCACCGCTTCGTCGCTGTCCGGTCCTTCCACGTCGAGAAGGGTGGCCCGGACGGGCGGTCCGGCGGTCAGGTCGAAGACGTGACCGGCGGCTTCGGTGATCCGCGCGTCCCGGTCCGCGCGGTCCACGGTCTCGACGGCGAAGTACGGGGGGAAGTCGTCGAGGGAGACGATGTCCTGGTAGGGGTCGCCGTCGGCGTGCAGGAACCGGGTGCGCAGGCTCTCGTGGCGGGTGAGCAGGTCGGTCCAGGCCGCACGGAGCGCGCCGGTGTCCAGCGTGCCGGTCAGCCGCAGCGCGAGCGGGATGTTGTAGAGGGGCCCGGCGGCCTCGAGCCGGTCCACGAACCACAGGCGGCGCTGGGCGTACGAGAGCGGCACCCGCCGGGGCCGGTCGCGGGAGGTGAGGGCGGGCCGCAGGGTGCCGGTGGAGACCGCGTCCTCGACGACGGCGGCGAGGCCGGCGACGGTGGACGTCTCGAAGACGGCCTGCACGGGGATCTCGGCGCCGAGGAGGGAGCGGATCCGGCTGACGAGGCGCACGGCCAGCAGCGAGTGGCCCCCGAGCGCGAAGAAGTCGTCGTCCACACCGACCCGGGGGACGTCCAGGACCTGCGCGAAGACGGAGCAGAGGAGTTCCTCGCGCAGGGACGGCGGCCGGCGCGGCGCCCCGGCGCTCACCGCCTCGGGGGCGGGCAGGGCCGCACGGTCCACCTTGCCGTTGGCGGTCAGGGGCAGCCGCTCCAGTACGACGACCGAGTCCGGCACCAGATACTCGGGCAGGTGTCCGGCGACGAACTCGCGTACGTCAAAGAGGGATTCACCGGGCACGTAGGTCACATGGGCCACGAGACGCTTGTCCCCCGGCGTGTCCTCGCGGACGGTGACGACGGCCTGGGCGACGGCGGGGTGAGCGGCCAGGAGCTTCTCGACCTCGCCGGGCTCGACCCGGAAGCCCCGGATCTTCACCTGGTCGTCGGCCCGGGACACGAATTCCAGTGCGCCGTCGGCCCGTCGGCGCACGATGTCGCCGGTGCGGTACATGCGTGCGCCTTCGGCGTCGAAGGGGCAGGCGACGAACCGTTCGGCGGTGAGTCCCGCACGGGCGACGTAGCCGCGGGCCAGTCCGGCACCGGCGATGTACGCCTCGCCGGCGACGCCCGCGGGGACGGGCCGGAGACGGTCGTCGAGGACGTACACGCCGGTGTTGTCCATGGGGCGGCCGATCGAGACGACCTCGCCCAGGGTGTCGGGGTCGGTGAGTGCGATCTGCGTGGCGATGACGGTCGACTCGGTCGGTCCGTAGCTGCTGCGGACGACGATGCCGGGGACCGCTTCGAGGACCCGGCGGACCGCCTCCTTGGGGACGATGTCGGCGCCGGTGAGCACGTCGTGGACGCCGGTGAAGGCGGCGGGGTCCTCCTCGGCGATGACCCGGAACAGGCCGGCGGTCAGATGGGCGTGGGTGAGTCCGTGGTCGGCGACGAGCCCGCGCAGCCGGGCGGCGTCGGTCCGCCCGGGCGGAGTGACGACGAGGGCGCCGCCGGTGAGCAGCCGTACCCACACCTCGACCGTGGAGCCGTCGAAGGTGTGCGGTGCGGCGAACATGCCGCGGGCGGTGCCGGAGAACTGCCAGCAGCGGTCGCCGGCGAGGTCCACGATGTCGCGGTGGGTGGTTCCGATGCCCTTGGGTTCGCCGGTGGAGCCGGAGGTGAACATGATGTAGGCGAGCTGGTCGGGCAGGCTGCGTCCGGCGACGGTGCCGGCCGGCCGGTCCGCCCATGCGGAGTCTCCCGCGTCGGCGACGACGACGGTGGCGAACATGCCGCGTGCCTCGTCGGCGTGGCGTCCGTCGGCCAGGCATACCTCGGCTCCGGCGAGGGCGGCCATCTCGGCCCTGCGGGTGGCCGGTTGGGTGGGGTCGAGCGTGAGGTAGGCCCCACCTGCCTTGAGGACCGCCAGCAGGGTGGTGACCACGTCCGGGGAGCGGTCCATGACGACGGCGACCACGGTCTCCGGGCCTACACCGAGATCCATGAGGTGGTGGGCGAGCCGGTTCGAGCGCGCCTCCAGCTGTCCGTAGGTGACCTGTTCGGCACCGGTGTCGAGGGCGATCGCCTTCGGGGCGCGGGAGGCCCGGATGGTGAACACCTCGGGGACGGTGAGCGCCAGGGTGTCGCTGCGGGGTCCGTTCGACTCGGTGAGCAGGCGGCGCCGCTCGGCGGGGTCGAAGACGTCGATACGGGAGATCTGCCGGGCGGGGTCGGCGGTGGCGGCGTCCAGGACGCGCAGCAGCCGGGCGACGAGGGTCTCGGCGGTGGAGTGGTCGAAGAGATCCGTGGCGTAGGTGAGGCCGCCGGTCATGCCGTTCGGTACGCCGTCCTCGTCGTGGAGCTCGACGACCTGGACGTCGAGGTCGACCTTGGCCGTGGTGGGTTTTCCGGGCGCGGCGTCGGAGTCGAGGCCGTCGAGCGCGACGGGGGCCTGCGGCATGTTCTGTACGGCGACCAGGACCTGGAAGAAGGGCACGCGGTCGGTGTAGCGGGTGGGGGCCAGCTTCTCCACGAGCCGGTCGAAGGGGACGTCCTGGTGGTCGAGGGCGTCCAGGGCAGTCGTCCGCACCCGGGCGAGTACGTCGGTGAAGGCGGGATCGCCGGACAGATCGGTGCGCAGGACGAGGGTGTTGAGGAAGAACCCGACCAGGTCCTCCAGGGACTCGTCGGTGCGTCCCGCGACCGGGCTGCCCAGCGGGATGTCCTCCCCCGCGCCCAGCCGCGACAGCAGCACGGCCACCGCCGCCTGCCACACCATGAACATGGTCACACCCTCGGACCTGGCCAGCTTCACCATCCGCACGTGCAGTTCGGCGGGCACCTCGATATCGGCCCAGCCACCGCCACGCCCGGGCCTCGCCGGTCGGGGCCGGTCGAACGGCAGGGCCAGTTCGTGGGGGACGCCGTCGAGAGCGGCCCGCCAGTGCTCGACCTGCGCGGTGAGACGGCTGTCGGAGGCGTCCTCGTCGTCGAACATCCGCTGCTGCCAGAGGGTGTAGTCGGCGTACTGCACGGGCAGCGGCTCCCAGCCAGGGGCGTGACCGGCCCGGCGGGCGGCGTAGGCGGTGGACAGATCCCGCCACAGAGGCGCAAGCGACCACCCGTCACCCGCGATGTGATGCACGACCAGAACCAGGACAGAACTCTCCTCGTCCACGGTCAGGAGCGTCGCCCGCACAGGCAGCTCACCAGCCAGATCGAAGACATACCCGCAGCACTCCTCGATCCGCCCCTCCAGCTCACCCGCCCGGACAGGAACCACAGGCAGCTCCACCAGCGCCTCACCCACCGGCACGACCTCCTGATACGGCTCCCCCTCCACCTGCGGGAACCGCGTCCGCAACGCCTCGTGCCGCACCACCACATCACCCAACGCAGCACCCAGAGCACCCACATCCACCCGCCCCGACAACCGCACCACCAACGGAATGTCGTACAGCGCGCTCGCACCTTCCAACCGATCCACGAACCACAACCGACGCTGCGCATACGACAACGGCAACCGCCCGGGCCGCACCCCCACCGCCACCGCAGGCCGCACATCCGTCCCCGTCTCCTCGTCCAGCCTGGCGGCCAGTCCGGCCACGGTCGGTGTCTCGAAGAGGTCCCGCACGCGCAGTTCGACGCCCAGGACCGCGCGGATGCGGCTCACCAGGCGCACGGCCTGGAGGGAGTGGCCGCCGAGCGCGAAGAAGTCGTCGTCCGCGAGGACCTCCTCCACGCCGAGTACGTGGGCGAAGGCGGTGCGGAGCAGTTCCTCGCGCAGCCCTGTTCCGCGCCGGACGGGGGCGGTGACGGACGGCTGTGCGTCCGTCTCCGGTGTTGTTCCGGTGCCGGGCGCCACGATGCGTACGCGTCCCCCTTCATCCCAGCGGGCATGTGCTCCGGTGGGTCGCATGGCGGACTCCTCCTCGGTGAACGGGCTTGCGACCGCGTCGTCCGTGGACTCGTCGCAGGTGGTGTAGAGCCGTCCGGTCATGCCGGGCGGAACGGGCATGAGCCGGTCGTCGAGGATGTAGACCCGGGCGTCCGGGCCGCCGATCTCCGGCTGTTGACCGGACCGGTCCCGCACCAGCCGCCGCTCGGCCTCGTCGAGCACGTCGACGGTGTGCACGGGCCGTCCGGGAGTGGTTGCCACGGCGTCGAGGACGAGCAACAGCCGGGTGGCCAGGGCCTCCGCGGTGGTGCGGTCGAAGAGGTCGGCGGCATAGACGAGTTCCCCCTCCATGCCGGTGGGACGTCCGTCGGCGTCGAAGCGCTCGGCGACCTGCAGGTCGAGGTCGAACTTGGCGTCGCGGACCGCCTGGGGCAGTACCTCCACGTCCACTCCGGCCAGCTCCGGGACGAGGAGGGGTGTGGACTGCACTTCCAGGACGGTCTGGAAGAGGGGGTGGCGGCCCATCGAACGGGGCGGTGCCAGCTCCTCCACGAGTCGCTCGAACGGGACTTCCTGATGGTGCAGTGCACCCAGTGCGTCCCGGCGGACCCGGGCGAGTACGTCGGTGAAGGCGGGATCGCCGGACAGATCGGTGCGCAGGACGAGGGTGTTGACGAAGAGCCCGACCAGGTCCTCCAAGGACTCGTCGGTGCGTCCCGCGACCGGGCTGCCCAGCGGGATGTCCTCCCCCGCGCCCAGCCGCGACAGCAGCACGGCCACCGCCGCCTGCCACACCATGAACATGGTCACACCCTCGGACCTGGCCAGCTCCGCCAACCGTGCGTGCAGTTCGGCGGGTACACGGACGGGTATCGCCGCGCCCCGGTGGCTTTCGACGGAAGGGCGCGGCCGGTCTGTGGGAAGCGTGAGTTCCTCGGGGAGGCCCCCCAGCGTCGTACGCCAGTGGGAGGTCTGCTCCGCCAGCACGCTCTCGGGGTCTCCGGGGTCGCCGAGCAGGTCCCGCTGCCAGAGGGTGTAGTCGGCGTACTGCACGGGCAGCGGCTCCCAGCCAGGGGCGTGACCGGCCCGGCGGGCGGCGTAGGCGGTGGACAGGTCCCGCCACAGAGGCGCAAGCGACCACCCGTCACCCGCGATGTGATGCACGACCAGAACCAGGACAGAACTCTCCTCGTCCACGGTCAGGAGAGTCGCCCGCACAGGCAGCTCACCAGCCAGATCGAAGACATACCCGCAACACTCCTCGATCCGCCCCTCCAACTCATCCGCCCGGACAGGAACCACAGGCAGCTCCACCAGCGCCTCACCCACCGGCACGACCTCCTGATACGGCTCCCCCTCCACCTGCGGGAACCGCGTCCGCAACGCCTCGTGCCGCACCACCACATCACCCAACGCAGCACCCAGAGCACCCACATCCACCCGCCCCGACAACCGCACCACCAACGGAATGTCGTACAGCGCGCTCGCACCCTCCAACCGATCCACGAACCACAACCGACGCTGCGCATACGACAACGGCAACCGCCCGGGCCGCACCCCCACCGCCACCGCAGGCCGCACACCGATCCCGGTCCACTCCCCCATCCGCGCTGCGAGTCGCGCCGCCGTGGGCGCCTCGAAGACCGCGTGCACCGGGATCTCGACGCCCAGGACGGCACGGATGCGGCTCACCAGGCGGACGGCGAGCAACGAGTGCCCGCCGAGCGCGAAGAAGTCGTCGTCCGCACCGACCCGCGGCAGGCCCAGGGCCTGCGCCATGGCTGCGCACAGGAGTTCGTCGTACGTACCCGTGGGACGCGCGGCGCCGGCACCGGTGGCGGGGTCCGGGGCGGGCAGCGCGGCCCGGTCGAGCTTGCCGTTGACCGACAGCGGCAGCCGGTCCAGGGACACGAACGCGGCCGGCACCAGGTGGGCCGGGAGCCGGGCCGCAAGGTACTCGCGCAGCAGGGCGGGCAAACCGGTGGCGCCGGGGTCGGTCGGCACGACGTAGGCGACGAGACGCCTGTCGCCCGGGGCGCCGGGTACGTCGTCGCGGGCGACGACGGCGGCGTGGGCCACGCCTTCGTGCTCGATGAGCCGGGTCTCGATCTCGCCCGGCTCGATACGGAAGCCGCGGATCTTGACCTGGTCGTCGGCGCGCCCGGTGTACAGCAGGCGGCCGTCAGAGGTGCGGCGGACCCTGTCGCCGGTGCGGTACATACGGGTGCCGAGCGCTCCGTGGGGGTCGGCCACGAAGCGTTCGGCGCTGAGTCCGGGCCGGTCGAGGTAGCCGCGGGCCACTCCGGCGCCGGCGACGTACAGGTCGCCGTCGACGCCGTCCGGGACCGGCTGGAGGCGGGCGTCGAGGACGTAGAGGCGGACGCCTGGCAGGGGGCGGCCGATGGTGGGGGCGTCGCCGGGGCGCAGGGGACCGTCCGCGGCGGCGATGACCGTGATCTCGGTCGGGCCGTAGGCGTTGCCGAACCAGCGGCCGGCGCCCCAACGGTCCACCAGCGACTGGCCGAGGGCCTCACCCGCGACCAGCAGGGTGCGTACGCGGGCCAGCCGGTGGTCGTCCTCGGCCATACCGAGAACGGTGGGCGGGAGTTGCAGGTGGGTGACGGCATGCCGTTCGACGAGGTCCTCCAGGCCCGCGCGGGGCAGCAGGCGGGCGGCGGGCGCCACGACCAGGCATGCTCCGGCGGAGAAGGCCGTCATGATCTCCCAGGTCGCGACGTCGAAGCCGATCGAGGCGAACTGCAGCAGGCGGCTGTCGGCGGTCAGGCCGGGCCAGCGGAACGCGAGGAGGTTGACCGCTCCGGAGTGCGGGACGACGACGCCCTTGGGGGTGCCGGTGGACCCGGAGGTGTAGATGACGTACGCCGGGTGGGCGGGGTGGAGCGGGGTGGAGCGCTCGCCCTGGGTGACCGGATGTGCGGACAGTGCCGCGACGGTGGAGCGTACGGCGGGGTCGTCCACGACGATCGCGACCGGGGCGTCAACGGGCACGTCCCCGGCGTGTGCGGTGCGGGTGAGGACGGCCACGGGCGCGGCGTCACCGCACAGGTGGGCGATGCGTTCGGCGGGCTGGTCCGGGTCGACGGGTACGTACGCGGCACCGGACTTGAGGACCGCGAGGAGTGCGACGACGAGGTCGGGCGAGCGGTCCATGAGGAGCAGGACGCGGTCCTCGGGGCCGACGCCGTGCCCGATCAGGTGGCGGGCCAGCCGGTTGGCACGGGCGTCGAGCTCGGCGTAGTCGAGGTGTCCGGTTCCGCCGTGCCCCTCTTCGCGTCCGTCCTCGTGGTCCGCGGACGTGTTCTCGTGGTCGAAGGCGAGTGCCCGGGCGTGCGGGGTGGCGGCCGCCCGGTCGGCGAAGAGGGCGTCGAGTGTGGGGACCGGACCGGGCGCGACGGTGTCGTTCCACTCGGTGAGGATGTGGTGCCGCTCGGCGGCCGGCAGTACGTCGAGGTCGGCCAGCGGGGTGTCAGGGGCCTGTTCGAGGGCGTCGACGACGCGCTCGGCGGTGGCGTGCAGCAGCCGGGTGACGAGGTCGGGGTCGAGCGCAGCTGCGGCTTGGACGTCGAAAGCGAGCGCCCTGCCGTCGTCGTCGACGGAGACGATCAGCGGGTAGTCGGTGCGCTCCCGGAAGGCGAGGAGCTCCGTGCCGGGCGGCAGGACCGCGCCGGGGCCGCCCTCGGAGTTGTGCCGGTAGTTGAGTACGGCGGTGAACAGCGGGGCGGGTGCCCGCACGCCGCTTGCGCGCTGGGCGACGGCGAGCGAGGCGTGCTCGTGCACCAGGAGCTCCGCGAGCTGGTGATGCATGGCGTGGACCGCTCCGGCCACGTCGGTGGCAGCAGTGCGGGCACGTACCGGGAGGGTGTTGATGAAC
Organism: Streptomyces sp. NPDC048565; assembly: GCF_040650935.1. NCBI lineage: Bacteria > Bacillati > Actinomycetota > Actinomycetes > Kitasatosporales > Streptomycetaceae > Streptomyces > Streptomyces sp. NPDC048565. The sequence continues at coordinate 246,134 of NZ_JBEZIH010000009.1, forward strand.
AGGCCGGGCACATCGCTCGCGCCGTCGCCCGCCTGCATACGTCCGAGGAGGAGGGTGCCGAAGACGACGTCGTCCCGTCCGGACACGGCGGCGAGGACCCGGGACCACACGACGTGCAGGACGGTCGCGGCGCTCACTCCGGCGCGACGGGCCTGGTCGCGCAGACGGGCCGTCACCCGTCCGTCGAGGACGGTACGGCGTTCGGTGACACCGGTGCCGCTGCCCCGCACCTCCCGTACGCCGAAGGGGGCGGTGGGTTCGGTGACGTCGCCGAGGAGCCGGCCGAAGTAGGCGCCGTGTTCCTCGGCGGGGGTGCTCAGCAGTGCCTGTCCGACGAAGTCGCGGTAGGGGCGCGGAGCGGGCAGGCCGTCGCCGCGGCCGGCGAGTACGGCGGTCGTTTCGCGCAGCACCAGGTCGAGCGTGGTGTGGTCCTGGGTGATGTGGTGCATGCGGACGGCGAGGAGCCGGCGGCCGGTGCCGGGCTCGGTGGCGGTCCGGGCGTCCATCAGCGGGGCGCTGCGCAGGTCCAGCGGCTCGTCGCCGTGGGCCAGCAGGCGTTCGACGGGGTCCGGTCCTTCTCCCAGGTCGATCTCGGTGACGGGCAGTTCCGCGTGCCGGTGCACGACCTGCACGGGGTGCGGCAGGTCCGTCCAGGCGAGGGAGGTGCGCAGGACGTCGTGCCGGTCGATGACCTGGGACAGCGCGGCGAGGAAGGAGTCGAGGAGCTGCGCGGTGTCGAATCCCAGGACGTAGCGGACGACATAGGCGTCCTGGCCGCCGGTGCCCGTGTGGGCGCCGCTCATGGTTCCGGACCCGGTGCTGCCCGCTCCGGCGTGGAACCGGTGGTGGAAGAAGAGGCCCTCCTGGAGGGGCCCCAGGGGGTAGACGTCGGCGACACCGGCCGCGCCGTCGGGCAGGGCGTCGGTGAGGGTACGCAGCTCGTCCTCGGTGAGACCGGCGAGGGGGACCATCGCCGGGGTGAGGTGTGCGGCACCGGGCGGCACGGTGCCCTCCGGAATCCGGACGGGTTCGGGACCCGCGACGGTGGCCAGCCGGGCAGGCGTCGGGGCGGTGAACAGCGTCCGCATGTCGACGCGGACGCCCTCGGCACGGAGGTGGTCGAGGAGGCGTACGGCGAGCATGGAGTGGCCGCCGAGCGCGAAGAAGTCGTCATCGGCTCCGACCTCGGGCAGGTCCAGGACGTCGGCGAAGGCCGTGCAGAGGATCTGCTCGCGCACGGTCGCGGGGCCTCGTCCACGGACCGTGGTGCTCTCCCGGCCGGGGGCGGGCAGCGCGGCACGGTCGAGTTTGCCGTTGGCGGTGAGCGGGAGCCGCGCCAGCGGTACGCAGACGGAGGGCACCATGTGGGCGGGCAGCACCGCCGCCGCGTACTCACGCGCCCGGCGTGCCAGCTCCGCACCGTCCTCGCCGGTGGCACCGGCCGGGTCACGGGGGACGACGTAACCGACGAGGCGCCGGTCACCGGGGGTGTCGGTGCGGAGCACGACGGCGGCCTCGGCCACCTGCGGATGGCCGAGCAGGGCGGCCTCCACCTCGCCGGGCTCGATGCGGAAGCCGCGCAGTTTCACCTGGTCGTCGGTGCGGCCCAGGTAGGTGAGGGTTCCGTCGGTGGCGCGGCGGGCCCGGTCGCCCGTGCGGTACATCCGCTCGCCCGGTTCGTAGGGGCAGGCCACGAAGCGTGCGGCGGTCGTTCCGGGCCGCTCCAGGTAGCCGCGCGCCAATCCGGAACCGGTGACGTACATCTCCCCGGGCACGCCGGGCGGTACGGGCCGCAGCGCGTCGTCGAGGACGTACACGCGGGTGTGGTCGAGGGGGCGCCCTACGGGGCTGCCGCCGTGCACGCCGGGCGCGCCGCGGTTGTCGGCGTCCAGGTCGAGGTGGGTGACGTGGACGGTCGTCTCGGTGATGCCGTACATGTTCACCAGGCGCGGACCTTCGGCACCGTGACGGGCGTGCCACTCCGTGAGCCGCGCGGGGTCCAGGGCCTCGCCCCCGAACACGACGAGGCGTAGCCGTGCGTCGAGCGCGGCGGTGTCCTGCCGGGCGTCGGCCCGGTCGAGTTGCTGGAAGGCGGAAGGGGTCTGGCTGAGGACGGTGACGCCCTCGCGGACCAGGAGGTCGTGGAAGTCTGCCGGGGAACGGGTGGTGTCATGGCCGACGACGACGAGCCGGCCGCCGGTGAGGAGCGCGCCCCACAGCTCCCACACCGAGAAGTCGAAGGCGTAGGAGTGGAACCAGGTCCAGACGTCGTCGGTGCCGAAGCCGTACCGGCCGGCGGCGGTCCGCAGCAGCGCGGTCACCTGGGCGTGGGCGACCACGACTCCCTTGGGTGTTCCGGTGGAACCCGAGGTGTGGATGACGTAGGCCGGATGGCCGGGCCGCAGGGAGGTGCGGCGTTCGTCCTGGGCGAGCGGGCCGGCGTCCCGGGCGCCGACGGCGGTGCGGACGTCCTGTTCGTCGAGCAGGACGCGGCGCAGGCCCGAAGGGGCGACGGCGTGTGCGGCGGCGTCTGCTGTGGTGAGCAGGAGGTCGGGGGCGGCGTCGGTGAGCAGTGCGTCGATCCGGGCGGCCGGGTACGCCGGGTCGAGCGGGAGGTACGCGGCGCCCGCCTTCATGACGGCGAGCAACGCGACGACCAGGCCGGGAGCACGGTCCAGCGACACCGCGACGCGGGTCTCGGGTCCGGCGCCGCACGCGACGAGGTGGCGGGCGAGGCGGTTGGACTCGGCGTCCAGCTCGGCGTAGGTCAGGCTGCTCTCGTCGTGGGTCACGGCTGTCGCCTCGGGATGGGCGGCGGCCCGGGCGGCGAAGAGGTCGGGCACGGTCGCCCCGGGCGGCGGGGCCGCGGTGTCGCCCGCAGCGGCGAGCAGTGCCTCGCGTTCGGCGCGCGAGAGGACGTCGACGGCGTGCAGCGCGAGGTGCGGGGTGCGCGCGGCCTGCCGTAGGACACGCAGGAGCCGGCCGGCGAGGGTCTCGACGGTGGCGCGGTCGAACAGGTCGGCGGAGTAGTGGAGTTCGACGCGCTGACCGGCCGGCCGGCCCTGTTCGTCGAAGTGTTCCAGGATCTGGAAGTCGAGGTCGTACTTGGCCAGCGGCAGGTCCGCGAAGTCCGCGACGGCCGTCAGGCCGGGCAGGTCGACCCGGGCCTGTGGGGTGTTGTGCAGGGTGAGGTTGACCTGGAAGAGGGGGTGCCGGGTCAGTGACCGGGCCGGGGCGAGTTCCTCCACCAGCCGCTCGAAGGGCACGTCCTGGTGGTTCATGGCACCGACTGTCGCGACGCGCACCCGCCGGACGACCTCGGTGAAGACGGGGTCGCCGGTCAGGTCGGTGCGCAGGACGAGGGTGTTCACGAAGAATCCGACGAGGTCTTCGAGGTCGGCCTCGTCGCGTCCGGCGAACGGACTGCCGATGGGGATGTCGTCGCCTGCGCCGAGCTTGGAGAGCAGTACGGCGACCGCGGCGTGCCAGACCATGAACATGGTGGCGTTCTCGGCACGCGCGACGTCGGCGAGGAGGGCGTGCAGGTCGGCCGGGGTGTCGAGGCGTACAGCGCCTCCGTCGTGGGCGGAGGCGCCGGGCCGCGGCCGGTCGGTGGGCAGCGCGAGTTCCTCGGGGGCGTCGGCCAGCGCCGCGCGCCAGTGGGCGAGTTGCTCGGCGAGCAGGCTTCCGGGGTCATCGGCGTCGCCGAGCAGTTCGCGCTGCCACAGGGTGTAGTCGGCGTACTGCACGGGCAGCGGCGCGAGGTCGGGCTCGGCCCCGGCCAGGCGCGCGGTGTAGGCGGCGGAGAGGTCACGCCAGAGCGGGGCGGCGGACCAGCCGTCGGCGGCGATGTGGTGCAGGGCGATCACGAGCGCCGACGTCCGGTCGTCGACGGTGAGCAGCCGGGCGTGGAACGGGATGCCGGCCGTCAGGTCGAAGACGTGACGGCCGGTGCGGCCGATCTCGGCCTCCAGCTCGTCGGCCGGTACCCCGTCCACGGTCAGCAGGTCGGGAAGCGCGACGGCGGGCACGATCTCCTGCACGGGTTCGCCGTCGACCTGGGGGAACCGGGTGCGCAGCGCCTCGTGGCGGGTCACCACGTCGTGCAGCGCCGCCCGCAGGGCCGTCACGTCCGGCCGCCCGGAGAGCCGCAGGACCAGCGGGACGACGTAGAGGGCGCTCGGGCCTTCCAGCCGGTCCACGAGCCACAGCCGGCGTTGCGCGTACGACGCAGGAATCACGTGCACTCCTCAGTGCTGGCCGGGCTGTCCGTTGCATCCGCGCGGGCCGTCCAGGCGGACGTGTCGCGACCCTGTGCGGGCAGTAGAGATGGTGCTGAGGAGCGGGGGTCCCCAGCATCGGTGGGAGCCACAGTTACGAGCGGCGTCGGCGTGCGGCACCCGACGGCGGTGCCGGTCGTCCGCGCGCGGGCGGCCATGTGTCCGTAACGGCGGGGATCGTCGTTGTCGCTCGGTTTTCGCCCACCTAGCGTGCCGGGACCACCATGGCGTGCCGGCTGACGCCCTTCCTTCCCGGGAGAACGATGAATAACGCCGCCCAGAAAGACGATCCGGTCCTCGAACGCTTCCACTTCCTCGTCAACGCTCCGGCGTTGTTCAACGCCGTCACCACTGCGGCCGAGTTGAGGATCTTCGCATTCCTGTCGGGGAGTCCCGGCGCGAGCGCGGCGGAGATCCGGTCGTTCTGCGGTCTGCCCGCGCACCAGCTCCGGGTGTTGCTCCAGGCGGTCTGTACGACGGGGCTGCTGGAGCGTCGGAACGGTGCTTACCACAATTCGTCCGTCGCTGAGGACCTGCTGGCAGCGGACGAGGAGCCGGACAGCTGGAGCCACATCCTGACCGGTTGGAAGGAGGTCTACTATCCCGCGTTCGCGGACATGACGACGGCTCTGCGGGCGGGCACCAACACCGCCCTGGCCGCCCATCCCGGTGACGAGCCGACGCTGTACGGACGGCTGTCCCGCAATCCTCCTCTGGAGGAGGTCTTCCACCGGGCCATGACCGCCTTCACGCTCCGCTCGGTGGACGCGCTGATCGAGCAGCCGGTCTTCGGGGACGTACGGCACGTCCTCGACGTGGGCGGCGGGGACGGCAGCACATCGGCGCGGCTGGTCGCCCGCCATCCGGAGCTCAGGACGACGGTGTTCGACATGCCGAGCGTCTCCCGGCTCGCCTCCGACGCGGAGGCGCAGCCCGACCGGGTGAGCGTGACGCCCGGTGACATCTTCACCGATCCGTTCCCCGAGGGGCCGGACGCCGTGCTGTTCAGCCATGTGCTGGAGATCTTCGACGAGGACGCGATCCTGCTCCTCATGAGGAAGGCGTACGACGCGCTGCCCACGGGCGGCAGGGTCGTGGTGTACGGCTACAACGTCTCCGACGACGAGACGGACGGAGTCTTCGGCGCCCGTCTCGGGCTGTACTTCAATGTGCTGGCGAGCGGCCAGGGCATGGCCTATCCGGCGCGCGACTACGAACGGTGGTTGTGCGAGGCCGGGTTCGAGGACGTCGGCACCGTTCCGGGGCTGCCGTACGAGCACGGGCTGAGCCTGGGCGTCAAACGCTGACCGTCCGCGACGAAGGAGCGGGGCCGGCCTCCGGGCCGGCCCCGCCGCCGTGTCGGTGCTTCGGTGTCCGTGCCGGTCTCGGCGACGTGTGGGGACGGTGGGTGTCAGTCGCGGTTCCGGGGGCGCAGTCGGGGGCGGGGGCGGGTGCGCGGGCCCGTGCAGAGTTCGAGCAGGTGGTCGGCCAGGGTGTCCGGGGTGGGGCAGTCGAGGACGGTGGCCGCGCTGATCTGAAGACCCGTCGCGGCGCCGAGCCGGTTGCGCAGGCGGGTCGCGGTGAGCGAGTCGAAGCCCATCTCGACGAAGCTGCGGTCGGGGGCCACCACGTCATCGGTGTCGTGGCCCAGCACCAGCGCGGCATGGGTGCGCACGAGCCGCAGCATCTCGCCGCTCCGTTCCCCGGCGGGCAGCGCCCCCAGGCGGCGCAGGAACTCGTCCGGGTGCAGGGCGTAGGGGTCCTCGCGCACGGTGCCGGCGCTTCGTACCGCGTCGCGCAGCGCAGGGACGCCGTCGAACAGCCTGGCCAGCGGCCGGGCTGCGGGGGTGGCGGCGACGTGGCTCGCCAGACGCCGCCAGTCAGCGTCGAAGACGGCGATCCCGGTCTCCTGGGCGCGGACGGCACGGACGGTACGGTCGAGGGCTCGCAGGGCGAGGTCAGGGCTCATCGGGACCAGGCCGTCGGCACGGGCCACGGTGTCCTCCGCGGCACCCGCCCACGGCCCGCGGGCCACACGGGTCACGGGCAGTCCGGCTGCTCGGCGCTCCACGGCCAGGGCGTCCAGGAGGGCGTCCGACAGGGCCTGTGCGCCTTGCCGGGGGGCGCCGACGGCGGCGGTGAGGGTGGTGAGGAGGACGAAGACGGCCGGCTCGGCCCGGTCACGGGTGAGGTCGTGCAGGTTCCGGGCCGCCCGGGCGTCGGTTCGCAGGGCGTCCTGGAGCCCGGTGACGGTCTGTTGGGCGAGCGTGCCGCTGTCGGATGCGGTGCCGGTGGGGCTGTCTGATGCGGTGCCGGTGGGCACGACCACGGTCAGCGGGCCGGTCGCGGGGATGCCGTCCAGCAGGGCGGCTGCCTCGGCACGGTCGCCGAGGTCGCGGACGACGATGTCGGCGCGCGCGCCGAGGGTGGTGAGTTCGGCGCGCAGGCCATCGGTCGCGTCCGGGCCCTGCCGGTCGGGGTGGCGGACGAGCAGAAGGTGTTCGGCGCCACCGCGGGCGAGGTGCAGGGCGATCTGTCGGGCGAGGGGTCCGCCCCCGTCGGTGACGAGGACCGTGCCCGCGGGCGGCCAAGAGGTGGCGGAGGGGCCGGCCGGTGTGGTGCCCGCGGGTGCGGTGCCGGGTGCCTGGACGATGCGACGGGCGAAGAGACCGGCGCCGCGCACCGCGATGTCGCTCTCGCATGGCTCGCCGCTCCCGTTCCCGCCGCCGGCCGCGCTGTACGCCAGCACCGCGGCGAGCCGGCCGCCGGTCCAGCCGTCGATCCGCTCGGGCAGGTCGACCGTGCCCCTCCAGTGCCCTGAAGACTCCAGGACGGCGACGCGTCCGAGCGCCTGCACTCCGAGCTGCTCCGGGTGAAGGACCTGCTCGGCAGCGCCGACCGCCGCCGCGGAACGCGTGGCGTGCCAAACGGGGAGGCGGCTGCCGTTCTCCTCCAGGGCACGCAGGAGCGCCAGGGTGAGCGCGGCGCCCAGGGGCACCACGTCATGGGCAGGGTGCCGTCCGGGAGCGAGGGGCAGCAGGGACAGTACGCCGGAGACGGCACCGGCTTCGTCCGCCGCGGCGCGGAGCTGTGCGGCCAGTGCTTCGTCGTCCGTGGTGACAGGCACGAGGACCGGATCCGCGCCTTCGGCGCGGAGCGCCGCCACCAGGCCGGTGACCCACGGGTCGGATGCCTGCTCCGCGCGGACGGGGAGGAGCCAGGTGCCGGCCGGTGCGGACGGAGGGACGGTGGTCGCCGTCCAGGTGGCGCGGTGGCACCAGCCGTCGATGCGGCTCTCCTCCTCGCGTCGACGGCGGTAGGCGGCCAGGATCGGCAGCAACGCGACCGTCGACCCGGCGTCTCCCAGGCCGAGTTCCGCGGCGAGTGTCGCATCGTCGGCATCGTGGAGAAGGGCGCCCGGCCGGCCGGCCGGGCGCCGGGGATCGCCGTTCGTGGACAGGCCGTCCGAGGGCAGCCAGTAGTCGGCCCGCTGGAAGGCGTACGTAGGCAGCTCTACCGCGCGAGGCACACCGTTCGGGACGGCCAGTGCGGTGGTCCAGTCGATGTCGGCGCCGCGTGCGAAGAGCTGCCCGGCCGCTCGGGTCACGGCGGCGGCCTCGCCCTCGTCAGCGCGCAGCGTCGGGACGAACTCGGCTTCGGGCGCGCTGTCCTGGCCCACCGCGGACAGTACGGCGTCGGGACCGATCTCGACGAAGGTGGTCACGCCCCGGGCGGCCAGCGCGGCGACTCCGTCGGCGAAGCGGACCGGCTCCCGCACGTGCCGTACCCAGTGCTCCGGCTCCACCGGACGGTCCATGGGCAGGAACCGGCCCGTCAGATGGGACATGACCGGGATCTCGGGCACGGTGCAGGCGAGGTCGGACAGTTCGGCGCGCAGTGGGGCCAGGACCGGTTCCATGAGCGGCGAGTGGAAGGCGTGGGACACCGTCAGCCGACGGGTCCGCACACCGCGCTCCTCGAGCTGGGTGACGATCTCGGCGACGGCGTCCTCGGCGCCGGAGAGGACGACCGAGTCGGGGCCGTTGACGGCGGCCATGCCGACCTCGTGGGCATGGCCGGCCAGCAACGGCTCGACCTCGGTCTCGGGCAGCCGTACGGCGACCATCGAGCCGCCTTCGGGCAGATCCCGCATGAGCCGGCCACGGGCGGCGACGAGCGTGCAGGCGTCGGCGAGGGTGAGCGCACCGGCGACATGGGCTGCGGTGATCTCGCCGACGGAGTGGCCCGCGACCATCCCGGGGCGCATGCCCCAGGAGACAAGGAGCCGGTACAGCGCGACTTCGACCGCGAACAGCGCGCACTGGGCGTGGAGCGTTCCGGTGAGGGTGTGTGCGGCCGTCTCCCCTGTGTCGAAGACGACGTCCCGCAGAGGCGGTTCGTCGGGGAGCAGGGTGTCGAAGCGGGCACAGACCGTGTCGAAGGCGGCGGCGAAGACCGGATGGGTGCGGTGGAGCTCTCCGGCCATACCCGGGCGCTGGCTGCCCTGACCGGTGAACAGGACCGCCGTACGCCCGGCCGGTGGGCCGCCCGTCACCAGATGGGGCGCGGGCCCGCCTGCGGCGAGCGCCCGCAGTCCCGATTCGAGCTCCTCGTGGCGTTCGCCGGTGACGACGGCCCGGTGCGCGAAGAGCGATCGCCTGGTCGCGAGCGCGACGGCCAGGTCGCGGGGGGAAGGTATGGCGTCGGACGGCTGCTGCCGCAGGTACGCGAGGAGGTGGCGCGCCTGGGCGCGCAACGCGCCCGGGGAACGTCCGGAGAGTACCCATGGCACGGTGCCGGCCGGCTCGGGCGCGTCACCGGTGGAGTCAGCGGCGGGGGCGAGCTCCGCCCGGGGAGCCTCCTCGATGATCACGTGGGCGTTGGTGCCGCTGATACCGAAGGAGGACACTCCGGCGCGCCTGGTCCGGTCGGTGGCGGGCCAGGCCACGGGGTCACGCAGCAGCTCGACGGCGCCGCTCGTCCAGTCGACGTGGTCCGACGGCTTGTCGAGGTGCAGGGAGCGGGGCAGTACGCCGTGGTGGAGGGCGTGCACCATCTTGATGATGCCGGCCGCCCCGGCGGCGGCCTGGGTGTGACCGATGTTGGACTTCACCGATCCGAGCCGTACCGGAACCGCGCCGGCGGCGCGGTCGGCGCCGTAGGTGGCGAGGACGGCCTGCGCTTCGATCGGGTCGCCGAGCCGGGTGCCGGTGCCGTGCGCCTCCACGGCGTCGATGTCGGAGGTCGTCAGGCGGGCGTCGGCGAGGGCGGCGCGGATGACGCGCTGCTGGGACGGCCCGTTGGGCGCGGAGAGCCCGTTGGAGGCGCCGTCCTGGTTGGTCGCCGTCCCGCGTACCAGGGCGAGGACCTGGTGTCCGTGGCGGCGGGCGTCGGAGAGCCGTTCCACCAGCAGGACGCCCGCGCCCTCGGCGAGGGAGGTCCCGTCCGCCGCGTCGGCGAACGGCTTGCAGCGCCCGTCCGGCGCCAGGCCTCGCTGGCGGCTGAAGCCCATGAGAGCACCGGGCCCCGGCATCACCGCGACTCCCCCGGCCAGCGCGAGGTCGCACTCTCCGGCCCGCAGCGCCCGCACCGCCATGTGCAGGGCGACGAGGGACGACGAGCAGGCGGTGTCCACGGTGACGGCCGGGCCTTCGAGACCCAGGACGTACGCGATCCGCCCGGACACCACGCTGCCGGCGGTGCCGGTGATGAGGTGGCCTTCGATGCCCTGTCCGGCCTGGTGCAGGCGGGGGCCGTACTCCTGGTAGTGCGAGCCGACGAACACCCCTGTCCGGCTGCCGCGCAGGGTCGCGGGGACGATGCCGGCCCGCTCGACGGCCTCCCAGCCCGTTTCGAGGAGCAACCGCTGCTGGGGGTCGGTGGCCAGGGCCTCCACCGGCGAGATACCGAAGAACTCCGCGTCGAAGCGCCCGGCGTCGTGCAGGAAGCCGCCCTCGCGGACGTAGGCACGGCCGGGGGTGTCGGGGTCGGGGTCGTACAGGGCGTCGAGGTCCCAGCCCCGGTCGGCGGGGAGCGGGCCGATGGCGTCGCCGCCGGAGTCGACGAGCCGCCACAGGTCCTCCGGGGTGGCGACGCCTCCGGGGTAGCGGCACGCCATGCCGACGATGGCGATCGGGTCGTCGGCCGGGTGCGTTCCGGAAGCCTCCTGGCCGTCCGGGCCGGGGTCGGCGGCTGTGTGCTCCACTCCGAGGATCTCGGCGAGGAGGTGTCCGGCGAGGGCTGAGCAGTCGGGGTGGTCGAAGGCCAGCGTCGCGGGCAGCCGCAGCCCCGTGGCGGTGCTCAGCCGGTTGCGCAGGTCGACGGCGGTGAGCGAGTCGAGACCGAGTTCCTTGAACGCACGGTCCGGCGCGATCGCGTCGGCGTCCGCGTGCCCGAGCACCGTGGTCACCTGGGTGCGGACCATGTCGAGCAATGTGGACCGGCGTCCGTCCGGTTGCTGCCGGAGCAGGGAGTCCCGCAGCTCCGTGGCCCGGTCCCCGGTGCCGGTTCCGCGGGCGGCCTCGGTCAGGCTGCGGCGCCGGGGCGCGGACGGTTTCCGGACCAGGCCGCGCAGCATGGGATGGGCGGCCGCGTCACCGGCCGCCAGGGAGCGGGCGTCGAGGCGGGCGGCCAGGACCGCGCTCTCGGGAGACTGCGCGGCGGTGTCGAAGAGTCGCAGTCCCTCCTCGTTGGACATCGGCAGCACACCCATACGAAGCATCCGCGCCAGATCCGCCCGCTCCAGACCCCCCGTCATCACACTCCGCTCCTCCCACAACCCCCACGCCACCGACACACCCGACAACCCACGCGACCGACGGAACGCCGCCAACCCATCCAGAAACGCATTCCCCGCCGCATAATTCGCCTGCCCCGCAGCCCCCAACACCCCAGCAGCCGAAGAAAACAACACAAACAAACCACCCGAACCCGCCATCAC